>CAZRAD010000029.1:0-22031 GCA_964597945.1 uncultured bacterium
CGGGTCGGTGAGCTTGAGACCGTCGAGTTCGTGAATGGCGACGTCCGCCTCGAGCGCCCGCTTCAGGATGTCGTTCCCCTCCATGTGGTCCGGATGACCGTGCGTATTGAGGATCACTCCGACGTTCACGCCAAGCCGCTCGATCTCCTGAATGATCGCATCGAGTTCCCGACGGTCGGACGTCCCGGGGTCGATCACGGCCGCGTCCCCGGTGGCGGCCGACGCGATGATGTAGCAGTTCGCTTCAGCAAAGCCTACGACTGCGCTCTCGACGGTGATGCCCTCGCCGACCTCGTGGGTCGTCCAGTTCATGGCGGGTTCCTCTCGCGATAGGTGTACGAATGATCCGGCGGGTCAGGCGCGTGCAAGGAGCTTCGTGAGGAGCAGGCGCGCTGACTCCTTGTCGGGGATCGGCCAGGCGCCTCCTGTGTCCGGGTCCTGGTGGATCGCGGGCCTCAGGATCGGAAGCCCGACGCAGGAGGGACAGCCGTCCTCACAGCTGCATTCGCTCACGAGTTCGAGGCTCCCACGGAGCAGTTCGTCGATCCTGTTGAATCCGCGCTCCGCGAACCCCAGTCCTCCCTCGAAACGGTCATAGATGAACATCGTCGGGAGGCCCGTGTTGCTACTGTCTACTATACCACCGATATCCCTGCGGTCACACATCGAGAACAGCGGAAGCACCGAGATGGCGATGTTCCGGATCCCGACCAGCCCCTCAACCGGGTTCAGCCCGGCCGCGCGGACCTCGTCCATCACGTCTTTGTCGGGGATGAACCAGAGCGCACCGGTCTGGAGATGCTGCGGCGCCAGGTCGAGATTACACCACCCGATCGAATCGAGCTGGTAGAACTTGATCTTCTTGAATGCGGATGTCAGCCACGTCACCGTCGCGTCCCCGAAGAACACGCGGTTGCCCGCCCATTCGCGCTCCCTCCGCGCCCGGACGATCCGGATCGACGACTCGAGCACCGGTTGCGTGTAGTAGTCGACCTCGCGCTTCTCCACGTATGCGACCTTCTGCTCGGTGTCGAGCTCGCGGACGAAGTAGGTCTCCCCCTCATGGAGGTAGACGGCCTCCGGGTAGACGAGCTCCGGCGCGCTGATGGCGTCCACGGCGCCGATGACCATGTTGTCGTTCGCGGCGTCGACGATCGTGAACGTGTCGTCCGAGATCGTGCGGAGCCCCGCCTGCCGCGCGGGATGCTCCGTCGATGACCAGTAGCGTCTCCCCTCGACATCCGAGAGCTCACCGAGGTCCTCGAGTATCTCCGTGATCGGTCCCGTCAGTTCGCCGAAGAGCTCGGCATCGGCGTCGCGCAGCGGGAGTTCGAACGCCGCGGCACGAAGGTGCTTCGAGAGGATGTAGCGGTTCTCGGGATCGATGACCGCGTTCTCCGGATTCTGTTCGAAGAAATACTCGCCGTGCCGCATGAGGTACTGGTCGATGGGATCGTTGTACCCGACGAGGAACGCGACCGACTCGTCCGACGCGCGGCCCGCCCTCCCTGCCTGCTGCCATGTGCTCGCGATGGTCCCCGGGAAACCGACGATGACGGCCGCGTCCAGGCTCCCGACGTCGATGCCGAGTTCGAGCGCGTTGGTGCTCGCCACACCCATCAGCTCACCGGAGAACAGCTTCCTCTCGATCTCCCGTCGCTCCGTCGGAAGGTACCCGCCACGGTACGGTTTGATCTTCTCAGCGTACTCCGGCCGCATCCGTCTCAGCGTGTCCTTGGCGTATCGATAGATGAGCTCGGCCACAACGCGGGCGCGTCCGAACGCGATCGTCTGGAATCCGTCCGCGATGAGCTTCGCCATCAGCGTGTGACCCTCGACGTTCGTGCTCCGCCGCTCCATCTGCGCGATGTCGAGGAATGGCGGGTTCCAGAACACGAAGTACTTCTTGCCACGTGGGCTGCCGTCGTTGTCGACGACACGCACGGGGAGTCCCGTCATGCTCTCGGCGAGCTCCTTCGGATTGGCGATAGTCGCGCTCGAGCAGATGAACTGGGGCGAGCTTCCGTAGTGCTCGCACACGCGCCGAAGACGCCGGATGACGTTGCCGACGTTCGAACCGAAGATGCCGCGATACGTGTGGATCTCGTCGATGACGACGTATCTGAGGTCCTTGAAGAACCGGTTCCATTTCGGATGGTACGGGAGGATCCCGGCATGGAGCATGTCCGGGTTCGAGAGGATGATGTTCGCCTCATCGCGGAGCTTCCGTCGCGTGTGCCGCGACGTGTCCCCGTCGTACGTGCCGGTCCGGATGAGCTCCATGAGCTCGGGGTCGAGCTCGGCAAGCCGGAGCAGCCCCTTGAGCTGGTCCTGCGCAAGCGCCTTGGTCGGATAGAGGAAGAGCGCCTTCGCGTCCGGCTCCTCGATGAGCCGTTCGATGACGGGGATGTCGTAGCAGAGCGTCTTTCCGGACGCGGTGCCCGTGACAACAACGACGTTCTCACCGGAGCGGATGGCATCGATGGCATCGACCTGGTGCGAGTAGAGACGTTCGACGCCGGTCTCCGCCAGCGCAGCCGCCAGGACGCCCGAGATCGGCTTCGCGAGGTCGCCGTACTGCGCCTCGCGCGCCGGCACGGTCTCCACGTGCGCTATCTGCCCGTCGTAGTCGCGGTCGAGTGTGAGCTTTTTGAGAAACTCTGTGATGGTCAAGCTGTCAGTTCCTCTTCCATCTCCGCCACCCACTCCGAGAGTCCCACCTCACGGATGCGCTCGAGCGTCCGCTTGGCACCCTCGTAGTCGCCCCCACCGTAGAACCCGTGAAGCGTCGTGCAGGACTCGTACTCGCCGCAGCTCGAACAGAGCTTGATGTTCCGGGCTCTCGCGCACTTGAGGATCTTGCAGCCGGGACTCCAGTGATCCTTCACCGCACCCCAGCACCCGCCACACCTGATCTGTTCTGGATTGCACTCCTTGCTGCAGTGCTCGACGATCCAGTTGGCGATGCGCGTCTGCGTCTCGACGTCACCGTCACGACCCGCAACGCGGATGTCACACGAACCGCAGTAGATGCCGCATGGACCGAGCATCATCAGATCGATCTTCACACGGACTCCTCTCCAGAGGGACGACGGCGCGGGGCACGAATCGCCGGCGCGGGGCACGAAGCGCCGGCGCGCGGCTGCGTGGCGCGGGGCACGGCCACGCCACGCGCTACATCAGCTCAGACCCGAGCATATCCACCATGATCTCGGCATTCCGGGCGGCATGCCCGGCGTGGCAGTTGTTGAAGAATGCGTAGACGCGCTTGGCGCGAGTCTCCAGCTTCACGAGCTTCTCCGCCCACTCACTGAGCTCCTCGGTATTGTAGTCGTAGTCGTACCGGTCGCCGCCGCGTCCCCACCAGTTCTTCGTATTGCGCCCATGGAGTCTCACGTACGCCGTGTCGGTCGTCGCGACAGCGATGGGTGGGACGAGGCCCCTGAGCCCGGGCTCGTCGACCGAGCAGTATCCGACCTCGTGTTCCCTGAGATATTCGAATGTCTCCCTGCCGATCCATGAGTCATGTCGGAACTCCACGAAGAGCGGATCGTTCCCCAATCGCTCCTTGAGAAGCGAAATGTGACGCAGCTCCCGGTCACCCTTTCTGAAGCGCCACGGGAACTGCGCGAGGTATCCGCCGAACTTCCCCGCGCGCTTGAGCGGCTCAACGGCGCCCACGAACATCGTGTACATATCCGGGTCGTCTTCGATGTCGTGCGTCATTCCTTTGTAGAGCTTGACGATGAACTCGAACCCGTCCGGCGTCTTCCTCTCCATCCTCGCGAACATGTTCGCGCCCGGTATCCGGTAGTAGCTCGAGTTGATCTCCACGACCCCGAAGTGCCTTACGTACTCATCGAGCATCTTGTTCCGCTGAATACCCCGCGGGTAGAACGGGCCGATCCAGTCGTCGAAGCTGTACCCGGAGGTCCCGATATGGATGCGGCCGCTTCGCCCGACCGGACGCGGCACTCGAGTGCTGCGCTCCGGCGCCGGCCCCGTGAAGAGGTCTCCCTGTCCTGCGTACGCGTACTGCATGTGTCATCACCTCCGGACCTACGAATCGTCCCCGCCCGACCGCACGCGGTCCTCGGCGTCCTGGTGTCTGAGCATCTCGAACGGACTCGACGAGAGTCCGGGCGGAAGCGCGACATCATCGGCGTTCTTCTTCGCGTCGTTCCATCCCGCCATAAGCGACGTCCGCGCGCCTTCCGGGGCGCTCCCTCCCATCCACGACCGCGACCCTCCGCCGCCGGGCAGCGAGTTCCCACTACCCACGCCCATCCTGAGGAACCGCGGCTCCGAGACCCGCCGGTTGTTCGACCACATCCGCCGGTCGTGCGAGACCAGGCGCGCGCGCGTGATGGCGTGCTCCCCGAACTTGTCGCGGATGGCGTCGATAGCTCCCAGCAGCCTCCGATGCTCATCCTCATTGCGCTGCACAAAGAGGTCCATCTGCTGCCACTCCTGCACGCGGATGAGGTTCGAGCAGTTGACGCCGACCAGCCTTATGGCCTGCCCGGGCCGCCAGTACCGGTGGAGCAGATCGCGCGAGACCTTCCAGATCGTCCGCTCCTCATCCGTGTAGCAGTCGATCTTCTTCTGTCGGCCGATCGATTCAAAATCGGCGAACCGCAGGCGCATGCTGATGACGTTGGCCATGTACTGCTTCTTCCGGAGCCTGCGCGCCACCTGGTCGCAGAGTCTCAGAAGCACGCGCTCCGCCTCCATGATGTCCCAGGTGTCCGCCGAGAGCGTGTGTTCGTGGCCCATCGACTTGATGGGCATCCCCTCGTAGTAGGGCGTGACCGGCGTGTCGTCCTGTCCGCACGCCATCATATGGAGGACCTCTCCCATGATGCCGAAGCGGCGGCGGAGCATCGCCACCGGGAAGTTCGCGAGCTCGCCGATGGTCGATACACCCATGAGGTTCAGCGCGACCTCGGTCTTCGCCCCGATACCCCACATTTCGGAGACGGCCTTGTCGTTGAACATCCGGCCGAACTCGCCCGGCCGGAGCACCGTGATCCCGTCCGGCTTGTTCATCCCCGAACACATCTTCGCCAGAAGTTTGTTCGGGCCGATACCGACCGATGCAGTCAGGTCAGGCCCGAACTGGTCGCGAATCTTCGCCTTGATGGCGCGCGCGACCTCTTCGCAGTTCTCCCACGTGCAGTCGGTACCCGTCATATCGACGAACGCCTCGTCGATGCTGTACGGTTCGACGACCGTGCTCTGTTCCTTATATATGCGGAGGAGTTCAAGCGACGTGTGGATGTACTGGCCCGGCTTCCCCTCGACCGCGATGACGTGCGGGCAGCGACGGAACGCCTCGACCGACGACATGCCGGAACGGATGCCGTACTTGCGGGCCGGGTATGATGCCGCGGCGACCACGCTCCGGGTCGTCGGCTTGCCGGAGACGATGACCGGCTTCCCGCGAAGCTTCGGACGACACATAACCTCGACGGACGCGAAGAACGCGTCCATGTCGATATGGAAGATGACCCGCTGGTAGCGGGTCTCCCTCCCCGGCTGGGCCCGATAGTGAGATCCTCGAGCAAGCACGTTCTACACCCTCTCCTGTATCCAATGCTGCGCAGCCGGCTGCGTCCCCTTGATCCAGCGCTACATGGAAGCCGCTTGTGCAGTCAGCTCCTCTTCCTCACGACACACCAGGGCATCATTCTCGTCGACATCGAGCGGCGGCTCCTCCTCCGCCACCTCGTACGAATAATCGAAGACATCTTCTCCGCCATCGTACTCATCGACAACAACGCCCTCCGTTGCGACCATCCCGAGAATGATCAGTCCGATACAAAGGATCGCTTTCATGTGCTCCTCCGTTTCCCTGCAGCCTTCTTCACCGCATCCGCCTGCGCAGCCGCCCGGCTGCGCTTAGCCGTTCGCTTGCGAACGGCCGCACGCTTCTTCCTCTGACAGCTCGGGCAGATGAAGCTCTGCGTGCTTCCCGTCCGGAGCTTCACCACATCCGTCCCGCAGGTCGGACACGGCTTGCCCTCGCGGTAGCCGACGAGCAGATCCTCGTAGAGAAATCCGCCCGGCTTGCCGCGGAGCGTCTTCTCGTACCAGGAGCCGCCCTTCTTCGCGGCGGGCAGAAGCCCGTCGCGGATGGCCTGCCAGAGCCGGTCGATCTCATCGTCCTTGAGCCGGTCGAGCGTCGTCGACGGGTGGAGCCCGGCGAGAAAGAGAATGTCCTGGACGTACGCGTTCCCGATGCCGGCGATGTTCTCCTGATTGAGCAGGAACATCTTCGCGCCGCCCCGACGACCGCGGACCATCTCGCGGAACTCCTCCCGCGAGATCTCGAGCGCGTCCGGACCGAGCTTCGCGGTCATCTCGTGCTTGCCGAGCTTCCCCTCGGGCGCGTAGTGGACGTACCCGAACCACCAGAAGCGCACGCTCATGCACTTCCCGTCATCAAGATCGAAGATGAACTGATATTTCTCCGGGAGCCTCTTACGGGTCGTCAGAAGAACGTCGGCGCCCATCCCGAGATTCAGCAGGAGATATCCCTGGCTGGTATGGATGAAGAGCCACTTTCCGTGATGCGTCACATCGAGGACCGCGGCACCGGTGAGCCGCTTCTTGAACGTCGCCGGTCTCATATTCAGACACTTGGGCTGGATGACTTCGATACCGGTAATCGTTTTTCCAGCAAGGACGCGCTTCATCTCACGTGCCCTTGATATGATCTCGGGAAGTTCCGGCATGAGGGGTTCCTTGTCTGTCAGCCTTCGAGGTTCATCAGCCCTCGAGGTCGGTCTTCGAAAGCAGCCAATCCATCGTGCGGGTGTTGTAGACAAGCTCGTAGTAGTCCTCTTCGGCCGTGACGATCGAGAAGTGGTGACACTTGAACTGTCCCTCGCGCACCTCCCACTTCCCCGTCACCCGCTCGACGTCGAACACGCGGCTCTTCCACTTGAACCTCAGAGGGTCCATCTTCCCGCCGCTGAATCTGGTGAGAACTGAGATGGGTTCGTTGATGTCCTGGATCATCGGGTCGGTTTCCATCCCGGAGAAGTTGCCCACGTACACCTGCGCCTCCAGAGTCGTTTTCTCAACACACAACGCCGGCCAACGCGCCACGTGCGCATCGACCGGCGTGATTAGAACTTTCGCATCAACCCGACGACCTTCCCGAGCACGCGAACCTCTCCCTCGCTGCCCGTCAGCTCGATGTCGTCGTATGCCGGGTTGTGCGCCTTCAGTCGGATGTGCCTCCCGCGGCGCTCGAATTCCTTGACCGTGGCCTCGTCGTCGATCATCGCCACGACCACATCCCCGTTCTTCGCATCGGGCTCAGGGTTGACGATCACGACGTCGCCGTTGTGGATGCCGGCGTCCCGCATGCTCTCACCCGAGACGCGGAGCGCGAAACAACCCTCGCGTCGCGCGAACATCTCGTCGACCGCAAGCACTCCCTCAATGTTCTCGACCGCGAGGATCGGAGTACCGGCCGAAACGCTGCCGACCAGCGGGATCTCCGTTCCACCGTGGCGCTCCCCCGAACCCAGATGATGTTCGAGCCATTCGATGCCACGGGAGATGCCACGGCGGCGACGGATGTATCCGCGGTCCTCAAGAGCCGAAAGATGGTAGCGCACACCGTTGGTGGAACTGATGTCGAGCGCCTCTCCGATCTCGCGCATCGTCGGCGAGCGGTCGAACTGCTGGATGGTCTCGGCGATGAAATCGAGCATCCGGTCCTGCATCGGTGTGAGATCGTGTCGCTTCGTCATGCTGATTCCTTTTGTGAAGCCGAGGCGGGCCGCGCTCTCTGGAAGGAATGAGCGCGCGAGCTGACCGTTTCCCCTTTGACGCCCAATGCGCGGCCCTGACACCTCGACTCGTGATGGCCTTCCTGAATGCCCGGAAGAGCCCCTCTGACCACCCTTCCGCAGCATACTGCACATCTGTGCAACAGGGTACTGCACATCCGTGCAGCCGTCAAGAGGAAAAGCGACCGACCGAGGATCTTCGCGCGGGGAGAGCGTTTTCTCCTTGGACATCTATATAACTTGTGATATAGTATCCCTATGGCACTCACACACATACTCCTTGGCCTGCTCGACGAGCCGGCCACCGGATACGAGCTCAAGAAGCTCTTCGATCAGTCGCTCTCCCACTTCTGGGACGCCGAGCAGAGTCAGATCTACACGACGCTCGGGCGACTCAAAGAGGAAGGTCTTCTGACCCGCAAGACCGTCCCGTCCGGGAAAGGTCCCGACCGCAAGGTCTACCAGCGGACCGCCAGAGGACGGAAGGAGCTGCTCACGTGGCTCGCGGCCGGACCGGATATCGGCGACCTCCGCATCCCGTACCTCGCGCAGACGTTCTTCCTGCAGGAACTCGACGACCCGCGGGACGCCGTGAAGTTCCTCCGGTCGTTGAGAGAGCACTTCCGCCACCGCCTCGAGGCGCTTCGCGCGATCGACGCGGAGTTCCAGAAGGAGTTCCCCGACTACCCGAACGCGGTCCCGGACGACCACCTCTACCCCGCCATCACGCTGCAGTTCGGACTGCGACGTCTCCAGGCGACCCTGGACTGGATCGATGAGAGCGTGTCGGCGATAGTGCGCTCCAGGGGGCTGGACGAGAGCCCCCGATCGGAATCCGCTGACAAGAAGGAGGATCGGACGTGAGAATCAGATGGGACATCCGCAACGGAGTGGCCTCGGTCATCACCGCGGGGCTTGTCGTGCTGTGCTCGGCGTCGGCGGCCGCGCAGGAGCTCGTCGTCGAACGCGACCTCAAGGTCCCGATGCCGGACGGCGCGCTGCTCATGACGGACGTCTACAGACCGGCCGGCGAGGACCCTCTCCCCGTGGTGTTCGTGAGGACCCCGTACGTGAAGGACCAGTTCGACTGGTTCGGCCAGGCCCTGGCCACGCACGGAGGCTACGCGGTCGTCATCCAGGACATGCGCGGGCAGGTCGCTTCGGAGGGAGAGTTCCAGCCGTTCGCCAACGAGCGAGGTGACGGACTCGCCTCCCTGGACTGGATCGTCGAGCAGCCGTGGTGTGACGGCAACATCGGCATGTGGGGATCCTCCTACCTCTCGTACGCCGCGCTTCTCCTCGCCACCGAGAAGCACCCGGCTCTCAAGACCGTGGTCAATATCTCGGGGTGGGGAAACCCGGATACGATGGGCGCCCCGGGCGGCGTGATGCACCTGATGCTGGCGCTCCCGTGGACGCTGTCGAGGCAGATCCACGGGGACAGGAATGAGATCGATTACGACGAGATCTTCCCGCTCACACCCGTGAGCCGCATCCCGGAGCTCGCAGGCATCGAGAGCCCGGCATGGGCCGCGTACTTCGAGGAGGAAGAGGGCGGCCTCGAGGGCAGCGAATCGACGGCCGGGAGGTACGGCAATGTCGAGATACCGATCATGCACGTCGTCGGCTGGAACGACTTTCTGGCCACCTCGACGCTGGAGGTCTACGAGGGCATCCGGGACGCTCAGGGTGACTCGGCGCCGTTCCAGAAGCTGATCGTGACCCCGCTCGCCCATGACATGCAGTGGGACACCGTGAGCGTCGTGGGGGACGATGACTTCGGCCCCGAGTCGACGCTCGGAGGACGCAAGCTCATCGAGATGTCCATCATGTGGTTCCACCGGTACCTGCGCGGCATTCCCACGGGCGTCGACCAGGAGCCGCCCGTCCGGGTCTTCCTTATGGGGGCGAACGAGTGGCGGGAGCTGGACGAGTGGCCTCCGGCGGCCGACGAGACCACCTGGTGGCTCGAGAGCGGAGGCTCCGCCAACACGCGCGACGGGGATGGAATGTTGCTCGAGACCGACGCCGCAACGCCCGGCCACGACAGGTTCGTCTACGAACCGATGGACCCCGTGCCGACACACGGCGGCGCGAACATGCACTTCTTTCCGGACAGGCTTGGTCCGCGTGACCAGCGCGAGATCGAGGATCGCGAGGACGTCCTCTGCTACACGTCCGCTCCCATGGAGTCGGACCTCGACATCGTAGGCCACATCGAGGCGACTATCTACGCGGCGACCGAGGGGAGGTCGACGGATTTCACGACGAAGCTCGTCATCGTGCGACCGGACGGGTACGCGCGCATCGTCACGGAGGGCATCAAGCGCAACCCCGACGTGCCGGAGGCGGACGAGAACGCGCCGATGGTACCGGGCAAGGTCTACGCCTTCACGATCGACATGGGAGCCACGGCCATCCGGGTTCCGGCGGGACACCGACTGCGCCTGGAGGTCAGCAGCAGCAACTTCCCGAAGTACACGCGCAACCCGAACACCGGAGAGGCGTCGGAGCTCGCGGAGAAGTTCGTGCCCGTGAACCAGACGGTCTACCACGACGGAGAGCGAGCCTCGGTACTCAGATTGCCGGTGCTCCGCTAGCAGGCCACCATCGAAGCACTGCCGAAAACGGCGAAGGGCCCCGTCAGCCGACGGGGCCCTTCACTATCCCCGGCGGCCTCGAAGTTGCTCCTCACACCGTGAAGCCGACTCAGTCTCCTGCGAACGCCTGCGCCCATCCCCATTGACTCACACCTCCGGCAGGAATAGTGTCGTCGGAGCGAGCCACACACCGGCAGCCAGGAGAACACGATGAAACTCATGGAAGTACTCAAGAGGGAGTGCGTGGCGACGGGTCTCGTCCTGCCGGACAAGCGGTCCGCGCTTGAGGCGGTAGCGAAGCTCGCCGCGCAGTCTCCCGCACTTGCCGGCACTGACGCAGCGACGATCGCCGATGCCCTCGCCAAACGGGAAGAGGTCGGGACGACGGGGTTCGGGAAGGGGATTGCCATCCCCCACTGCCGCATCGAGGGAGTCAGCGAGTTCGTGGTCGGTCTTGCCAGCGTACCCGGCGGAGTGGATTTCGATTCGACCGACGGAAAGCCCGTGCGCCTGATCGTCTTCATCATCGGGCCGGCGGACGGCTCGACCGCGCACATCAAGCTCCTCTCCGCGATCTCGCGCGTTCTCTCGACCGACGGTGCGGTCGACGAACTGGTCGCCGCTTCGAGCGTCGAAGCGCTCGGCGAGAGCTTCCTGCGCCACTCGCGCGAGGACACCGAGGGGCCGCGTGACGCGTCACGCCATCTCTTCCAGATCTTCGTTCAGGATGAGGAGCTCTTCCACGCCATTATCGAGGTGTTCGGCGGTACGGAACCGCGTTTCACCGCCGTCATCGAGGCGGAGAACGCCGGGGCCTATCTCGCCAAGATGCCGCTCTTCGCCGGACTGTGGTCGGATAAGCAGCGGCCGTTCAGCAAGATCATCCTCTCGCTCGTCGACCGGCGCATGACGAACGAGATGATCCGACGGCTCGAACAGATCACAGGCCCGCTCAAGGATTCGGACAAGGTCCTGCTCGCGGTCCAGGACATCTTCTACAGCGGCGGCTCGCTCACGACATAGCCCGGAGGTCGTTCTTCATGCAGGAGCTGTTCCGCACAGAGCCGCTGCTTCTCGTCGGCATCGTTCTGGTCATCGGGTACTTCCTCGGAAGGGCCGCGCGGCTCGCGCGCCTCCCGTCGCTCATCGGGTTCATGGTGCTCGGCGTCCTCCTTGGACCGTCTCTGCTCGGACTCTTCCACGAAGGGAATCTCGCGAGCCTCTCGTTCATCACGGAGATCGCGCTGGGGTTCGTGGCCTTCAGTATCGGGTCCGAGCTCAGCATGCGCTCACTCAAGGAGATCGGTGGCGGGGTCGCCGCCATCATCCTCGCGGAGTCGTTCGGCGCGTTCCTCATCGTCATGACGGTCGTGTTCTTCATCACGAGAAGCTGGCCGGTCGCCCTGCTCTTCGGAGCCATCGCCCCCGCGAGTGCACCGGCGGGGACGGTCGCGGTCATCCAGGAGTACAGGGCGAAGGGCACACTCACGAAGGCGCTCTACGCGGTCGTGGGATTCGACGACGGCCTCGCCATTCTGATCTTCGGGTTCGCCGCCGCGCTCGCGAAGATGCTCCTCGTCGGTCAGCTCATCACGGACGGAAGCGCCGCGGTCGGCTTCCTCGAGGGCATGCGGGAGCCGTCGCTCGAGATCGTGGGGAGCCTCGTGCTCGGCACGGTCCTCGGATTCGTCTACTGTCTGCTCGTGCGCAATCTCAAGACGGCGCGTGACACGCTCATCATGACGTTCGGCGTCGTCCTCGTCGGCGTCGGGCTCTCTGCCCACTTCGGACTCTCGCTCATCCTCACGAACATGGCGGTCGGATTCGTGCTCGTGAACACACGGCGCGAGGCGCTCGTGCATCGCGTGACCGAGCCGCTGCGCGACATCATGCCGCTTCTGTTCATCCTGTTCTTCTGCATCGCCGGCGCGCACCTCAAGATCTCCGAGCTCCCGAAGCTCGGGGTCATCGGCATCGCATACGTTCTGGCGCGTTCGGCAGGCCTCATCGGTGGATCGCGTCTCGGCGCGCGGCTCGGAAAGGCGGAGCTGAAGATCAGAAAGTGGGTTGGACTGGGGATTCTGTCACAGGCCGGTGTGGCCATCGGCCTGTCACTCATCGTGCAGCAGGAGTTCGGCGCCCTGGCGGCCGAGCCGCGGATCGCGCATGCGATAGCGAGCTTTGCGGACGCGCACCCGGGTGTCGCTCCAATCGTCTACAGCCCGCTCGCCATCGGAGCGGCCATCATCACGGTCATCACCGCGACCTCGATCATCTTCGAGATCATCGGTCCCATCCTCACGAAGGTCGCGCTGACGAAGGCCGGCGAGATCGACCAGGCGGACTAGTCCCGCCCCTCACCTCTCAACGATTCCGGCATCGCCTCGACGAACACCCGAATCTCATCCCGAACGCGCCGGTAGTGCTCCATCGCTTCGTCGTCGGTCGCGGCGACCGCGGCGAGGTGCGGCGGGTCATCGAACCCGACGTGCACGCGGGTGGTCTCCCCTGGAAAGAACGGACACTGCTCGCGCGCGCTGTCGCAGACCGTCACGACCCAGTCGAACTTCTGTCCGAGAAACTCATTCACCGACTTCGAGCGCTGCCAGCCTATGTCGACCCCGGCCTCCGCCATGGCCGCGACGGCGCGCAGGTCGATAAGCGACGGTGCGACACCCGCCGAGAACGGTTCGAACTCGTCGCCCCGCAGGTGCCGTATCCACCCCTCCGCCATCTGGCTTCGGCACGAGTTGCCGGTACAGAGGATCAGAATGCGCTGTCTCACACAAGACCCGCCGTGAGTCCCGGGATTCACTTCGAGCACCCGCAGTCGATGTTGCCCGCAAGGATCTCCTTCCAGTCCCCGATCACGTCGTGCGTCCAGCAGTCGTCGGCACCCGCCGCCTCACGCATCACCAGAGCCAGAATGTAGGCGAGCTCCTTGACGGTGGCTCCCGCTTCGAGAGCTCCCTTGAAGTGCTTGCGAACGCACGGCTCGGAGCGAGCCTTGATGGATAGCGCAAAGCAGATGAACTGGTATGTCTTCTCGTCGATCGTCCGCCGGTCGGCATAGAGCGCGTCCAGCCCATCCAGACGCTCCGTGAACTCAGGGAAGAACTCTGCCAGCATTCTCATCGTGGTCTTCCTCCTTCTTTCCACGCGCGCCGATAACCCGGCTCTCGAACTCCGCGAGCGCGTACCGGATCTCTCCCCGAACGTATTCGTTGTAGAGATCGGGGTACTCGGTCAGGTCCTCGATGCTCTTGAGCTCCCGCCAGTAGAACTCCTCGCCGCCTGCGCGGACCGAGACGATGAGCCCGAACAAGCCTGTCTCGTATGCGTCTGCAAGCTGCTCGTTCCCCGCCTCATCGAGATTGATCGTAGCCCACGCGAGTTCACCGGCATCGACCTCAGACGCGAACGTCGTGTGCACGAGCGTGTCCGCCAGCGCCTCCGCGGCCACGCAGGTGACGCACCTGATGGTGTGGTGGAAGTAGTACACCGTCACACCGTCGTCGAGTGGTTCTTCCTGAACGCTGACCTGAGAGGCGAGTGAATCAGCCGCCCCCGAGGTGATATCCGAAGGCGGCGCGAAGGCTGCGGCAGAACTGGCCGCAGCAACCGTCAGGGCAAGGACCAGGCGGGTTCTCATCCCCGGAGCATCTCCTTGATCTCGGGCATGGACGGGACCTTTCCAACGATCTTCACCTCGCCGTCCACGACGAGTCCCGGCGTCATCATGACGCCGAAGGTCATGATCTCGCTCAACTCCGTCACCTTCTCCATCTCGTACTCGAGCCCGAGCTCCTTCGCGGCCGCCTCGACGTTCTCGGCGAGCGCCTCGCACTTCGGGCAACCGGTTCCCAGGATCTGGATCTTCATGCCGCGCTCCTTCTGTTGGATGATGCGTGGTCTTGCGAGAACGCGGGCCTCGCGGCCCGCGTCCGCGTCTGCCGCATTCTAGAACAGCGCCCCATAGATGATGCCGCTCACGGTCGCCATCACAACAACGAGCGACACGTACACCGCCGTCTTCTTCGTTCCCATCACGCTTCTGATGACGAGCATGTTCGGGAGCGACAGCGCCGGACCGGCCAGCAGCAGCGCCAGCGCCGGACCCTTCCCCATTCCGTTGCCGAGCAGCCCCTGCAGGATCGGGACTTCGGTCAGTGTTGCGAAGTACATGAACGCACCGGCGATCGACGCAAAGAGGTTGGACCAGAGCGAGTTCCCCCCGACCGCGCGGCTCACCCACACCGATGGGATGAGGCCCTCGTGTCCCGGCCGACCGAGCAGGAGCCCCGCGACGAGCACGCCGATGAGGAGCAGCGGGAGGATCTGCTTGGCGAATCCCCACGTCGAGCCGAACCACTCGCCGGTCTCGTCTTCCCTCCCGGCCGTGATGGTCGAGAGCCCGATGATCCCCGCGCCGAAGGAGAGCATCGGATGCTCGGGCACCAGCGCCGCCAGCAGGGCCGGCGGCACGGCTGCGGCCGCAACCCGGAAGAGCGGCATCCGGAACCAGCGCACGAGGGCCGCCGCGAACCCGAGCGCGAAGGCCGAGGTCACGAGCCACTTCGCCCGGAAGATCATGGACCAGAGGCCTTGATCTGATGATGGCGCGCCCCAGTTGGCGAAGACGAGGATGCCGACCATGAGAGCGATGTAGGTGGTCGTCTGCCAGAGTGGCCGCGCCACCGGCGTATCGGGCATCGCAGCCTCGACCTTCGCCCTCTCAAGCTCCTCGCCGCGGAAGAAGAGGTGCATCCCCAGTCCGATGACGACGCTGAAGAGCACCGCGCCCAGAGCGCGGGCGATCCCGAGCTCCGGACCGAGCACGCGCGCGGTCAGGATGATGGCGAGCACGTTGATGGCCGGACCCGAGTAGAGGAACGCGGTCGCCGGCCCAAGTCCCGCCCCCATCCGGTAGATCCCGGCGAAAAGCGGAAGCACCGTGCACGAGCAGACCGCGAGAATGGAGCCCGACACGGATGCGACACCGTAGGCAACCGCCTTGTGGGCGCCGGCTCCAAGGTACTTCATCACCGAGTTCTTGCTGACGAAGACCGAGATGGCCCCGGCGATGAAGAACGCGGGAATCAGACAGAGGAGAACGTGCTCTCTCGCGTATGATCGAAGCAACAGGAGCGCCTCGAGGATGGCGTTGTCGAACCTCGGCTCCCCGACCGGCATGTAGAATGTGGCGAGAAAGACCGCCGCAATGATGAGAAATATCCGTCCTTCGCGCTTCCAGTTCATGACGGTGTTCTCTTTCCTTGCCCTCGGCATGTCGCAGCGCAACCTGCGAGTTCCGGGTCCACCCTAGGCCGCCGCCCAGACGAGATAGATGCCGCCGAGTATGACGAGCACACCGCATACGCGTCTGAGGATCGTGGCCGCGCGCGATCGCTCGTTCCAGTTCATGTAGCGTTGGACGATCTCCGTGAAGGTGCCTGCGAGCACGATGACCGAGCAGTGACCGACACCGTAGAGCAGGAGCAACAGCGCCCCGTAGACAGGCCGCTCCGCAGCCGCGCCGAGCGCCACGGCCAGCATCGGCGCCATGTATGCGAAGGTGCACGGGCCCAACGCGATTCCGAAGACAAGCCCGAGAAGGAAGGCGGCCGGCGCGCCCCTGCCCATCGGATTCACCTGTCCCGGGCCGCTCCATGGAACTCGAACAACGTCGAGGAGCACGAGCCCCACGATGAAGAACACCGCGGCGACCGCGTAGTTCCCGACCCGGCCGAGATCACCCGCGATGCGCCCTGCCGCCGCCGTGATGACACCGATGACAGCGATTGTCACGAGGATGCCGACCGAGAAGGCCAGTGAGAGCGTGAATGCCCGGCGCGTCGTGATGCGCCCCTGGCCACCCACGAATCCGACGATGAGCGGGATGCTCGCGAGATGGCAGGGGCTCAAGACGACGCTCAGCACGCCCCAGGCGAGCGCTGCCGCGAGCGCGATGGCCGGGGTGCCGTCAACGGCGCGTGTCAACCCAACGAAGAGGTCTCCCATCTACTCCTCCCCGCTCGCATCGTCGAACTCGTACCCCAACTCGGACCACTTCGCCAGGATGTCCTCACGCGAGAGAAACCCCTGGTGGCGGAAGAGCTCGCTCCCGTCGGGCGCGAAGAAGATCTGCGTGGGGATGACGCGGACTCCGTACTCCTCGCCGGCGCCCCGGTCCTTCCAGACATCAATGAAGACGACCTCGAGCCTGCCTTCGTATGTGCCACGGAGTTCCTCAAGGATCGGCGCCATCATCTTGCAGGGGACGCAGGAATCGGAGCCGAGGTCGAGCAGACGCGGCAGAGCTGCATTGGGCTCCGCCACTCCGACTTCGACGGCGTCGCTCGGTTCCTCCCGCGCAACGACGTCACCGGCGGCCCGTTCCTCACGCACGACAGCCTCGCCGTCGGACTGCACCTCCTGCGCCGGTTCCGAGCATGACGCCAGGAAGAGCACGGAAAGGGCCGCGGCGATGAGCAACGACACGCCGGCAGCAGTGCCGGTTCGGACGTTCCCGGACCTCAGCATGAGCAACCTCCCTCACCGTCCGCTCGAATCACATCCTCAACGCACCCGAAGAATCCGAGCACGCACGGGACTCGGAGACTGTAGTAGACCTGCGCGCCACGCTTCTCATCCCGGACAAGCCCGGCACCTTTGAGCACCGACAGGTGCCTCGAGACGGTCGACATGTCGGCACCGACCATCTCGGTGAGCTCGGCGACGCACCGCTCTCCCTTCGACAGCTCGTCGATGATGAACAGGCGTGTCGCGTGGGCGAGCGATTTGAGCACCGCCGCCCGCTGTTCGTATCTGGCCTTCACTTCCGTGTTCATGCCTGACCTCACGCAGGAGAAGCCCTTCTTTGTTATTTGGCTATTTTACCAAACCACCAAGTAACAGGTCAAGAGCAAACCCGGCTCGATGGAACCGGGCTTGTCTCGTGGTCCGTCACGGCGGCGCCTACTCCCCCTCGCCGTGGCCGTGATCGTGCTTGCTGAACTGGCTCTTGTCATACTCCATCCCGGGCCGGAGCGCCGACATCTGCCGGAGCCGGTCGACGATGCCGGGCAGGACCTCGATAACGTGGTCGATCTCCTCGCTCGTCGTCCAGCGGCCGAGCGTGAACTGGAGTGAACCGTGCGCCTCCTCGTGCTTCACGCCCATGGCAAGCTGCACGTACGACGGCTCGAGCGTCTTCGCCGAGCAGGCAGAACCACTGGAGAGCATCACGCCCTCCATGTCGAGCATCAGCAGCAGCGCCTCACCCTCGATGTAGGCGAAGCGGATATTGGCGTTGTTCGGAAGCCTCCGGTCGCGCGGGCCGTTGAGCGCCGTATCGTCGATCTTCGACAGCTCGTCGATCAGGCGGTCGCGGAAGACCTTCACGCGCTCGACCTCGGCGGGCATCTCCGCCTTGAGGAGCTCGGCGGCCTTCCCGAATCCGACGATCCCGGGGACGTTCTCGGTCCCCGAGCGAAGGCCACGCTCCTGACCGCCGCCATGGAGCACGGCCTCGATGCGAGTCCCCTTCCGGAGATAGAGCGCGCCGACACCCTTCGGTCCGTACATATCGTTCGATGAGAGCGTCACCATGTCGAACGGGAGCGTCGAGAGGTCGATCGGGATCCACGACTGCGCGGCGACGGCGTCGGTATGGAAGAGCACATCGTGCTTCCGGGCGATCGCGCCGATCTCGCCGACCGGCTCGATCGTGCCCACCTCGCCGTTGGCCATCATTATTGAGATGAGGATGGTGTCGTCGCGGATGGCGTCCTCGACCGCCGCCGGGTCGACGAACCCGTCCGCGTCGACCGGCAGAGTCGTTACCTCGAAGCCTTCGCGCTGGAGGAACTTCAGCGGCGTGATAACCGAGCGATGCTCGACGACGCTCGAGATGATGTGCTTGCCCTTCCGCCGCAGCTTCATCGCGGCGCCCTTGATCGCCAGGTTGTTGGCCTCAGTGGCGCCGCCGGTGAAGATGAGTTCGGCAGGGTCGCACGAGATCAGTGTCGCGAGACGGTTCCGCGCGAGCTCGATCCCCTCACGCACAGGATCGCCCGCCGCATGGAGCGACGACGGATTGCCGTAGCTCTGCGTGAAGAACGGGAGCATCTCAGCGACGACCCTCGGGTCGACGGGCGCTCCCGACTGATAATCGAAGAACCCCTTTGTCGTAACTCGTTCACCCATGTGTCACCTCCGACACGTGGTCGCGCTCGGGGAATCCGGCTCCGCGGCACAGGCCGCGTGTGCCGGCGGCCCCGACCGTTGCGCGGCCGGGGCCGGCCGTGTATTAGAAGTTCAGAATCGCGTCGGCGTCGAGCGCGATGTCGTTGAGCGTCGCGGCGCCGACAACGTCCGCATCATCTATATAGTCGCCGCGCGAGAGCCCGAGGAGCTGCGAACTCTGGTCGCAGACCATCAGCTTCACGCCGGCGTCCACCGCCTGCTTGAGCACCTCGGACAGCTTCGGAAAGCTCCCGATCTGGATGCGGTCCGCCTCACCGGTCTTGACGACCGTCACTCCCTTGCCGAGAAAGTAGACCGTCGCGTCGAGCCCCATCGCGGCGGCCGTCCGTGCCAGCACCAGCGGCGAGTACGTACGCTCAGGGGTATCGACACCCGATGTCTGGACGTAGAGAATCCGTTTCTTCTCAGCCATTTCCATCACCTCCCCTGTGGAAGCGAACCTGAGGCGCAGAGCGACGGTGTCACGCTGTTTCCGGGCGATCGCCTACGCGATGGCCCGGTCACGGTGCATCCGAGATCTGAGCATCAGGGTACCACAATAGAAGAAGCTGCCCGAAGGATGAGTCGTGACCGAGATCGGACATCCCCCCGAATGAACCGACTCGCTCCCTATCCCCAGCGGGCAGCGTCTGAAATCCTGTGATTCGCCCGCGCCGTCCTCTTGTCACGGCCGCCGGACTCGTTCCTGTGGAGCTAGGTCGTTCTGCGGATGAGAAAGCGGAGGATCCCGTCCTCCTCATCGACCGAGACAAGCTCGTGCCCGGTCCGCTTCGACCAGCTCTCCATATCCGATCGAGCCGAGGGGTCGTCCGCCAGCATCTCCAGAACCTCACCCACCTCGATCTCATCGATCTCGTTGCTCGTCTGGACCACGGGTTCGGGGCAGAAGAAGCCGGTCATGTCCAGTTTCCTGGCTATATGAGTTTTCCCAGCGTCCATGCCTGCCCTCCGTAACCCGTGTCATCGCTCAGAGAGTTGTAAGTGGGGACCCGCAGAAACCTTGGCATGCTGCGCACACTCAGTTCCATGGCCCCACGGGCCCCCGTGCACTCCCCGAGTGCAGTTGTTTTGATGCCGGGGGATGCGGCGGGTTTCCGGCGACCGTGCGACGGCCCTCCGGCTAGAAGAGAAGCGCGAGCAGAAGCCTCCATACGAGGTTGAACAGCGGGTCCAGAACGCCCAGCCATAGAAAACCGAAGATGATGATGAACCCGAATCGCTCGATGGACAGGTACTGCCTGACGAGTTCGAACGGCATGAACGCCGCCACGATCCGCGAACCGTCGAGCGGCGGGATCGGGATCAGATTGAAGATGCCGAGGAACAGGTTGATGCCCGCGCCGGAGAACGCGAGGAACTCGACCCAGGCTGGAAGCCCTGCTGTCGCCGCAAACCGAAAGAGCAGGACGTAGACGATGACCTGCGCGAAATTCGACAGAGGACCGGCGATCGCGGTGATCGCCCAGCCTTTGATCGGGTCCTCGAACCGGCGAATGTCGACCGGGACCGGTTTCGCCCATCCGATGACGAACGGCTGGCCCGTGATAAGCAGAAAACCGGGGATGATGATGCTCCCGAAGAGATCAATGTGCGGGATGGGGTTGAGCGTCAGGCGCCCCATGCTTCGTGCGGTCGGGTCACCCAGCCGCTCCGCGACGAGCCCGTGCGCGACCTCGTGGATGATGATGGCGGAGATGAGCGTGATGATGCGGATGGCCCATGCCAGCGGTGTCGGAACACCGGGGATGGCCTGACCGGCCGCGAGTGTCGCGAGCGCGGTGGCGGCGATGCCGCCGATGATGAAGGACGATCGTCTCATGGACCTCTCCGATGGTTCGGGGAGCAATCGCGACTGTCGCAGCAAGTAAGATGGTTCGAGGAGGGTGCTGGAATCAAGCGGAGAGATCGTCGATGATGTCGAGCACGTCCGCGAACCGCGCCATCATAGCACAGTCCGTCTCGCCATACGCCCCATATGGGTCGAAGAGCGCGGCATGCATCCCGACCCCGCGCGCCCCAATGACATCGACCTCGTAGTAATCGCCCACGTAGAGAACCTCGTTCGGCGGGAGCGGAGCGAGCTTGAGCGCCGCATCGAAAATCCGCGCGTCCGGCTTGCTCACACCAACGTCCCAGCTGTCGATGAGGAACGCGAACCGGTCGCGGATGCCGATCTTGCGCATGCGCCGGTCGAGGCGTCCGTCCGAGTTGGAGATGATCCCGGTGACGATGTCGCGGTCGGCCAGCTCGGCCATGACCTCATCAAATCCCTCAACGGGAACACTCCAGATACCGGGATCGACATCGTTGATGGCCCGCGTGTTCGCGACCGCCATCCGCACGGCGTTCGCGGACAGGCCGAGGCGGCTGTAGAACGGTTCGTAGAAGACCGGCCAGAAGCCGTGGACGTTCTTATCCGGAGAGCGGGATACGGCGGCGTCGAATGCCGCGCGGGCGTGCGCCTCGGCGGCGACGACATCGTCAAGAGACGCATCGCCACCGAGTTCGGCGACGATGCGTCGATAGATCTCATAGTTCGGAAAAAGGATCGTATTGCCGGCGTCGAAGAAGACCCCGCGAATCATCAGGCCCCGGCCTCCTGGAGCGCGCGCTGTGCGGCGGCGCCCGCGTTGAGTGCATGAAGCCATACGTTCTTGTACGCGATGAGCGCTTCGTTCTCCGAGCAGTATCCGCTCATCTGATGTGACCTGCCGATGGCGTACCACTCGCGCGCCGAACGCGCCGAGACGAGCGCGGTCTGAAGCTGCATGTTCGTGCGAAGCAGAACATCGACCTGCTCACGCGCGCTCTCGCGGTCGCGGTCCGTGGCGGCATCCGCGTATCCGACCACGGAGCGATAGGTCGAGATGATGCGGTCCTCGTGCATCGCAACCTGGGTCGTCGCATACTCGATGGCCCGCTCGGCCAGAAGCCGATTCGACTCCACGACCGGCTGAAGGAGCGTCTTGATCTCATCGAGCGCGGCCTGAGGGTAGCTCCCGTCGGCCTCGGCCGGTATGATCACGTCGACCTTGAGAGGTTCGACGACGGCGATATCGGTTCGCATCGCCTCCCAGGGCAGACGCTTCATGCGGCGCGCGTCCTCCTCGAGCGACTCGATCAGCTCGACCTGGCGAGACATGCCGTCGACGGCGCGCATCAGACCGATGAATGTGGCGTTCGAACCCTGGAGCGTCGTGACCGCGGGGCTGATGCGCGACGTGAGCCTGCGCACCTCGGACGTCGCCGACTGCACGGCCTCCCACTCCTCATCGACCCGCGAGCCCTTCGTGACGCCGCGCCCGTCGCGTATCGCCCAGACGATCTGTTCGAGCTCGACCGCGGCGCTCTCGGCCTC
>CAZRAD010000030.1:0-21843 GCA_964597945.1 uncultured bacterium
TTTTCCAGGCAAAGGGCGGTGAGACGCATGCAGATCACTGAGGTCCGTCTGACACTGCGTACGGAGGACCGGCTGAAGGCGTTCGTCAGCATCACGTTCGACGACGCGTTCGTAGTGCGCGGTCTGAAAGTCATCGAGGGAAACTCGGACCTCTTCGTCGCGATGCCGAGTCGTCGGCGGAAGGACGGGGAGTTCAGAGACATCGCGCACCCGATCAACAACGAGACGCGCGACATGATCGAGAAGGCTGTCCTCGAGGAATACACGCGACAGCTGGAACTCGCGGAGAAGGGCCACATGGAGCACCAACAGAGCATTCCGGAACGAGAACTGGTGCTCGCTGAGGACTACGAGGACTGAATCGTGCCGCGCCCGCGGTGCGCGACAGCGAGCCCCGGTTTCATGCACGGCTGGATAGAGCGAGCTGGGGCGTCGTCAAGTGGCAAGACACGGGACTTTGGATCCCGCATCGGAGGTTCGAATCCTCCCGCCCCAGCCAGAAAGCGGCCTGGGGCGGTGCGAGTTTCAACGGGGCGGACGTCTGAGTCCAGGGACGGCTGAACGGGAGAGGGCTGATGGCGGATGAGCTAAGGCTTTTCAGCGGGAATGCGAACAAGGCTCTTGCTTCTGAGATAGCCGACTATCTCGACATCGGGCTTGGCGATGCGGTCGTCAATCGATTCAAGGACGGAGAGATCCAGGTCAGCATCTCGGAGAACGTGCGCGGCGTGGACGCGTTCGTCGTCCAGCCAACGGGTCCGCCAGCCGAGAACCTGCTGGAGCTTCTGATCATGTGCGACGCCCTCAAGCGCGCGTCGGCCCGTCGGATTACGGCGGTCATCCCATACTTCGGCTACGCCCGACAGGACAGGAAGGACCGACCGCGCGTGGCTATCACGGCCAAGCTCGTTGCGAACCTCCTGACGGAGGCCGGAGCGGACCGCGTGCTGACGATGGACCTGCACGCACCACAGATCCAGGGGTTCTTCGACATCCCGCTGGATCACATCTACGCGGCGCCCGTCCTGCTTCGCTACTTCGACCAATCGGTCAAGGGCGACGTCGTCGTGATGGTGCCGGACACGGGGAGCATCAAGATGGGACGCGCGTTCGCCAAGCGGATGGGCGCCTCCCTGGGATTCGTAGACAAGCGACGTCCGAAGCCGGACGCGGCCAAGGTGATGAACGTCGTCGGTGACGTCGAGGGGAAATACGTCATCATGATCGACGACATAATCAGCACCGGCAGTACGCTCATCGAGGCGGCGAAGGCGATCATGGATCTCGGCGCCGCCGGTATCATGGCGGGCGCGACCCATGCGGTCTTCGCGGATGAAGCGGTGGAGCGACTGAGCAACTCGCTCATCGAGCAGATCGTCGTGACGAACACGCTCGACCTCGCCGGGGTCGGTAACGAAAAGGTGAAGGTTCTCTCGGTCGCCGAGCTTCTTGGTGAGGGGATCGACAGGATTCATGGGGAGAAGTCGGTGAGCTCGCTCTTCGTATAGCGGGCGGGCGCGTTGGACGAGCTGACGCGCCGAAGCAATCAGAGAACGAAATCCGGAGAGAAACGCATGGCAACAGTGAAGCTCCCGGCCCGGCCGCGAACAGCGACGGGCAAGCAGGGCGCCAAGCACACGCGCGAGCAGGGACAGGTCCCGGCCGTCGTGTACGGTGAGCAGGAGGAAACGCTCTCCCTGCAGATAAGCGCGGCCGAGCTGCGCGCGGCGCTTGCGACACCCTCGGGCAGGAACGTGATCGTGCAGCTCGGCGTCGACGGCGTCGATGTGACACCCGCGGTTATCAGGGACATGGCGCGTGATCCTATCACGCGCGAGATCCTCCACGTCGACTTCCAGAGGATCTCAGAGAACAAGCCGATCCAGATCCGTGTGCCGGTGGTGCTCACGGGCGAGTCCGCAGCGGTCAAGGAGGGACGTGGCATCCTCGATCACGCCATGCGCGAGGTCGAGGTCCGCTGTCTGCCGCGGCACATCCCGATGAACATCGAGGTCGACGTCAGTGAGCTCGACGTGGGTGGGGCCATTCACGTCAACGAACTCGTTCATGAGAACGTCGAGTTCCTCGACACACCGGAGCGTCCGGTCGTCGATATCCTCCTGCCGACCATCTTCAAGGTCGACGATGAGGAAGGCGAGGAAGGCGCTGAGGGTGAAGCGGCTGAGGGCGAAGAGGCCGGCGACGAGGGCGCCGCGGGCGAGGCCGATGCCGGGGAGAGCAAAGAGACATCGTGAGAGTCGTAGTGGGCCTCGGGAATCCCGGGGCGAAGTACACGAACACTCGACACAATGTGGGGTTTCGCGTGGTCGCCGCGCTGGCCGAGGGGCTCGGAACGGAGCTTCTTGCCGGCCGCGGCGACTTCGTGACTGGAACCGGTACGTTTGCGGGGAAGGATGTGCGACTGGTTCTCCCGCTGACGTACATGAACGCGAGTGGTCGGGCCGTGCGTCAGGTGGTCGAGACGATGGATGCCGGGCTCCATGATCTGCTCGTCGTCTGTGACGACGTCCATCTCCCGCTGGGACACCTGAGGCTCAGACGCTCGGGCAGCGACGGCGGCCACAACGGTCTGGCCTCCATCATCGACTCTCTCGATGATGACTCGTTCGCCAGACTCCGGGTGGGCGTCGATGCGTCGCCGGAGTCGCAGGACCAGGCGGAGTATGTGCTCGAGCCCTTCGAGGACCACGAGCTCGAGACCGCCGAGAGGATGATCAAGGACGCAGCGTCCGCTGTGTTGCAGGTGATACGGGATGGGATGGGCGCAGCGATGAACCAGACCAACAGGAAGTCTTCGGACGACAGGGAGGATGCATGACAGCGATAGGTGTTCCACTCGTCGCAAGCAGTGTGGGACTTCTGTTCGTGCTTCTGCTCGTGCGTGAGGTTCTCAGGAGCGACCCGGGCAACCAGATGATGGTTCAGATCTCAGAGGCCATTCAGCAGGGCGCGCGCGCGTTCCTCAAGCGCGAGTATTCGTACGTCTCGATCCTCGTAGTCGTCGTGGCGCTTCTGATAGCACTGGCGCCGATGCTCTCGGGCAATCCGGACCTCCCGCTCGGCTGGCGGACATCGGTGACCTTCATCGCCGGTGCGATCGTATCGGCCCTGGCCGGATACATCGGAATGAGCATCGCCACTCGCGCGAACGCTCGGACGACGCAGGCCGCGGTCACCGGAGGCGTCAAGGGCGCACTCGGTATCGCCGTCTCCGCCGGGTCGGTCATGGGTATGAGCGTCGCCAGCATGGCGCTGCTCGGACTGGCGGTCGTCTACTGGATATTCAGGGAGCCGGTCATCGTCAACGGGTACGCCATGGGAGCAAGTCTCGTGGCTCTGTTCGCACGCTCGGGCGGGGGGCTCTTCACCAAGGGCGCCGATATGGCGGCCGATCTCGTCGGCAAGGTCGAGGCGGGAATCCCCGAGGACGACCCGCGCAATCCGGCCGTTATCGCGGACAACGTTGGCGACAACGTCGGCGATGTCGCCGGTCTCGGCGCGGACCTTCTGGAGTCGTACGTCGAGTCCATCATCGCCAGCATGGCGCTGGCCGCCGCGCTCGTTGCGGGCGCAGCGGTGAAGGAACAGCTGATGACGCTGCCGTTCTACATCGCGAGCGCGGGCATCATCGCCTCGATTCTCGGCATTCTGTTCGTCAAGGCGGTTGGTCGAAAGAACCCGCAGGCGGCGCTCATGGGCGGAACCTACGTCGCCGCAGGGCTGACCGCGGTTGCGAGCTTCTTCATCATCCGGACGATGGGCTCTGACTTCACGATCGCCGGGAAGACCTACGGCGTGATGGGTCCGTTCTACGCCACGCTCGCGGGTATCGCTAGCGGCGTCATCATAGGATTCGTGAGCGAGTACTTCACGTCGGGCAGATACCACCCCGTCAAGAAGCTCGCTGAGTCGTCCCAGATGGGTCCCGCCATCACCGTGACGACGGGAACGGCGGTCGGGATGGAGAGCACGGCGGTGCCGGTGCTCGTGCTCGGCGTCTCGATCATCATCGCCCACCATTTCGCCGGGATGTACGGCATCGCGATGGCCGCATTCGGCATGCTGGCGACGACGGGCATGGTCGTTGCGGTTGATTCGTACGGTCCGGTCGCGGACAACGCCGGCGGTATCGCGGAGATGGCGGGTCTGGACCCGCACGTCCGTGAGATCACGGACAACCTCGACGCGGTCGGCAACACGACGGCCGCCATCGGGAAGGGCTTCGCGATCGGTTCGGCGGCGTTCGCCGCCATCGGCCTTCTCGCGGCCTACATGGCATCCGCGAACATCCAGGTCGCCGACATGTCGGACCCGAAGGTCATGGCCGGGCTCCTCGTCGGCGGGATGCTGCCCTTCCTGTTCTCATCGATGCTCTTCCAGGCGGTCTCGGATGTCGCATTCAAAATGATCGACGAGGTCCGGCGGCAGTTCCGGGAGATCCCCGGACTCCTCAAGGGTGAGGCGCAGCCGGACTCCGCCACGTGTGTCGACATCAGCACGCGGGGCGCGATCAAGGGCATGATCAAACCCGGGATCATGGCGCTCGTCGTCCCGGTCGTGGTCGGTCTCTACGATGAAAAGGCGCTCGCCGGGCTGCTCATCGGCGCGGTCGTGACGGGCGTCGTGCTCGGCATCCAGACGGCGAACTCCGGCGGCGCGATGGACAACGCCAAGAAGTACATCGAGGAGGGCCATTTCGGCGGCAAGGGCTCGGACGCCCACAAGGCCGCCGTTGTAGGGGATACGGTCGGAGACCCGCTCAAGGACACGGTGGGGCCGTCGATCAACATTCTGATCAAGCTGATGTCGGTCATCTCGCTGGTGCTGGCCCCGCTCTTCATGCGGGGCTGAGTCCCGCTCTTCATGCGGGGGCTGGTCGCTGTCAGAGCGAGGCGTAGGGAGGAGCGCTCGGATGTCACTCGAGCTCGGGATCATTGGACTCCCGAACGTCGGGAAATCGACGCTCTTCAACGCGCTGGCGCATACGGAAGCGGCGTGCAGCAACTACCCGTTCTGCACGATCGACGCGAACATCGGAGTCGTGCCGGTCGCCGACGAGCGGCTCGAGCATCTCGGGAGGATTCTCGAACCCGACGAACTGACGCCGACCACGATCCGGTTCGTCGATATCGCCGGGCTGGTCCGAGGAGCGAGCCATGGCGAGGGGCTTGGAAACCGCTTCCTCGCCAACATCCGCGAGGTCCACGCAGTGGCCCACGTCATCCGGTGTTTCGACGATCCATCCGTGGGGCACGTGGAGGGGGATGTCGACCCGGAGCGTGATATAGGTATCGTCAACGCGGAGCTTGTGCTCGCCGACATGGACACGGCGTCGCGCAATCTCGCGAAGCGAAGCAAGGACGCGGGACGCGGCGACAAGGAGGCTGGGAAGCTCGTACCGCTTCTGACAACTGTGCATGACGCCCTCTCTCGCGGGATCGCGGTCCGAGCGCTGGAGCTGTCGACGAGCGAGCGCGAGCTACTCGGTGAGTTCCGGTTTCTGACGGCGCTCGACTCACTCTACATCGCGAATATCAGTGAGAGCGACGTAGGGGAGCGTGAGTCCGAGTGGGTAGAGCGCATCGCGAGTGTGACCGGAGAGTCTCCGTGGAAGGTCGTTGCGCTGGCCGGTAGTCTCGAGAACGAGCTCGCGGCGCTCGAGGAGAGCGACCGAGATGAGTTCCTCGAAGGCTGGGGGCTCTCGGAACCCGGGCTCACGAAGCTGGTCCGAGCTGGATACAGGCTGCTCGACCTCGTGACCTTTTTCACGATCAAGGGCGCCGAGGTACGGGCCTGGACGGTCCCGGCGGGGACGGGCGCAGCCGCCGCGGCGGGACGGATCCACACGGACATGGAGAAGGGGTTCATCAAGGCTGAGGTTGTGACGTACGAGCATCTCGTGGAGGCGGGCTCGATGCATGCGGCCCGAGACGCGGGACACGTACGCACGGAAGGGCGGGACTCGATCATCCTGGACGGTGATGTGGTTCTCGTGCACTTCCACTAGCAGTACGAGTGTTTGTGGAGGAAGTTGCCCGGCCGGTGTGCCGGGCCTCCTCACCCCGTCCATGTGACGGGGTCGAAGTCCGACCGAGAGGAGGTTGGAGCAATGGCAAGGTCGTACGAGACCGCCTTCATCTTCAGTCCGACGCTCGACGACTCGGCCGTCGAACAACTGACGGCCAAGATCGATGAGCTCGTGAAGAGAGAGGGCGGAACCGTGGAGAAGTGGGATCGCTGGACCAAGCGCAGGCTTGCGTTCCCTATCAAGAAGCAGACGGATGGCCACTATGCGTTCCTGGCTTTCCAGGGCGAGCCGTCGTCGATCAAGACGCTCGGCGCCGCCTACCGGCTCGAGGAGTCGATCCTGAGGCACATGACCATCAACCTGGAGGAGTAGGCGGCATCCCCGAGGGGATGTCGCGCTCTCGCGCAGTACGGAGGAACCAATGCCGAGACGAGAGAGGCACGGAAAGGTCTGCCGCTTCTGCCAGGACAAGGTCGAGCGGATAGACTACAAGGACGAGAAGAGGCTATCGCGCTACGTCAGCGAGCACGGGAAGATCATCCCGCGCCGCGTGACGGGAACGTGCGGCCGGCATCAGCGACAGCTTGCGGAGGCCATCAAGCGTGCGCGCCACATCGCACTGCTTCCGTACATCGGGCGCCATCACAAGCACAGCTAGAGTCCCTGGACGACTCAGTCTCAAGGAGAACTGAAGCATGAAGGTCATTCTGATGGAGGATGTCCAGAGACTCGGATCCCAGGGTGACGTTGTCACCGTGAAGGACGGCTACGGGCGCAACTATCTGATTCCTCAGGGGAAGGCCCTTCCGGCCAACGCCGGGAATCTGGAGAGGCTCAAGGCCACGGTCCGTGTCAAGGACGCACAGGTCAAGAAGGACATCCGGCAGGCGGAGATGGCGGCGGAGAAGCTCTCCGGCGTCTCCTGCACTGTCCGGGTTCAGGCGGACGAGAACGACAAGCTGTACGGTTCGGTCGGTCCGCGTGAGATCGTGACGGCTCTCGAGGAACAGGGCGTTGAGCTCGATGCCGCGAGTCTCGTCATGGATGAGCACATCAAGATGCTCGGCGTCTTCCCGGTACCCGTCAAGCTGTTCAAGGGTGTCGAGGCCGAGATCAAGGTCTGGGTGATCAGGGAATAGGGAAACGGATCCGCCGGGGGACTCCGGTTCCCCGGCGGCGACGCACAGGAGTTCGTATGCTGAGGAAGACCAGAGTAGTCTGCGCGGTCGTCGTCCTCGCCCTGATGCTGCTGGCGACTGGATGTGGCGACAGCGACGGCGGACGGACCGTCGCGCGTGTTGGCGGCACGAACATCACGGAGGCGGAGCTCAGCGCGAAACTCGCGGAACTCCCGCCGTTCACGAGACAGCAGTTCGCGGGTCCCGAGGGGATGCGCGAGTTCCTCGACCGCGTCATAGAGGAAGAGGTGCTGTTCCAGGCGGCGCAGCGCGCCGGGTACGAGAACAGCGCCGAGGTCCGTGACATGGTCGAAGCAGTGACCAGGCGCGCCATGATCCAGGCGTACTACCGTGACGAGATCGAGGGCGGCACCGTTGTGCCGGAGGCCGACATCGTCGCGTACTACGAAGAACACCCGGAGCAGTTCCAGCAGCGCGCGCAGATCAAGTTCAGACACATCATGAGCGCGACGCGCCAGGGCGCGTCGGCCGCGCGTCAGAGAATCCTCTCCGGCGAGGATTTCGCCACGGTCGCGCGTGAGGTCTCCGAGGACGCCGCCACAAGCGAGGCAGGCGGACTCGTCAGAACGTTGAACAGGGGCGACGCCCTGATGACGTCCGGAATGTCGGCCCTCTTCATCGAGAGCCTGTTTGACGGCGCGGTGGGTGAGATCTCGGAGCCGCTGCGGTCGGACCGCGGATGGCACATCGTTCGTATCGAGGAGCTGTCCCCGGAGGGCGTCAAGCCGCTCGAGGATGTTCGCGACGTCATCGAGCAGAGCCTCAGGCCTGCGGCGACGCGCGAGTACTACACCGGCCAGCTTGAGATTCTGAAGGACGAGCTCAACACGACGATCAACGAGGACGTCCTCACGCCGCGTACGCGCTCGGAGGAGGAGCTGTTCTCGCTCGCACAGGAGACCGATGATCCGCTGGAGCGCATGGGCTACTACTCGGAACTCGTATTCAGCTATCCCGAAGGCGAGCATGCCGACGAAGCGCAGTTCATGATCGGCTTCATACAGGCGGAGGAGCTCAACAACTACGACGCCGCGAGGAACGCCCTGAATCGCATGCTGGAACGCTATCCGGACTCCGAACTCGCTGAGTCGGCGGAGTGGATGCTGGAGAACATGGGCAGCGAAGCCCCGCCCTTTGAAGAGAGCGATATCCTGACGGGCGAATAGGGGCCGACGCGCGGTCTCAGGGAAACCGATCATGTATCCGGTCACCGCGGTGGCGACGATCTTCGTTGTCACGTACTACTTCATCGTCACCGAACGCGTCAACCGAACAACCATAGCCCTGGCAGGAGCTCTCGCCGTACTGCTCCTGCCGGGGCTTGACATCACTCAGCCGGAAGCGGTCGGGTTCATCGACTTCAACACGCTCGGGCTTCTGGTTGGAATGATGCTGATCGTCGCCGTCCTCAAGCGGACCGGCGTCTTCCGCTACATGGCGCTCCGAGTCGCACATCAGGGGCGCGGACGTATCTTCCTCATATTCGCGGGATTCGGCGCGATCACGGCTGTCGCCTCTGCGTTCATCGACAACGTCACGACGGTTCTGATGATCGTCCCCGTCATCTTCCTCGTCTCGGATCTTCTCGGGAAGAGAGCGACCCCCTTCCTCGTGATGGTGATCATGATGGCCAACATCGGTGGCATGGCCACGATGATAGGGGACCCCCCGAACATCCTCATCGGAAGTCGCGCGATACTGCCCGCAACCGGGGAACACATCACCTTCGTCGACTTCATGGTGCACCTTGGCCCGCTCGCGCTCGTCTCTCTCGTCGCGGCGCTGGTCTATCTGCGCATCTGGGGGGGAGGCGACTTCTTCGCGCGTCCCGATGACGCCAGGATGAAGACGATGGAAGGGGTCGACGCGTCGCAGGCCATCAAGGAGCGCCCGCTTCTGGCCCGCTCGCTCGGCGTCCTCGGTCTCGTGCTCGTAGGCTTCCTCTTCCATCACCAGCTCGGGCTCCAACCGGCTACCGTGGCAATGGCCGGAGCCGCCCTTCTGCTCATCATCACACGGATCGATCCGGAGACCGTACTGGTCGATGTGGAGTGGCCCGTACTCTTCTTCTTCATGGGACTCTTCATCCTGGTCGGTGCGCTGGAGCGAGTCGGCATCGTCGGCTTCCTGGCCGAACACTTCCTTGCGCTCTCACCGGATCCGCGCGTTCTGATGATCGTCCTGCTGTGGGCAACCGCTCTCATCGGAGCGTTCCTGTCGGCGGTACCCACAGTGACCGTCCTGATACCGCTCGTCCAGACGGTCGTCAACCACAACGCCGCGAACGGTGCACCGGAGCTGGCCTTCGGTTTCTGGTGGGCGCTCGCAGCCGGAGCATGTCTCGGCGGCAACGCCACCGTCGTCGGCGCCGCGGCGAACATCGCCGTGCTGGGTATGTCACAGAAGGAGCGTGAGCCGCTGAGGTTCGCTGAGTTCGCAAAGGTCGGCGTGCCGGTCACCGGTATCTGTCTGCTGATCGCGAGTGGATACGTTCTGCTCAGATACGCATAGAGGAGAGGAAGCCCGATAGCAGGTGATTCGGCTCGCGCGCAGCGACACCGCGAATTGTCTCAGATGGATCAGGTAGCAAAGAGGAGGGCAGCGGCGATCGCCGCTGCCCTCGTGTCTTCCGATGACCGGCCGTTCGGCCGGGTGTATCAGCGAAGCTAGCGGTACATGGCCTTGAGCTTACCCCACGTCGTCGCCTCGACCGGAGAACCGGTCCAGTCCTCGAGCCATGTGTCATCGAGCATGATGCCGGCTCCGCCGGCCAGGCCCGGACCACAACCGTTGTCGGTCGTGAAGAACGTCAGACGGAACTGGAACAGAGAACCCGGCAGGTACGGCGTCAGATCGAAGCCGTTGATCCCGGCCGTGCCCCACCCGTCGCACCCCTCGAAGTCGCCCCAGTACGCGCCGGCGAGGTACCAGTTCGCGCCGCCGTCGGTCGTGACCTCCTCGGTCCAGTAGTCGTTGTCCACCGTCGGGACCTCGGCGTGAAGCAGGAAGCGGAGCGTGCAGACGGCGCTGCCGGCGATGTTCACCTGCGGCGAGAGCAGCGAGTTGTCGAGACCCGGCGGGATGAGCGCTGTGTCGGCGTCGTCACCGCACCACCATGAGGTTGGATCGCTGTACGCGGGACATGCACGCGTGATCTGGTGCCAGTAGTCACCGGCCGATGCCGGGACCGTAGGCGTGCAGAGGGCGCCGCCCTCGGCATCGTCGTAGAAGTAGACCGCGCCGCCGTAGAAATCGAAGATCTTGATGTTGTCGACGTGGAACGCACCACCGTCGGAATCGTAGAGACCATCCGCGTCCGAGTACGCGCCGTCCGCGATGAAGCGGAAGCGAGCCTCGATCGGGTTGTCATAGCTCGACATGATGAAGCCGTAATCGCCGTAGTCCTGCCAGCCGGCACTCGATCCGTTGTAGCCGGCGTTCAGGTTGACGTAGCTGCCGAGGCTCTCGGCCTGGACGTACGTGAAATCGTAGCCGGCCTCGGAGTCGAAGCGGTAGGCGAACGTCAGAACGGGATATGTTGCGCCCGTGACGTCGGTCGTGGGAACGACGAGCATCTGATCCCAGCCGTTTGCGTAGCCGTCACCGCCGGTGAACGCGGCGTTGAGCTCACCACACCAGTACGAGTAGGTGCCCTGGTACGCATAGTAGCTGTCAAGATGGAACTTCGGCGTCGCTGACGTGGTGTTGTCGATCGAGGTCCAGCCGTTCACGCCGCCCTCCATGTCGTCGAAGAACAGGATGATCGGACTGCGAGCCCCATGCTGCGGGACGTGCGTCGTGTAATCGGCCTCGCGGAGCCTGGCGCCGGCGACGGCGGTGAGGCTCAGGACGATGAGAGCCAGCGAGATCATGGCAGTTGCGCGCTTGAACATAGTTCGCTCCTGGATTGAGTCGTTGAACACGAAATCCGAAGACCGCGAGGCTGCTGTCGCTCGTCCTGCTGATCTCCGGGGTGTACCACCTGTTCCGACCGAAGCCGGAGCCCGATGAGAGTCGGGCGTCGCCATTAGCTGTCTTCCCTGCACCTCCTTGTCGGCGTGACCGCATTGTGATTGTTGCTTCAGATGACGCTCTACGCCTATCTCATGCAATCCACGTGCCAACGAAAGTGGCCGAGATCCGCTCATCGCGGCAGAGGAGAGGGGGAAGGCTGGAGCCCCGTAGGCGGGGCGCCGCGGTCGGTCCGCGAATGCGGCGTCCCAGCTCGATGACGCCTCCCTGACCGAGAGCCGGTGTGGGGGCGGGCGGGGCGAAATCACTTGACCCGTGGGGAGATACGGGGATAAGCTGACCCGTCTCCGGACCATTGTGAATCTCCGGCGTGATGCAAATCACGCCACAGCTGACCGGGAAACACTATGTCGTCAGAAGACAGGCGAGAGAGCGCGCTCCGCTCGATTCCGTCGGTGGACCTCGCAATGCGCCACATCGAGGCTCAGGGGCTTCAGTCCATCGCGCCGCGTCCGCTGGTCGTGCGCGCCGTTCGCCGGACGCTCGATGCAGCGAGGGAGGATATCGCTGCGGGCCGGTCGGTGGCGCCCGCTTCGCGCGAGGCGATGCTCGAGCTCGTCGAGCACGCGGTGCGTCGGCTGCGTCTGGCGAATCTGGTATCGGTCATCAATGCATCGGGCATTCTCATTCACACCAACCTGGGACGGTCCCCGCTGGCGCCGGAGGCCATCGAGGCGATGCGGAGAATAGCGGGCGCGAGCTCGAACCTCGAGTTCGATCTTGTCACCGGCGAACGCGGACATCGAGATGCGCTTGTGCGCGACTCGCTCTGCGAGCTCACGGGCGCCGATGACGCGCTCGTCGTGAACAACAACGCGGCGGCTGTTCTGCTCGCTCTCAACACACTTTCCGCCGGACGGGATGCGGTCGTCTCACGCGGCGAACTCATCGAGATCGGCGGTTCGTTCCGCCTGCCGGAGGTGTTCGGACGCGCGGGCGCCCGCATGGTCGAGGTGGGAACGACCAATCGAACGACCGTGGCGGACTTCGAACGTGCATACTCCTCACGAACCGGCGTCTTCATGAAGGCTCATTGGAGCAATTACTCCATCGAGGGATTCGTGGAGCGAGTGAGCGTCGGCGAGCTGGCAGCGCTTGCGGACCGCTACGGCATTCCAGTGATCAATGATCTTGGAAGCGGCGCCCTCATCGATTCAGAACAGCTCGGAATACCACACGAGGAGACGGTACCGGAGAGCGTGCAGGCGGGCGCTGCCATCTCGACGTTCAGCGGCGACAAGCTCATCGGCGGACCGCAGTGCGGAATCGCCGTCGGGAGCTCCGGGGCGATAGCGAGGATGCGCTCCAATCCGCTGATGCGCGCGCTGCGTCCGGGCAAGCAGACGCTCGCCGCACTCCAGGCCACGCTCGCGCTCTTCCTCGATGGAGTCGCACTGCATCGTGTGCCGGTTCTGGCCATGGCCGCCGCGCCGAAGAGCGAGGTCCGGATTCGGGCGGAGCGGCTCGTGGAGCGCGCGGGGGAGCGGTTGTCCTCTTGCGGCGCAATCGATGTCGTGGAGACCGTCGCCCTGATGGGTGGCGGCACGGCGCCGGAGGCGGGGATCGCCAGCTTCGCGGTCAGCTTCCGCCCCGCGACATTGTCCGCCACGAAGCTGGCCGCACGCCTGAGGACCGGGGAGCGGCCGGTGGTGGCGCGGACCGCGGATGAATCGGTTCTGCTTGACATGCGAACGGTATCCGTTGAGGACGAACAGGCTCTGCTGGACGCCTTGGTCGAGGCTCTCGATGAGAGGAACGATGATGACGCCATCTGACGGTGCGAACGGAGCGACTGAGCCCCGTCGAGACGCGATCCAGCGACTTGCCGAGATCGTGTCACGCGGTCACGCCGCCGTGACCGTGTTGATCGAAGATCTCCATGGCGGGTCCAACGAGCCGATGGACGTGCGGCCTTTCGGGGATGAAACGGCGAACACGTGGGCCGAACAGATCGCCGATGCATTGGGCGACGTGCGTGGAAGAGTTGTGGCGGTGACGGCGCAGCGACCCGCGCTGGCGGCGCGGATCGTTCTCGGTCTGGCGGAACGGTTTGTCGACACGGGGACTCCCGTTACGGTCGTGGACGGTTCGATCGAGGAGCCCGTCTTCGCAAAGGGACTCCCGGAGGACGGGGACGAGGGTCTCGTGGACGCCGTGCTCTTCGGCGTATCGAGTTCGACCGTCGCGAGGAGGACGCTCATGCACGGCGTGCGCCTCGTAACGGCCGGCTCGTATCCGATCTCCGTTCCGGCGGTCCTCGGCGCGGATGCGTATCGCACAACGCTTGAAAAACTCGCGCGCGAGGACGCAACGGTTCTCGTCGTTCTTCCCGCATCCTACGCGGCCGTCGCGGCTGCCGCATCCTCTCAGCTCGTTATCGTCGGCCGCGATCTCCCGGTCCTGGAGCGACTCACTCGCGACCTGCGATCCACCGCAGATCTTCGTGATGTCCGCTTCGTGGCCGTGCTCTCGGCGCCCGAGCCGGCTCCGCTGGATGAGGCGCCCCCGCCGCATACGCCCGACCAGGAGGTTCACACGCCCGAGGTGCCGTCCTCGGATGCCGAGGAGGACGTCGATGGAGCGGTGCCGAGCGAGGCGGCGAGCGCGGACGGCGAGACGGGAGGAGCCGAGGAGGTGGTGAGCAAACCGGTTCCCGACGACGGGGTTCCCGTTGATGACGTAGCGCGGAGACCGGCGCTCGTCACGGCGAACACGGCGTTCGTTCCCGACTCTGCTTCCCAACCCCCGGACGATCCCGCCCCCAACGGGGGGAGGCCGACCGGACGCAGGTGGGGCGCTCTGATCACCGTCATCGTGGTTCTTCTCATCGCCGGTGTGGCCTGGCGAACGGGAATCCTCGATGCCGTTCTGACCGACGACGACAGTGCCCCGGTCGCGGTGGTGACACCCGAGGATGCTGAGACGGAGGCGGAGGCGGTCATGGAGCCGGCGCTGCTGGACTCGTCAACGGTCTCGGCCGACGACTCGGAGCTGCCGACGGCAGGGACTCCGGAGGCAGTGACTCCGGAGGCGCAGACGCGGGACTGGCGCGCCCTGGCGGTCTCGGAGGCGGTGCCGGGACGATACGTCGTCTTCACGAGCTCACACCGGCTCATCAGCGCGGCGGAACGTGATGCCGACACGCTGGAGCGAAGAGGATTCCCTTCGAGAGTGGTGGATGTGGAGATTCCGGAACGCGGCATGTGGCACCGCGTCGCGGTGGACGCCGGGTTCAGAACGCTTGACGATACGCGAGAACTGCTTGACATCATGAAGGAAGTCGGTTACGAAGGGGCCTGGATAGAGCGCCTTCGGAAGCCGGAGCTTCCGGTGGTCGCCCCTCCGGACACGTCCGAACGCTGGATGGACGAGGACACCATACCACAATAGCAACGATCCTATCGAACAGAGCCAGGGGGAGCAGTGTACCTCGACAAGCTCGAGATCTACGGTTTCAAATCGTTCGCGCACAAGCTGACGCTGGAGTTCGGCCCCGGGATCACCGGCGTCGTCGGACCCAACGGTTGCGGAAAAACGAACGTGGCGGACGCTATCCGCTGGGTTCTTGGCGAGCAGAGCGCGTCCGAGCTCAGAGGGTCCAGCATGGCCGACGTGGTCTTCAACGGCACTAAGAAGCGCCGCCGCCTGGGCCGCGCCGAGGTGAACCTCACCATCGACAACTCGGGCGGCTACCTCCCGACCGACTACTCGAGCGTCGTGATCGGGCGGAAGGTCTACCGCTCCGGAGAGAGCGAGTACCTGATCAACAAGACCCCGTGCCGGCTGCGCGATATCAACGATCTCTTCCTCGATACGGGCATCGGGACGAGGACGTACTCGCTCATCGAGCGCAAGATGGTCGACTCCGTCCTCTCTGACTCCGCGGGCCACCGGCGGTTCATGTTCGAAGAGGCCGCCGGGATCATGAAGTACAAGGTGCGAAAGCGCTCGACGCTCAACAAACTTGCCGCGACCGAGGCGGACATGCAGCGTGTCGCGGACATCATCAGTGAGGTCGAGAAGCAGGTACGCTCGCTCAAGCGTCAGCTTGCACAGGCGAGGCGGCATCGACGGTACACCGATGATCTCACGCGTCTCGAGGTGGGACTGGCCAGACGCGACTATGGAGAGTGGGACTCCGAGCGGGCCACGGCGCTCGAGCACGCAGGCGACCTTCGATCTCGCATTTCGGCTTTCGGCGAGCTTCTCGATCGTGACGACTCTGCCACGCGGGAGGCACGCGCGGCGCTGACATCACACGAAGAGACGCTCGCTGGTCTGGATGAGGAGGTCGCGGCGATCGACGGTGAGGCCCGCGGTCTCGCCGACGGGCTCCTCGTTGCGCGTGAACGAAGCCGCGCGGCGCAGCGCCGAGTGCAGGAACTTGTTCCGGAGATCACCGCACTTCGCGAGGAGCTCGACCGCGCCAAGGAGCAGATCCATCGGCTCGATGAATCGCTCGCCGGGGCAGGCACCGCCGCCGAGGAGAGAGACGCCGGGCTCTCGGAGAAGCGCGCGGCGCTCAAGCGTATCGACCGAGAGTACTGGGATGTCAAGAAGTCGCTCGCCGGTCACAAGCAGACGCGTCTCGAGGGACTGGAGAGTTCGGCCGGTCTCAAGGGTGAACTCGAGAGCTACCGGACCCGGTTGAATGACCTGATCGAGGAGCATTCGGAGATAGAGTCTGCTCTGTCGGAGGCGCGGAGCGAGCTGTCGAACAGGGAATCGAGGATTCTCGAGGCGCTTGAGGAGGAGAAGCGCTTCTCCGGCGCCGCGCAGCAGTCGCGTGCCGCCGAGAAATCGACCGAGAGCGACCTCGACATGGCGCGCGAGGCTCTCCTCACGTCGCGCGAGGGCAAGACGCGCGCAGAGGGTGAACTGGAGGCGGCGCAGCACAAGCTGATCCTGCTCAAGGAGATGCGCGACGGCTACGGCGGGTTCGCAGCCGGGGTCCGCGCACTCCTGACCGATCGATCGCATGACCTACCGGGACTCCGAGGAACGGTGGCTGATGTCATCGATGTTGATCCAACGGCTGCAGCCGCGGTCGAATCGGCGCTGGCCGGCGCGGCGCAGTACGTAGTTGCGGACAGCAGGGCGGACGCGCGCAGAGCGCTCGATCATCTGGGAACGCATGAGCGCGGGCGCGCGACATTCGTGCCGATCAACGAGATCTCGATGGTACACGTCCGCCGGATCCCTGAGACGATCCTCGCGTCGCCCGCCGTTCTGGGGAGCGCGGCCTCATTCGTAACGTGTGAGGAGGCGCTCCGTCCGATGGTGGAGCTGCTGCTCGAGGGAGCCGTCGTGGTCCGCGACCTCGACACGGCCGTTGAGATGGCCGGGCGACACCCCGACCGCGGCGTGACCTATGTCACGAACGCCGGTGAGGCAGTCAGCGCGGAGGGGCTCATTACCGGAGGGGGCGGCGGGAACGCCGAGGCCGGCCTGTTGCGCCGCAAGGAGCGAGTCGCCGAGGCGGAGCGCGAGGTGGGCAGACTTCAGCAGCTGCTCATCGACACAACACGGCTGGAAGGTGAGGCCCGGGAAGCTCTCGGGCGACTGACCGTGGAGTCCCGGGAGCGCGGGGAGCGGACCGAGCAGGCCGAAGCCGATCTCTGGGAGGCCAAACGGAGACTGACAGAGCTCGAGCTGGCCAAGTCGAGCGCGGGTGACCGTGTCGATGAGCTCGCCGGTCGTCGTGATGCGCTCGGCATCAGGATGCGTGACGCCCGCACCGAGATCGAGGCGCTCGCATCCCGCCTCGCTCAGCTGTCGAAGGGCGAAGACGAGATCGGTGAGCGGCTTGAGGATCTCCAGCGCCGCTACACGGAACTCGAGACGGCCCGCGAGGCCGCCATCGAGGCACAGCGGGTGGCCGAGCTCGAGGCCGCATCGGCCGGCGCGACTCTCAAGCAGGTTCAGACGGAACACGCGCAGCTCACCGAGCGTGCGGCCGCTGCGGAGGCCGCCATCGAGCGCAAGACTGCCGAGAACACCGACCACGGAGAGGCTATAGCCGAACTCACCGCGAAGCTCGAAGAGGACGGCCGCAGGCTTGAGAGTGTGACCACGCGGATGAGCGAGCTCAAGAACCGACGCGATTCAGTCCGTGAGGAGACGCGAAGGCTCCGGACGCAGCTCGACGAGGTCGAGGGGACAAGTCGGACAGTCCGCGAGGAGCGAGACGCGATACAGCGCGAGCTGCACGAGATAGAACTCCGAGATACCGAGATCAGAGGCCGCTCCGAGGCGTTGCGCGACAGGATTCTCGAGGACTACTCGGTCGATATCGCCGAGGAGGCAGCGCCGGTTCATCGCGATGACCCCTCAGATGAGAGGCCTGAGACGACGGGGACCGTCGACGCTCCCGAGGACGCGACTGACGCTCCCGAGGACGCGACCGATGACGGACGCTCCGGTCACCATTCGGTCGCTCTGATGATGGACGAGAGCGATGAGCCCGTCGACTGGGACCACACGCGACAGGAGGTTGAGCGTCTCAAGGCGCGGTTGCGCTCCATGGGGCCGGTGAACCTTCTGGCGCTCGACGAGTACGACGAGGAGAGCAAGCGGCTCGAGTTCCTCGAGGCGCAGTTCGAGGATCTGGAGAGGTCGAAAGCCTCGCTTATTGAGGCGATCGACGAGATCAACAAGGCAGCGAGACGCATGTTCGTCGAGACGTTCGAACTGGTTCGGCAGAACTTCGTCAACATGTTCCAGCGCCTGTTCGAGGGTGGCGAGGCGGACCTGCGACTTCTCGATCCTGACGATCCTCTCGAATCACCGATCGAGATCGTAGCCAGTCCGCGCGAGAAGAAGCTCGGCCGTCTCAGTCTTCTGTCGGGCGGTGAGCGAGCGCTGACGGCGATCGCGCTCCTCTTCGCCATCTATCTGGTGAAGCCCTCGCCGTTCTGCATCCTGGATGAGGTCGACGCGCCACTCGACGACGCGAACGTGCGCCGCTTCATCAAGATGCTCAAGGAGTTCTCGGAGCGTACGCAGTTCATCATCATCACGCATAACAAGGTCACGATGGCGGCCACGGACCGGCTCTACGGTGTCACAATGGAGGAGTCGGGGGTATCGAAGGTCGTCTCCGTCCGACTGGACGCAATGGGGAACGAGGTAGATCGTGAGGAGATCGCTTACGAAGCTGTTTAGCGGTCTGTCCAGGACACGCGAAGCGATCGTCGATGGGATTCAGCGCGCGCTCCATGGTGGGCGCGCGCTTGACGATGAGGCCCTGGCCGGCATCGAGGAGACGCTGATCGCCGCCGATGTGGGAGTCGAGACGTCTCTCTATCTCGTGGAACGTCTCCGCGACGCTGCGCGTGACATGGAGACGACCGATCCGGACACGATCGTCGCGTTTCTCGCCGGCGAGATACGGAGTCTCTTCACGGGCGGTATCGCGACCGCTGCTGGGGGAGAGACATCCGTGAGCGCGGGTCTGACCATGGATCCCGGCACCGAGGAGAGCCACCGGCCACGGGTGACCATGGTCGTCGGTGTCAACGGCACCGGGAAGACGACGACCATTGGGAAACTCGCGGGGTTGTTCCGGCGCGAGGGGGAGAGTGTCCTCCTTGCCGCGGCGGACACGTTCCGGGCGGCGGCCGGGGAACAGCTCCAGGTCTGGGCCGAGCGGACGGGCGCCGACTTCATCTTCGGTCAGCAGGGTGGTGACCCGGCGTCGGTAGCGTACGACGCGGCAGAGGCCGCCGTCTCCCGAGGCGCCGATCATCTTCTCATCGACACCGCCGGACGACTCCATACCCAGAAGAACCTGATAGCGGAACTCGCAAAGATACGCCGCGTCGTCGAGAAGCGCGTGCCGGGAGCTCCGGACGACGTACTCCTCGTGGTCGACGCGAATACGGGTCAGAACGCGCTCTCACAGGCCCGCCTCTTCGATGAGGCCGTCGGCCTGTCGGGGATCGTGCTCACCAAGCTCGACGGGACCGCGCGCGGCGGTATCGTTGTCGCAATCGCAAGGGAGCTGGCGATCCCGGTGCGATTCGTAGGCGTGGGTGAGGGGCTTGAGGACATAGCGCGCTTCGACGCCGAGGAGTTCGCACGGGGGCTCTTCCCGACGGAGAGCGACGCCTCTTGAGGGTGCCCCGAAACACCTCCTCTCCGGAGGGGCCGGGAGAGGCTGTGAGACGACCTCTCGACCTTTCTGAGTTATCATTCACTGCGCATTGACAGTCGGCCCCATGCGTGGTAGATTCATACACAGACAGTCGTTCCTTCGGGGCGGGGTGCAATTCCCCACCGGCGGTCAAAGTCCGCGAGCGGGTCCTCCCGCAGAGCCTGTGGAATCCAGGCGCCGACAGTGAGAGTCTGGATGGAAGAAGGAACCGCGAGCGGGGCCGCCGACGCCTCGTTCCCGTACGCCCCGAAATCGCGGGGCGTTTTCTTTTGGAGGACGACGTGACCCAGGACGTGCAACTCATGCGCGAGGCTATCTCACTGGCCGAACGCGGGCGCGGGCACACCAGCCCGAACCCACGCGTAGGCGCCGTGATCGTTCGCGACGGCAAGATCGTCGGGCGCGGATATCATGAGAGATACGGAGCTCCGCATGCAGAGGTCAACGCCATAGCCGACGCGGGGGAGGACGCCCGAGGCGCCGATCTGTTCGTCACCCTTGAGCCCTGCTGCGTCTGGGGAAACACTCCGCCGTGCACCGACACGATACTCCGTGCCGGCATCAGGCGAGTCGTCATACCGATCAACGACCCGAACCCGGATGTCGCCGGGCGTGGCATCGCGGTCCTACGCGAGGCCGGAGTCGTCGTCGAGATCGGATGCCTGGCAGATGAGGCGCGGCATCTCAACGCGCCGTACCTTCGGTTCCGCGAGACGGGACTCCCGTTGGTGACGCTGAAGCTGGCGGTGACGCTCGACGGACGGATCACGACAGCGCGCTCAGATGACCGCTGGATAAGCAGCGAGCAGTCGCGCTTGCGGGTGCACGCGATGCGCGGCGGGAGCGATGCCGTTCTCGTCGGCATCGAGACGGTGCTCGCCGACGATCCGGAACTGACGGACAGACGGACGGAACGAGCGAGCCGGCAGCCGGCGCGCATCGTGGCGGACTCACAACTTCGGATTCCCGTTGAGGGACGCCTGGTCTCGACCGCACGTGTGGAGCACACGGTCGTCGCGTGCCTGGACGACGAGACGCTCGCGACGAGAGCGGCCGCGCTCGAGAGCAGAGGCGTGGTGGTCTGGCGGCTTCCGCCGGCAGGGGATGGACGTCTGGACGCACTTGCCATGATGCGACGAGCGGCGCGCGAGGGTATCACAGACATCCTCTGCGAGGGGGGGGCGACGCTTGGGACGGCGCTGCTCGACCAGCAGCTCGCCACGCGTCTCGCCGTCTTCGTTGCGCCGAAGCTGTCCGGAGCCGGCGGGGTCCCGGCGCTCGGAGACCTGCGCGGGAACACGCGGCTTGAAACGATCGTCTGGGAGCGGGTCGGTGACGACATGCTCCTCATGGCGTCGGTGCGCCCTGGCGCATCGACGCAGGACCAACCCAGAGAGAGAGACAGAGAGACATCGAGCCGAGAGGCTCCTCAGACCAAGGACGCGACAACGTGTTCACAGGGCTGATAGAGACAGCGGGGCGGGTGGGGACGATGACCCGCACGGTGGAGGGTGCGAAGCTCGCGATCCGAACGGTGCTGGCACGCGAACTCGCAGCCGGCGAGAGCATCAGTGTCAACGGTGTCTGCCTCACGGTCACGTCGAACAATGGTGAGCGCTTCGAGGCCGACGTCGTCGCCGAGACGCTGCGGACCTCGACGCTCGGGGCGCTCGCGTCCGGCGATCGCGTCAATCTGGAGCGCGCGCTCCGTCTGGGTGACCGTCTCGGTGGACACATCGTCACCGGACACGTGGACGCGGTCGCCGTCGTCCTCGAGAGACGCGATCGGGGACGGAGCGTCGAGATGACCTTCGAGATTCCCGCGGCTCTCGCGACGGAGGTCGTGCCCAAGGGATCGGTGGCTCTGGACGGAACGAGTCTGACCGTGGCAGCCGTGGAGGGACGTCGCGTCACGGTCGCCTTCATCCCGGAGACGCTGGCCGCAACTCGCGCAGGCGAATACCGGCGTGGAACGAGGGTCAACGTTGAGACAGACGTGCTGGCCAAACACCTGAGGAAGCTCCTCAGCGAACGCGGCGCCGCCAGCCCCGTACGCGGGGCCGCCCGCCCCGAATCGGGAGAGGCGGACGGGGCCGATGAGTGTGCTGCTCGAAGTGGACTGACGCTCGAGCGGCTTCGTGAACTGGGATTCTGACACGGAGCGGGACATCATGACGGGACACAACGTCGAGCGCGCGATCCAGGACATCCGCGATGGTCGGATGGTGATCGTCGTCGACGACGAGACGCGAGAGAACGAGGGCGACCTCATCATGGGCGCTGAGAAGATCACTCCGGAGGCTGTCAATTTCATTACGAAGGAGGGGCGAGGGCTGATCTGCGTGTCCATGACCGGCGAGGATCTTGACGCGCTGGACCTCCATCCCATGGTTGCAGACAACACCTCG
>CAZRAD010000031.1:0-21163 GCA_964597945.1 uncultured bacterium
TTCTGCTCCTTGACAGTCACATTTCCCCTGTCAGGTTCGAGAAGCCCTCCAGCGTGACGGCACCCCCGAGACCGTCGCCGTCCATCGACTTCGCGTACTCCAGCGTGCACCATTCGAGCCGGGACTCGCCCGTTGCTGCGCGTGTCCACGGGAATCGCATACCGGCCCACGAGCCGGCAGTCGTCGAGTCTGGTGCGAACGCGTTGGGTTCGTCTGTCGTGAAGAGAATCGGGTCGCACGCGGTGCCGACAGCGAGGATGCGTCCGTGAACGGTCAGCGAGTAGTGGTCCTCGAAGACGACGCTGGCACCAGCGGCGACGGTGAGTGTCGCCGGGTGGACGACCGTGACGTCGCCGGTCACCCGGACCGTGTCGGCGTCCCAGAGCGTGTCGGCCGTGATGTCGCCGGATACCTCGAGAAGGCTTCGCGTGCGCCACGCCGGCGTCGCGGCGAGGGCCCGGTCGCGCACCGTGAGCGGATCGTCGCGCTGTGCGCCGGCGTCGTTCGGCAAAGACGCGAACGTCTGGCACCCGTACCCCACGGCCGGTGAGCCGCTCTTGAGCGTGAAGTCGAGCTTGTCCGGGTCGGACAGCTGCGGATCGATCCCGACGATGTTGTTGTTCGGCCACTGCCCGGCCTCCGGCCAGGCGGTCGGGATCACTCAGCCGTACTCGCAGAGGAACACGAAGTGCCGGAGCGAGTCGGAGTTCGCGTGATGGTCAGAGTGATAGGTCCAGTTATCGCGAATGGTCGCGAATCCGTAGAGCCCTGTCTGAACGCTCGGTGCGAAGCTCCCGCCCGTCGGTAGCCAGTCGTTCGACCACCCATTGACATAGAGGAAGTCAGGTCCGGTGGCGACCGCATCGACGACGATGTTGCGCTCGAGCGTCACGCCCGAGCCGGTGCCCTGGAGACGCACGCCGTAGTCGTGCGGTCCGTAGAACGTGCAGTAGCGGACGGAGCCCGTCGGTATCTCGTAGTGGTCGAAGGTGTCGATGCCGCGGAAGCGGACATTGCCGCGGAGGATGACGCAGTCCTCGATGTCGAGACGGTTGTCGCAGTAGGAGATGCAGATCTGCTCACCGCGCAGATCGAGGATGGCACCGTTGCCGACGATCTTGACGTCCTCGCCGGGTTCGCCCTCAAGCCCCCAGCCGCGTGGGGAGAGGACTGGACCGATGAGCAAGCCGCCCGTGTAGACATGACCGGTCTGGAGCGTGACGAGCCGGTCGTATCCGCCGCCGGGTCCCGCGCTCTCGTAGGCTTCGCGAAGGGACACGGCTCTCGCGGATGTGGCCAGGACCACGAGCGTGAGAAGCGTCAGGGGCATTCTGACCGGCCAGCTTCGTGTCGGGCGCATCGGCGCGTCACTCCGGAAGCACGTGTTCGTTGCGCAGTTTCTATCATTCTATCATGGATCTCCGGTTCATCCCAGTGTTGGGCTTGAATCGCGCTGGCTGGCAGGGCACAATCACACGAGAGGGACATGAGGTCTCGCACGACGGGGGGAACGGGGTGACCAGACAGGGTGTGACATGGCTCGGATTCTCGATCAACACGGGTCTCGCAGCCGGGAAGATCGTATCGGGCATTCTGTTCGGCAGTCAGATCATCCTGGCTGACGGACTCCACAGCATGTCCGATCTTGTGACCGACGTGATGGTCCTCGCCGGTATTCGCGTGGCCGACAGGCCCGCGGACGCCAATCACCAGTATGGGCACAGGCGCGTCACGACCCTCGTCACGGCGCTCGTGGGTATCTCGCTGTTCGCTGCAGCGGCGTGGATCGCATGGTCTGCGATCGCGACGCTTCGCCGGCCGCACGGCGTGGTGCGAGCGGCCGTGCCGCTTGTCATGGCCCTCATATCGATACCGCTCAAGGAGTTTCTCTACCGCGTCACCCGTGTCGTGGGAGTGCGGGAGCGAGACTCCTCGCTCGTCGCCAACGCGTGGCACCATCGGACCGACGCCTTCACATCTGTCGCAGCGGCGGCCGGTCTGGCCGGCGTGCTCATTGGAGGACCGGCGTGGGCGTTCCTCGACCACGTCGTCGCCATCGTGCTGGCAGCCTTCCTCGCGGTCGTTGCCGTCAGCATCATGCGCGAGAGTCTCGAGGAGTTGGTCGACAGCGCGCCGCCCGGGGAGGTTACCAACCGTATCGACAAGTGCATCGCCGACACACCGGGCGTGCGCGCTCATCACGCAATGCGTGCCAGGAAGCTCGGTGGACGGGTCGCCGTCGATGTCCATGTGCTTGTTGACCCGACGATATCCATCCAGCACGGGCACGACATCGCAGAGGCGGTGATCGCCAGAGTGCTCGAGTGCGGGTGTGACGTGCTCGATATCGTCGTCCACATCGAACCCGACGAACCAGCGCAACGGCTCGTAGACTAATTGTCCAGTCGGCGTACAACACCCGGAGGTTGCATGGCCAAGATCAACGAGATGCCGTCCCATCACGGTCCACACGGCAGCGCCAGGGGACACGAGAACGACACGATGCGTCTGCTCTTCGAGCGCGCGAGCGTCCGTGACTTCGAGAGCCGCGAGATCCCAGACGACGTCTTTAACGACATCATGCGAGCCGCGGCCCACGCGCCGACCGGCGGGAACCTCCAGCCGTACTCCATCGTGGCGGTGCGTGATCAGGAGACGAAGGACCGGCTCACGGAGATGTGCGGCGGGCAGCGGTTCGTCTCCCGCGCACCGGTGGACCTCGTCTTCTGCATCGACTATCACCGGCTCGAGCGGTGGGCGAAGCTCGAGGGCGCTCCATTCTCGGCGCGCAACGCGTTCATGTCCTTCTGGATCGCGTTTCAGGATGCCATCATCGCGGCGCAGAACATCTGCACGGCGGCCGACGCACTGGGCCTCGGGTCGGTCTACGTTGGGAGCATCATGTCGAGCTTCACGGAGCTTCGCGAGATGCTCGACATGCCCGAGGGTGTCTTTCCGGTCGTGCTTCTGAGCCTCGGGTATCCGAAGACGCGGCCTGAGCCCCGGCGGAAGCTGCCGCCGTCGGTCTTCGTTCACAATGAGCGGTACACCGAGCTCCCGGACGACGAACTCAGAGCCGCCTTCGACGCGAAGTACAACCACGCGGAGATCGAGGCCTCGGCCGAGCGCGTGGCGACCATCGAGAAGGTCGTCCGCCGCGTCCACGGTGACGAAGAGGCGGAGAGGACGGTCAGCGGCATCGCGGAGCGCGGTTTCATCACCATGGCCCAGCGCTACTTCGGCCTTCACTACCGGGCCGACCTGATGCCCATCTTCAACGAATCAGCCCTGCAATCACTCATAGACGCAGGGTTCGGGTGTCTCGAACCGTACGAGTACGAGTGGGAGCTGGATGATTCGGAGGTCGCGTGACAGAGAACGCGCGGACGGCTGGGGCCCCGGGACTGCGAGGGAGGGGCACATCGGCGCTGGTCATCGAAGTCCCGGAGGCAGAGGACCTGGTCGGTCCGTTCCGCCGGAGGTACGACCCGGTGGCTCCGCTCGGGATGCCCGCGCACATCACGGTGCTCTTTCCCTTCGTCGATGTTGAGGAGATCACCGAGGAGCTCCTGGCTGACCTGTGGGAGCTCTACTCGAAGATCCCTCGCTTCACGTTCACGCTTCCCCGGCTTGGTCAATTCTCAGACGTGCTTTTCCTCGTGCCGGAGCCGAGAGAGCCTCTTGACCACCTCACCGACGTGACGCGGGAACGGTACCCGGAGCACCCGCCCTACGGTGGGGCCGTGAAGAGCCCCGACCCACACCTGACGATCGCGCACGCTGAGGACCCCGCGGAGCTCGCGCGAATATGTGAAGAGGTCGAGGCGCTCATGAGTGAGCACATCATCGAGGTCCAGGCCCGCGAGGTCGCGCTGATGACACACGAGGAAGGCAAGTGGCGTCGCAGGCAGGTATTCCCTTTGTCGGAAGCCCCGGCACCGACAGGCGATACACCCAGGGTGTCCGAGGGCGACGAGAGCGACGAGGACGAGGAGACCGATGGCTGAGCTGAGGATCGGAACCTCCAGCTGGAAGTACCGTTCATGGACCGGCCTGGTCTACTCCGCGCCGGAGGGTATCGACTTCTTGTCGGAGTACGCCCAGAAGTTCGGTACCGTCGAGATCGATCAGTGGTTCTGGTCGCTGTTCAAGAGTGACGCGGCGCGGATGCCGAACGCGTCGGACGTCGAGTCGTACAGGGCCGCTGTTCCGGACACGTTCCGGTTCACGGTCAAGGCGCCGAACAGCATTACGCTGACGCATCACTACCGCAAGTCGAAGATGCAGGAGCTCGAGCCGAACCCGCACTTCCTCTCGCTCGAACTCGTCGATCGTTTCCTGACGGTCCTCGAACCGATGCGCGACACGCTCGGCCCCGTGATGTTCCAGTTCGAGTATCTCAACCGGAAGAAGATGAAGTCGAAGAAGGCGTTCCTCGAGGCGCTCGCCCCGTTTCTCGAGGGTCTGCCCGAGGGTTACCGGTTCGGCGTGGAGCTCCGGAACGCCAAGTGGCTCGATGCGCCGTTCTTTGAGCTCATCGAACATCACTCGATCATCCCCGTGCTGCTTCAGGGTTACTACATGCCGTCGATCGTGGAGCTCTACATCAAATGGCGGGACGAGCTGGCGAAGCACGACGCGATCGTCATCCGACTGCACGGTCCGAACCGACAGGGTATCGAGAAGCACACGGGCAAGGTCTGGGACCGTATCGTCGCACCGAAGGATGACGAGCTGTCGGCGATCGCCGGCGTGACGAAGGACCTGCTCAGCCGGGGCGTGAATGTGTATGTCAACGTCAACAACCACTATGAGGGCTCGGCGCCGCTGACCATCGAGAGGTTTCAGGAGAGACTGCTCTAGAGCCGGTCGTGCATCGCTGCGAGACCCCGGGAGGGACGCCGTTGAAGACACTGCGATACGCACATTCGCGGGAAGCCATCGACAAGGCGATCGGGTATCTGCGCGAGAAGCACTGGGTCCGAAGCGACGCACGGTTCAATCCCGAGGCGGAGGGTGGTCTGCGGAGCGAGATCGGCTATCGCGACTACGACCTCCTGCTGATGCTCGGGCACACGCCGGACGAGGACCCGGCCGTCGAGGGGGCTCTCGACCTGCTGAGGAAGCACGCGCTGATCGCGCCGGATGCCGGCGCGTACGATCGCGACGTGTTTCTCGACATGAGGAAGCGCATCGCGAAGTTCGATGGGGCGTGGACCTCGTTCAGCGACGTGATGGAGCGCCTGGTCTACGCACTCACCGCCGCCCGTCAGCCGAAGGTTCTGCTCGAACTCGGGAGCTTCTGGGGGTACACGCTGGCCTGCTTCGCGGGTCCGGCCATCGGTCCTTCGCCCGAGTATCGGGCCGATCGCATCTACGGCGTCGATGTCGACGCGACGATGTGTGAGAAGGCGCGCGCGAACCTCGCCGCGCTCCCGAACACCGACGCTGTGACCATCATCACCGGCGACGGGCGCGACGTCATCGACCAGATCGAGGGGCCGATCGACTTCCTGTACGTGGAGGCGAAGCCGGATGACGGCTCCGAGTTTCTCTACCTGGAGCTCCTCAAGCGCTACTACGACAAACTGGCACCGGACGCGTGGGTGATCGCGCACGACACAACGGCACGGGGTCATCTCGATGAGATGGCCGAGTACCTGCCGTGGGTCCGCGACCCGGCTCACTTCCAGGCAAGCATCTGCTTCGACGTCGATCGCTACGGACTCGAACTCTCGATCCGCTAGCTCGCCGCGGAGGAGAACAGTGCCACACCGTCGGTCGAGTACCGACAGGGAGACGCACGATGGACCTCTTCGACGCACAGATCACGTTCTGCTACACGCTCGACCTTGCGGCGACCGCCCGGTTCTACGAAGAGGCGGTCGGTCTGACGCTCACGCTCGACCAGGGCGGGTGCCGTATCTATCGGACGGCGGAGAACGCGTATCTCGGGTTCTGCGGTCGGGCCGAGGCGGGGCGACCGGCCGGCGTGATCCTCACGCTCGTGACGGACGACGTGGACGGTTGGTACGCGAGGCTCAAGGAGGCGGGCGTTCCATTCGAGAAGCCGCCGGCCGCGAACGACGAGTACGGCATCTACCACTGCTTCTTCACCGACCCCAACGGGTATCTGCTCGAGATCCAGCGGTTCGATGATCCGGAGTGGGACGCATCGTGAGGGCGGCGACACTCATTCCGACGGCCATCTTTTTCTTGTCGTTCGCGGCGACTCCGGTCGCCGGGCAGGGGGAACCCGCCGTCGACGACCGCGGATGGCTCGGTGTCTATACCGAGGCGATCGAGGAACTCCCCGTCGTACCGGATGGCGCGTGGGGCATCGAACTCACCGAGGGAGCACAGTCGGGTCTCCGCGTGACCGTTGTGTTCCCGGACTCGCCGGCGGAGCGCGCGGGGCTTCTGGAGGGTGACGTCATCGTCGCCGCGTCGGGGCGGCCGCTCTTCTGTGTCGCCGACAGCGCGCGCACCGTGTTCTCGTCTCGTCTCGATGGGAAGAAGGCCGGCGCACCGTTTCCGCTCCTTGTCGTCCGCGACGCCGTCGAGCGCTCGTTCACCACGACGGGCTCTCCGGCGATCGACGAGATCGAATCGGACCGACTGTTCTGGGACGAGCCCACACGCGTCGTTGACGCGCTCGAGCCGGGGCAGAGCTTGACCGCGGGGGCGTCGACCGAGCGTGTGGTCAAACTGGTTCCCGTTGTTCTCGGGCTGCGTCCGGAGGCGCGATGGCCGGCGCCGCGGACGAACCGGGAGATCGAGCGGGGCGTGCACTACCCGGTTGCGGAACAGGCGGCGGCCGTGTGGTCGCTGGTTGGCGAATTCGACGTCCGGCGTGACACCGAGGATTTGCTCGAGCGGCTGGCCCGCTGTCACGCGGGGAGCGACCCGCATCGCCTTGAGACGATGATCTACGTACACCGCGACCCGTTCCGGCTCGAGGGCGTCGCTCGAGCCCTGATATCGGATTGCGCCGCGGTTCAGGACGCTGCTGGGGAACTCGAGGATGTCGCCGGGCTCCTCGAGGTTGCGACGAACGTTCTCGTTCCGATGTTCGAGCCCATGCGAGCGCTTCCGGACTCTGCCGCGGGAGCAGTCCCACGCCAGGGCGCCGCCGCGGTCGAGCTGCTGCTTGATGGTATCGAGGCCGCGCTCGAGCGCGCGGCCGGGTGCCACGCGATGGCGTTTGCCGAGCTCTCGGACGACGACCGCGAGTTCCTCTCGGAGCATCGGTGGGATCTCTCGGACGCGTTCGCGGGTGAGACCTACATTCACTTCGACGAGGACCGCGAGCGGTTCGCACGCAACAAGCGCATTCTCGACATCGCAAGACGTGTGGACTACGGGGCGCTGATGGAGTGCGCGGACGCCACGGCGAGGCTCTCCAGTCCCGGCTGGGCCGAAGCCGCCGCCGAGCTCATCGAACACGCGTTTCATGATTCGCTCGGCGGTGCGATTCTCGCCGAGCGTGCGACGGAGCACGGTCGCATCGTCATCGCCGGAACAGGCGACGACTGGCACCGCGAGGAGAACGTGGCGTTCCTGCTCGATGTCGGCGGCGATGATCTCTACACGGGGAGCGCAGGTGGGGCGACCGGGTGGGACGTCCCGGTCTCGATCCTCATCGACGTCATCGGCGATGACGCATACGAATCGACGACAACGAGCTGTCAGGGAACCGGTTGTCTGGGCGTCGGCGCGCTGCTCGACCTCGCGGGGAACGACTCGTACGTCGGTATCCAGTGGGCTCAGGGGACCGGGTATCTCGGGGTCGGCTGGCTCCACGATGCGGGCGGCGACGATGTCTACCGTGGTCGCACGTTCTGCCAGGGTGTAGGACTATTCGGTGTCGGGATCCTGCTGGACGTCTCGGGCGCCGACCGGTACGAAGGCGACTGTCACGTCCAGGCGTGCGGGCTGGCCGGCGGCATCGGGGTCGTTGCGGACCGCGCCGGTGACGACGAATACTACGCGAAGGGTCTGTATCCGACCGGGTACGGGGATGCCGGGATCTTCGACGCCTGGTCGCAGGGGTGCGGGATGGGCTTCCGCACGCTCGCATCCGGCGGACTGGGCCTGCTGCTTGACGCCGGCGGAAGCGACCGCATGGAGGCGGGCAACTTCTCACAGGGCGGCGGCTACTACTACGGCATGGGAGTACTCGCCGCCGGCGGGACGGAGGACGACCTCTACATCGGCTCCCGCTACAACCAGGGTTTCTGCGCGCACCAAGCGGTGGGCGTGTTCCTCGAGTCCGGCGGGAACGACCGGTACACGACGAGGCAGGGAGTGGCGCAGGGACTCGCGTGGGATGAATCGGTGGCACTCTTCCTCGATGAGGCAGGGGACGACTCGTACGACGGTGGGTCGTTCTTCTCGCTCGGCGCCTCGGCCCACAACAGCGTGTGCCTCTTCATCGACCGCGGCGGCGACGACGCGTACGAGTATCCCCCCGGAGTTGGACGCGCCGGTGGGAACGACTACCATGGCGGGACGAGCCTGTCGCTCTTCATTGACGAGCAGGGACTGCAGGGGACACTGCTTCCGGACGACGCGGCCGCCGCCGACTACTCGTATCACCCGGAGCACGGGTTCGTGCTCGACTTGAACGGGAGCATCCAGGCGTTCATGTCGGAGCGGTACTGGTAGCGAGCGCGTCCCGCTGAGTTCGGCGTCCCATTGAGGTCCGCGTCCCGCTGGGGTGACACGCGGCCAGCGCCAGAGGGGAGTGGCAGGCGGTAGAATGAATCGGCGGTCGTGAATTATCTTCACGTCACGCTTCAACTCCGCTGGTAGATGCGATGTCAGACATTGTGCTGCCTCGCACTGGGCATGTGCCCGGTGCCGCGCCCGGAAGGACCTGGGCTCCGGAAGGGCGCAGGGCGGCAACCCCCCGGCAACAGGGCCAGAAGGCCTATGAATGGGGGTTTTTCAAGCGCTCCGGACATGGTGGTGCTTCGTGGTACCACTTCCGTGGAGAGTCCGCAGCGCATCGAGGGGGTCGTTCATGAGCCACACACTCGCCATCGATGCATTCGAGCAGCTCGGGCTTTCGCGGCTGGAAGCCGAGATCTACGTCTATCTGCTCGAGAACCCACCGTCGACCGGATATCGCATCGCCAAGGCCATCGGGCGCTCGAAGACGAACGTCTACCAAGCGGTCGAGGGTCTGGCGGCGAAGGGCGCCATCCTCATCTCAGAGGGGGAACTCAGGCTCTGCACCGCGGTGTCGCCCGAGGAACTCCTCGACCAGATGGAGCGTGGTTTCAGGGACCGGAAGAGCCTGGCGCTCAACGAGGTCCGATCGCTCATCAAGCCCCAGGCCGGTGGCGGTGGCATCTACCGCATCAGTTCACTCGACCAGGTGTACGAGCGAGCAAGGAGGATGCTCCACGAGTGCGAGCAGACGGTCTACATCGATCTCTATCCGGGACCCCTCGCGCAGATGAGGCCCGCGATCGAGGAAGCCGTGGAGCGAGGCATCAATGTCTTCGCCGAGGTGTACGAACCCACCGAGATCGCCGGTGCGACCGTCATCGACCGGGCCCAGCTCCCCAGTCTCTGGACGGACTGGCCGGTCGACGTGCTGGTCATCTTCGTCGATGGCCGTCAGCACATGATCGCGTTCCTCGAGCGGGGTGGTGGTCGGGTTCACGACGCATTCTGGAGCGACAGCGCGATGTTTTCATGGGCGTACGGGATCTACGTTATCTCCGATCTCGTCGTCGCCGGATTCACAAAGCAGCTCGAAGACCAGGATGTTTCACCCGTTGACCTCCGTGACTATCTGCGTTCGCTGAGCAGGAAGTTCGGGGCGGACACGCTCCCGGGCTATGGAGACCTCAACGACATGTTCGGGTGGGGAATTCCGAAGAAGGACATTCAGGAGTAGCGCGCCGGACCTATGGGCGAGGAGCTGCGCGCTGCATGTGTTTGAGATGGAGGTTTGTGCTCGTGATGGCCGACGGACGGATCCTGTACGCGCTGGACAAGAAGGCGACGCACATGGGGGGAAGTCCGGTTTCGTCGGAATCCATCGCGGGAACGGTGGTTCTGGAATCGGCCGGGCTCGAATGCGTCCGCATGACGGAGAGCGTCTTAGGGGGGCGACCCGTATAGCCGGCGCAGTTCGGTCCCGGCCTTCCAGGCCACCAGTAGCTGACATGTCCCCCGGTGTCCGGGCGGAGTTCCGGGCCCGCGGAGCGCCGCCGAATCGAACACATCGGGTGCCGGGGGGACTTCATGGCCCGGATTCGAGGGCCCGGATTCGAAGGAGCGATCAGCAGTTCTCGACATCACGGTCAACGCAGTACTCAACGCTGCAGCTTGATGAACGCAGACCGGAACGCCCCCGAGTCATGCACATCATGAGGAGGAGGCCATGACCCACCACCGCGCATATATGACCGCGCTCGCCGTGCTCGCCGCACTCGCGCTCGCCACACCCAACTCTCAGGCCGGGTTCACCGAACATGGCATCACCGGAGATGACTTCGGCCAGACGCTCTTCGCGATGGCAGGAGACCTCGACGAGGACGGATGGACAGACATCATCACGAGCGATACGACCCCGGACATCATCTGCTGGATCAAGGGGCTTGGCGGCGACTTCTCCGCGCCCACGATGATCGACACCCTCGTTGTGGGAGCCATCCAGGGGCGATTCATCGACATGGACCACGACGGCGACGTCGATGTCATCGGCGCGATGTGGGGCGGCTCCGTCGCGGTCTGGTGGGAGAACGACGGCTCGCTTGCGTTCACGAAGCACACCATCGGGACTCTCGGGAACGCTCATTCGGCCCTTCCGGTCGACATCGACGAAGACGGCGACTACGACGTTGTGGTCTGTGGGAACGCCGGTGGCAGCGCCTGGTTCGAGAACGACGGTGCGATGAACTTCGCGAACCGTACCCTCATCTCCGGCGTCACGAGCCAGTACTGCGACGCGGGAGACCTCGACGGCGACGGAGACATCGATCTGCTGACCAACGATATCGACCAGGGCGTGCGGTGGTGGGAGAACGACGGGAGTGAGAACTTCGCGTCGCACGTGCTTCCGTTCGTGGGAGCCCACAGCGTTCGCGCGTATGACATGGACGGCGACGATGATCTCGACGTTCTGTGCGGCGCATACAACCCGTCCGCGGTCCGGTGGTGGGAGAACGACGGGTCAGGCGGATTCACCGGATACGACATCGCCACAACGACCGTGGGGATGATCATGGCCGACCCGTGCGATTTCGACATGGACGGCGACGTCGACATCTGCGGCGGCGGCGAGCAGAGCGACGACATCGTATGGTGGGAGAACGACGGCGCGATGGGCTTCACCGAGTACATCCTCGCGGACGGCACGCTCAACAGTGTCCAGACCTGCTGGGCCTTCGACGTCGATGACGACGGCGACGGCGACATCCTCGCGGGAGGCAGGTCCAACCCGGATGTCCGCTGGTTCGAGAACGACGCAGTGAGCTGCGCCGTCGCACCGGATCCACCGGCGGGCGTCGCGCCGTTGACGGTGCAGTTCACGGGCTCGGTCACCGCGCCATCGGTGGCGAGCAACTACTCGTGGGATTTCGACGGCGACGGTGTGATGGATGCGAGCGGGCTTGCGCCCGAGTGGACGTTCGATGAGCCCGGACTCTACGATGTGCTGGTGACGTACGACGTCGGGGACACCAACGGGAAGTACCTGATTCGCGAATGCGTCGAGGTGTTCGATACATCGAGCGGCCTCGGGTTCGAGGGCGCCGGTGGGCACGTCCTCACGCCCGCAGCAGCGGGGCTCGAACTGACGGGCGCGTTCACGCTTGAGGCGTGGATCAACCCGTTCGGCTGGGGCGACTTCGCGTTCGGGACCTTCGGGTACGGCCACATCCTGTCCAAGGGCCCCGTCGATCTCTACCTCGTCGGCGAGCACTTTGCGCGGAATGACCACAGTCTCTTCCTCGATATCACGCACGCGGATGCGACGGTGAGCGGCTCGGGTTCATCCCTGAACTCGCTCGCGCTGGACGCGTGGCAGCATGTTGCCGTTGTCTACGATGGTGTGAGTGAGGTGACGATGTACGTCGACGGCGATGAGGTCGCTGTGACCTACATGACGGCGCCGTCCGGAGCGGTCGCACCGAACGCCGGCGACGCTCTCGGGCTCGGCAATGTCATCCCGGAGCTCAACAAGGGCTTCGAGGGAGTCATCGATGAGGTACGCGTCTGGAACATCGCGCGGAGCGGCGGCGACATCGCGGACGAGATGCTCGTGCGTCTCGGGGGTGATGAGCCGGGCCTCGTCGGATACTGGCGACTGGACGAAGCGTACGGGACAACGGTTGTTGATGCGACAGCCACCAGCGGGGACGGGACCGTCACGGGCGGCGATTGGGTTCAGGGCGTCGTGCTCTACCCGACCGGCGTGGCCGATCCTTCGGACGGTGGGCTGGTCTCTCGCGCGCGGCTGCTGCCGAATCATCCGAACCCGTTCAATCCGCTGACCAGCATCGCCTTCGATCTTCCCTACACGGACGATGTCACGCTGAGCGTCTACGACGCGGCCGGTCGCGTCGTTCGCACACTTCTCTCCGGCGAACTGGCTCCCGGCTCTCACTCGATCGAGTGGGACGGCCGTGACGACGCCGGCAGGCGGCTGGCGTCCGGCGTCTACCTCTACCGACTCACGTCTACCGAGGGGAGCGAGGCGCGGAAGATGGTGCTTCTGAAGTAGCGATGGATCATCGGGGCAGGCGGGACGAGCAGGCCGTCGGGCTCCGCTCTTCACGGGGGGACAGTAGTATGCGACGCACACACGCATGGAACTGCACTCTGCTTGTTGCGGTCGTCACGCTCGTACTGACAGCCACGGCAGATCCAGTCGGCGCGCAGCGTTCGACGACCTTCACCGAGCATTTCCATGATCACGACTTCGGCGATGCGACATTCGCCTACGGGTGCGACATCGACCAGGACGGGTGGACCGACATCCTGTTTCCGGATTGGATCAACGACGAGATCATCTGGCTTCGAAACGACGGGGCCGCCGGCTTCGACGAGATCATCTCCGTTGAGCACTCGGAGGGCCTCGGGATCTACCCGAGCGCCATCGACCTCGATCTGGACGGCGACATCGACCTCATCAGCGGGCTCTTCGACAGCGCCTGCGTAGCCTGGTGGGAGAACGACGGGGCCGAGAGCTTCACACGCCACACCATCGGTTCGATCGAAACCGCTCACATGGGACTGGGTCACGACATCGATGAGGACGGGGACCTTGACGTTGTCGGGTGCGGCACGACCGGTGGCAACAGATGGTGGGAGAACGACGGCTCGATGAACTTCACAGAGCACATGCTCATGGACGGGAACACGAGCCACTACTCGGCGGCCGCCGACCTCGACGGTGACGACGACGAGGATATCATCACGACCGATTTCGACCACGGCGTGCGCTGGTGGGAGAACGACGGGTCTGAGAACTTCACGATGCACCTGCTCCCGCTCCCGCAGAACCACTGGGTCTATGCGATCGACCTCGACCAGGACACCGATGTCGACATTCTCGCCGCGGCCTACAACCCGAGCGTGATCACATGGTGGGACAATGACGGTGCCGGCTCCTTCACGCGGCGCGACATCCCGAACACGATGACGGGTGCGCTGATGGCCGAGCCCGGGGACTTCGACCGCGACGGCGACCTTGACGTCTGCGCCGTCTCGCATGTCAGCGGCGACGTCAACTGGTATGAGAACGACGGTTCCATGGGCTTCGCCGAGTACCAGCTCTCCGGGGGCACGCTCACGCTTGGCGCCGTCTCCCAGGCCGTGGATGTCGATAACGACGGAGACGAAGATATTCTGGCCGCCGGTCGCGGGGCTCCGAACCTGCGCTGGTACGAGAACACGGCCATCGACCTTGATTTCAGCATCTCCCAGGACACAGGCATTGCCCCCTTCGAGGTAATGCTGACGGAGGTGCTGAACGTGACGCCGGGTGCGCTTCGTTGGGACTTCGGGGCGGACGGCTCGTTCGACGCGTCCGGGGCGAGCCCGGAGTGGAGCGTTGCGTCGCCCGGCGTCTACGATTGTATGCTTGAAGTGGACTTCGAAGGGATGACCGGTCGGAAGCTCAAGCGCGGCTGCGTGGAGGCGTTCGACAGCTCGAGCAGCCTTCTGTTCGACGGCGGTGGCGAGTGCGTTCACACTCCGCCCGCCGCCGGGCTCGAGTTGGCCGGGGCGTTCACGCTGGAGGCGTGGATCAGACCGTCGGGGTGGGGGACCTTCCCGTTCGGGACGTTCGGGTACGGTCATATCCTCTCGAAGGGACCGATCGATCTCTATCTCGTGGGCGAGCACTTCGCCCGAGACAACCACAGCGCATTCCTCGACATCACGCATGCTGATGCGACCGCGAGCGGGTCCGGTTCGTCCCTGGACTCGATCGTGCTCGACGCATGGCAACATGTGGCCGTCGTCTACGACGGCATCAGTGAGGTGACCATGTTCGTCGATGGTGACGAAGTCGATGTCAGCTACACGACAGCGCCGTCGGGCGCGGTGGCCGCGAACGCCGGAGACTCGCTCGGTCTCGGAAACGTACTCCCGGATCTCAACAAGGGATTCGAGGGCTGTATCGACGAGGTGCGCGTCTGGAGCATCGCCAGAACCGGGGAAGAGGTCGCCGCTGACATGTTCGTCCGACTGGATGGTGACGAGCCTGGACTCGCGGGGTACTGGCGTCTGGACGACGCGCACGGAACATCGGTCATCGATGCCGCCGGAACGTGTGGCGACGGAACGATCGTTGACGCGGAATGGGTTCAGGGTGCGCTCCTCTACCCGACTGGTGTGGTCGAACCGCCCGGAGCGGATGGGCTGTCCGTTTCGAGTCCCCAACTGTTCCCGAACCACCCCAATCCGTTCAATCCAGTCACGCGAGTCGCCTTCGAACTGACGCAGGCGACCGACGTGACCGTGATGGTGTACGACGCAGGCGGTCGGGCTGTCCGCACACTCGCGTCCGACCGGCGCGAGCCGGGCATACACCATGTGAGCTGGGACGGACGTGACGACGCCGGCCGCAGGCTCGCATCGGGAATCTACCTGTGTCGCCTCTCGTCGGCGGCGGGTGAAGACACAGAGAAAATGGTGTTGTTGAAATAGGAGCAGCTGAGAACACTGTGCCGCATCGCCCCGGCGCTGAGCATCAACAGGGGAGACAACCGGACGTTGCTCACCGGAGGGGACACACGATGCGCACTCGTACGACCATTCTCATGGTGGCAATCCTAATCGCCTTCGCCGGACTGGTGCGCGGCGCCACGACGTTCGTCGAGCACCAGCTGCCGCACGCGCTCGGCGACCCGCGCTGCGCCGTTCCCGTCGATCTGGACCAGGACGGCCGCACAGACATCCTGACCTGCGATTGGATCACGGATGAGATCATCTGGCTCCGCAACCACGGGGACCAGGTCTTCCTCGACGTGCACTCCGTCGAGAACTCCGCGGGGACACCCTACTATCTCAACATCAGCGATCTCGATCTCGATGGTGACATCGATATCCTCGCCGGCATGCGCGATAGCAACGCCGTCTGCTGGTACGAGAACGACGGGGACGAGTCGTTCACGCGTCACAAGATAGGCGGCCTCGGCGAGGCGCACATGGCGCGCGCCGTGGACGTCGATGAGGACGGCGATCTGGACGTGTGGAGCGCCGGCACATCCGGTGGCAACACACTGTGGATCAACGATGGGTCGATGGGATTCACCGGCTCGAACCTCATGGCGAGCGTGACGACTCAGTGTGTCGATTTCGCGGACTTCGATGGTGACGATGACATCGACCTTCTGGCCAACGACTGGAATGCCGGGGCCCGGTGGTTCGAGAACGACGGCTCCGAGAACTTCACTCCGCACGTGCTCCCGCTCGATGCGGCGCACTGGGTTCGGTCGGTCGATCTCGATGGAGATGATGACATCGACATCGCCTTCGCTTCGTTCAACCCGTGCCGTTTCGGGTGGTGGGAGAACGACGGAGCGGGCTCCTTCACGATCCACGACCTGCCGACCGACTCGAGCGGCGGACTTGTCATCGACTGGGCCGACTTCGATGGTGACGGCGATCTCGATTGCTCGGGTGCCGCGTGGACCACGAACGATGTCAGCTGGTGGGAGAACGACGGGACAATGACCTTCGACGAGATCGAGCTGGCCGACGGCACGTATCCCCACGTGGACTGCGCGCACACGGGCGATCTGGACAATGACGGAGATGCGGACATCCTCTGCATTGCGTGGGACGAACCGAACATCCGTTGGTACGAGAACGAACGGTTGACTGTGGATTTTAGCTGCGCGCCCTTGACCGGTGTTGCGCCGTACGCGGTCACGTTCAACGAGGCCATCGATGTCGAGGGCGCCGTCACGCTCATCGAATGGGACTTCGACGGGGACGGCTCGACGGACCTGACGGGAAGCTCCCCGGTCTGGGTCTACGATTCGCCCGGCGTCCAGGGAGCAACGATGCGTGTCACGACGACCGGTTGGAGCGGTGAGCGGACGCGTCCCTCGTGCGTGACGGCGTACGACCAGAGTGCGTGTCTTGCCTTCGATGGGGACAGCACGCGAGTGACCTGTCCGGCGACCTCCGAGCTCAATCTCATCGGTGACCTCACGCTCGAGGCGTGGATCAGCCCGACGGGGTGGGGGACCTATCCGTTCGGCGCATGGGGCCAGGGCGGGATCGTTCACAAGGAGCAGTTCGCGTTCTATCTCATCGGCGAGCACTTCGTTCAGAACAACCACAGCGTCTGTTTGAAGATGCTGCACGCCGACGCGAGGACGAGCTTCTCCTGCGCGCCCGTCGATGCGATCGCGCTCGACGAATGGCAGCACGTGGCGGTGGCCTACGACGCGACGACATCGACGACCCGGATGTGGATCGATGGCTCCGAAGTGACCGTGACGCACTCCTCGACGCCATCCGGCGCGATCGCCGACAACACGACGAACGACCTCCACATCGGGAACTCCTTCGACCACCAGTGGTCGTTCGAGGGCAAGATCGACGAGGTGCGAATGTGGTCGGTCGCGAGGAGCGGCGGCGACATCACGGACGGGATGCTCTCGAACCTGACCGGTGGCGAGCCGGGGCTTGTCGGAGTGTGGTCGATGGATGAGGGCAATGGGGCATCGCTCGCAGACGGTTCCTTCGGTGGACACGACGCTGTAGTCGAGTCGGCGGTCTGGGGGCAGGGCGTCATTCACTACGCGACCGGTGTCTCCGAGCCGGGCATCCAGGAGGATGAGGTTATGGAGGGCGTGGCCGCGTCCCCGAACCCGTTCACACCTAGGACGGAGCTCAGCTTCGTCATCCCGTCGCCCGCGGTCATCGAACTGACCATCCATGACGTGGCCGGGCGACTTGTCAGATCCCTTGGCGGCGCAACGAAGCAGGCCGGTCCGGTGCGCGTCCCGTGGGACGGCACCGATGACGCCGGCCACCGGGTCGCGAGCGGCATATACTTCTGCCGCGTGACCGCCGGCGACTACGAGGCGGCCGGAAGGCTCGTGCATATCAAATAGACCCTGCCAACCGGGTTCAATGAGCCCGCCGCCGTGCCGCCGGGAGTCTCTCCTCACGGCAGCGCGCGGGACGCGGGGGAGCGGCAGAGCCGTTCTCCCGCGTCATCTTGTGTGGTAGCATCGTCGGGACGAACAGCAGATGACTCGAACTCCCCGAGGGGGCCGGTCCTGGATCACATTCTCACCGCACAGGCACTCACCAAGACGTATCATCGCGGGATGACCAAGCTCCGCGTACTCGACGGCGTGGATCTTGCCGTTCGCCCCGGTGAGTTCATCTCCATTGTCGGACGGTCCGGGTCGGGCAAGTCGACGCTCCTCAATCTCATCGGCGGTCTGGACACGCCTGACAGCGGGAGCATCACCGTCGATGGACATGACGTTGCCGGAGCGCATCCGCGGGCGCTCGCACTCCACCGGCGCCGCACGGTCGGCATGGTCTTCCAGTCGTTCAATCTCATCACGACGCGTACGGCGCTCGAGAACGTCACGCTCGCGCTCGCGTTCGGTGAGTTCCCGCGAGCGAAGCGCCGCGAGCGGGCAGCCAGTCTCCTGGCGTCCGTCGGACTCGCTGAGCGCCTCGACCACCGTCCCGGGGAGCTCTCGGGCGGAGAGGCGCAGCGCGTGGCGGTGGCGAGGGCGCTCGCGAACGACCCAGTGATCCTGCTCGCCGATGAGCCCACCGGGAATCTCGACAGCGCCACCTCGCGTGAGATCATCGCGCTTCTCCACGAGCTGAATCAGGAGCACGGCCTGACCGTCCTCATGGTCACGCATGACCATGAAGGAGCGCGGGAGGTCTCCGATCGCGTCCTCACACTCCTCGACGGACGCGTTGTCGACGAGGAGGTGCTGACCGCATGAGACTCAGCGATGTCAGCAGGCTGGCCCTTGAGAACCTGTGGCGCACGAGACTGCGCACGGTCCTGACGACGCTCGGCGTCATCATCGGGATCGGAGCCCTTGTCTCGATGGTTTCCTTCGGCAGCGGCATCCAGCACAACATCGCCAGCGAGTTCCGGGAACTCGAGCTGTTCACGAGCATCCAGGTGCTGCCTGGCGACATCGACATATCTGATCCCATTGCATCGGGTATGCAGGCGATGGGAGGGGATGTGGAGATTCTCGACGATGACACGCTCGAGGCGCTCCGGGCCATCCCCGGCGTCCGCCTGGCGTACCCGGAGGTGTCATTCCCCGCGAGGCTCACGCTCGATGAGGGTGAGGCGCAGACGACCGTTCGTGCGCTCCCTGTTGGGCTCGGCGAGTACAAGCCGTTCTCAGGACTTCCGTACGGCCGGTTCTTCGAAGCCGACGATGAGGCAGCGGTCGTAATCAGTCAGAATCTCCTCGAGGACATGGGCATCCGTCTGACGGACGTGCCTGAGCCGACACGCCGCGCGCGGGAGGACACCACCGAGACATATCAGATGCTCCACTCCAGCGAAGTGCTTGGCAGGACACTTGAACTCCGGACCTCGGTGGTCGACGCCGGTGAGCTCATGCGCTCGGTCGCGCGTCTGCAGGTTCCGACAGGCGAGCTTCCGATCCGGGAGGAGCTCACGGAACTGACGATCGTCGGGATTCTCGAACGCACCGGCGGGTTCAGCGGATTCGGGTTCGGCGGGCGCGCCATCGTTCCATCCGGGACGGCCGATGCCATCCCGCGGCTCGCGGTCTCGAGCGTGTGGGATCTGCTTGGCGGTGGAGGTGGCGAGAGCGGCTACTCATCGGTCAACGTCAGGGTCACGTCGATGAAGGACCTCGATGCCGCCCGGGAGCAGATCGAGGCGATGGGGCTGGCCACCGTCACGATCGCCGATCACCTGGAGGACGTCCGAAGCGCGTTTGTGATCATGGATGCGCTTCTCGGTGCGGTCGGGACGATCGCACTCTTCGTCGCGGGCCTCGGAATCGCGAACACGATGGTCACCTCGATTCTCGAGCGGACGCGCGAGATCGGCGTGATGAAGGCCATCGGCGGAGGAGAGTGGGACATTCGCCGTATCTTCCTCGTCGAGGCGGCCGTTATCGGGCTCATGGGGGGAGTCCTCGGGCTCGTGCTCGGCTGGCTCGTCACGCGCCTCGCGAACGTCATCGCGAACGCCTACATCCGCCCGTACGGCGTGGAACCGACCGACCTCTTCCATATGCCGCTCTGGCTCATCGTCGGCGCCCTCGGCTTTTCAGTGGTTGTGAGTCTCCTGGCAGGCATCTACCCGGCGGCCCGTGCCGCTCGCGTCGATCCGGTCAGGGCGCTTCGGCACGATTGAACGGGGTTCAGGCTCGTCGCTCAGGCAGGCTCGAATTCTCTGAACGATGGGTCAACCTGAGGGGGTCGACCTGCATCGAATAGACTGGCTGACCAAAGAGCGCGCCGCGCAGGCGCACCAACTCCAAGGGGGGATGAGCATGCCGAGGCCGATTCTCGTCGGACTCCTGTCCGTTGTCGCCGCCGTGTGTGTTGTGACGGCGGCGTCCGCAGTTGAGCCTCACGCCGGGATGATGCGTTACCCGGATGTGAGCGAAACACAGATCGTATTCCGCTACGCCAACGACCTCTGGCTGGCGCCCCGCGAGGGCGGCGCGGCCACGAGGCTGACGAGTGTCGAGGGGTACGAGACCTTCCCGAGCTTCAGCGCGGACGGTGAGCACGTCGTATTCCGCGCGAACTACGACGGGAACAGCGACATCTACACGCTCCCCGTCGGCGGGGGAGTCCCGTTCCGCGTGACGCACCACCCGTCGAGCGAGCTGCCGTTCGGGTGGACCAGGCAGGGTGACATCGTCTTCGGCGCCTACGGATTCGGCGACTCGCCGCATGCCTACCAGCTCTTCACGGTCGACGAGGACGGTGGACTTCCCGAGAAGCTGCCGGTCCCGTACGGATTCAATCCGGCCATCAGCGACGACGGCGAGTGGCTCGCCTACACGCCGTACTCGCGTGACTTCTCGACGTGGAAGCGCTACATGGGCGGACGCGCTTCCGACCTGTGGCTCTTCCACCTCAAGGACCATACCTCACGCAAGCTCACCGACTGGGGTGGCACGGACAGCATCCCGATGTGGTTCGGCGACCAGCTCTACTACCTCTCGGATGCCGGTTCGAAGCATCGCTTGAACATCTGGGTCTACGACCTCGCGAGTGGCGACACGCGCCAGGTCACCGATCACGGCGAGTATGACGTCAAGTGGCCGTCGATCGGCCCGGGCCCCAACGGACAGGGCGAGATCGTCTACCAGCTCGGGTCCGAGCTCAGACTTCTCGATCTCGAGACCGAGCGTTCGCACGCGGTCACGATCAGCATCCCGGGTGACCATCACCGCGTGATGCCGCAGATCTTCGACGCCGCCGAGCTGATCGACGACGGCAACATCTCGCGCACCGGCGTCCGCGCGGTCGTGTCGGCCCGCGGCGACATCTGGTCGCTCCCGGCCGAGAACGGCACGCCGCAGAACCTGACTCGCACCAACGGCGTTGCAGAGCGCAACCCGCGCTGGAGTCCCGACGGCAAGTGGATCGCGTACACGTCGGACGAGACCGACGACTACGAGCTCTACATCAC
>CAZRAD010000032.1:0-20849 GCA_964597945.1 uncultured bacterium
TGAAGGCCCAGTCGCTCGACTGCGCAAGCAGAAGCTCACGTACGGCCTGGCTCAGGCCCCTGAGCCTCAGACCCTCAGCGTCGGGATAGAGCTTCGCGAGTTCGGTCATCCGGAGCGACGCCCGGTGAAGATGCGGGTAGATGTAGTCGTTGGTGTCGTTGATCCACACCTCGCAGTAGCCCTTGTGACCCCAGCTCGACAGATGCGGCGTCGCGGTCTGCATCGGGGTGCCTGACTTGAGGATGTCGGTCGGCGTCGCGGTCTGCACGGGGCCCTTCGTCTCGTGGATCTTCCTCAGGAGTGATTCGAGCCACGCCGGTCCCTCGAACCACCAGTGACCGAAGAGCTCCGCGTCGTACGGTGCGACGATCACCGGCTTCTGTCCGAGCACGTCGTTGAGATACTCGAACTGGTGCTCTCTGTTGAACATGAAGTTGGCCGCGTGGTCGTCGATGAGCGCCGCTGCGACGTCCGGGTCGTAGAGCTCCTTGTCGCCAAGGGCGACACCCTTGCCCGTGATCTTGTGGTACTTGAGCCCCAGCATCTTCCGGAACCCGTCGGCGCCCAGATACGGTCTCACGTACTCGTAGTCGAGGTCGTACGAGGCGTCGCGGTAGAAGTCACGGTAGTTGAAGTCGCCCGGATAGCCCTCCTCCGCACTCCAGACCTGCTTGGAGGACTCGATGTCGCGGCCGAACACGGCGACGCCCGACGGCGTGATGACGGGGGCGTACGTGCCGAACTTCGGACGCGGCGTCGCGTGAAGCACGCCGTGTGAATCGACGAACGTGTAGCGGATGCCTTCCTCGGCAAGGTACTTGTCGACGCCCGGGAAGTACCCGCACTCCGGAAGCCAGATGCCCTCGGGCCTCCGACCGAGCGCCTGCTCGTGGTGCTCGCAGGCGATGCGGATCTGCCCGCGCACGGCTGCCGGGAACTGCTCCATGAGCGGGAGAAATCCGTGTGTCGCGCCGCACGTCGTGATGTCGATCTTGCCGGCGTCGCGAAACGCGCGGAAGGCTCTCGTGAGATCGAGACCGTACTCCTCGGCGAAGGTGTGCCTGCAGTCCGTGAAGAGCTCGTGGTACATCTTCGCGAGCTTCAGACGCGGCGGGTCCTTCTTGAGGCGGACGAGCTCCTTCTCAGCGAGCTCAACGAGCCCGGTGATGTGCTTGAGGTACCGCTCCTGGAGGAGCGGGTCCTGGAGCATCGAAACGAGCGGCGGACTCATCGAGACCGTCAGCCGGAAGTCGACGCCATCGTCACTCAGGCGCTGGAACCCGCGAATCAGCGGGATGTACGTCTCCGTGATCGCCTCGAAGAGCCAATACTCCTCGAGGAAACTCTTGTACTCCGGATGACGCACATACGGCAGGTGCGCATGCAGGACGAGGCTGAGATAGCCCTTCTCCATGGCTCCCTCTCGAAACTCAGTTGATGCTGTGGAAGGAGAGATGCACGGCGAGCCGGATCATCGGTCGCCCCCGCTGCCATGTCCCCACCCGCTCGACCCGGTCTCGGGGAGCTTTCCGGCGGCCCGCTGGTAGACGTGCCCCAGCGCGTCAACGGTCACCCACTCCTCGTCGATGACCTCTGACGGTCCAACGGGCGGCAGCGCGACGCGGTTCGACCGAGCGAGCACGAGAAACGCGCCGTCCGGCGCGAGCACGCCGATCTCCACCGCATACTCCCGCTCGACGCGGGTAACATTGATGTACCAGTTGCGTGCACCGTGTGCGATGTCTATGTCTTCGAACCCCGCGGGGTCGTCGATATCGGTTCCTGTCACATCATAGATGCGAAGTACGAGCCGGCTGGTCTCGAACTCCTCCTCACCGAGCACGTCGGCCAGCTCCCGGCTCACCTCGGGCGCGAGTTCCCAGTACGAATAGAGCCAGTACGGGTCGCGCACCATCAGCGTGATGATGTTCTCGCCGTAGCTCTCCGGGTAGGTGAAGTGCGCATCGAGTTCCGGAGACTTGTCGACCCCGAGGTAGTACTTCGCCGCCGTGACCCGCTGCTGCTCACCGTTCGACTGCTTCATGGTGAACGCGCGGATCGTCTTCGGCGAGAGTCCAGCCTTGTCGGGCGCGGCCGCCTTCTTCTTCGCCGCTGCCTTGGCAGTAGCCTTCGGCTTCGCGGCAGCTTTCTTCCTGGACGCTGTCTTCGACGCAGAAGCATTCGCCGTCTTCTTCGCTGCCGAAGCCTTCGGCTTCGGCCTAGCTGCTGCCTTGGCAGCAGCCGTCTTGCCGGCCACGCGCTTCTTCCTCTTCGGCGTGGTCGAACGCACGAGCAGATCGACGAGTTCGTCCTTCTTCATGGAGGAGTACCCCACGAGTCCGAGCGATCTCGCCTCAGCCTTGAGCTTGGCGACCGTCAGTCCTTTGAGATCCGACTTCTTCATCATCTCCCTGCTGCTTCGGCGTCCGGGGAGCACCGGCGCGGCCGCCGGATTTTCGTCCCCGTCGATGTAGTATGTTCCCGGTGACGGCTCATGTCAACCGCGCCATGACGATTTGCCGGCAGCGAGTCGGACGAGCGCCAACGTGGCCTCGCGAGGTCCCCGGAAGCGCCTGAACGGCTATTCATCCGGCTCCAGATTCGTCCCCGCGATCGGTGAGACCTCCCCCATGAACGCCTGGACCCACCCGTTGATGAGACCGGCCTCAGCATGCGCCTCGACGGCCTCATCCCACTCGGATGCGGTCAGCCGCCGGGCGATTCGGGCGTGCTCATGCGCCCGGTGGGCCGGGTAGAACTGGGACATCAGGCTGACGTGGGTCTCGGAGCCGAGGTCGTTCGCCACGAATGCCAGACAGTCGGCCGTCCCGCTGACGCCATCCGGCAGAACCAGATGCCGCACGATGAGCCCCCCGGTTGCGATCCCGCGCTCATCCATACGGAGCGTCCCCACCTGTCGCTGCATCTCCCGGAGCGCCGCCCGCGCCACGGTCGCGTAGTCGGCTGCGTCCGAGTAGCGCGCGGCGTTCGCGTCCTCCGCATACCTGATGTCGGCCAGATAGACATCGACGACACCATCCAGGAGCGCCAGTGTCTCCGGCAACTCGTAGCTCGATGTGTTCCAAACAAGAGGAACGCTCAGCCCCTCCTCGGCCGCGACCGCGAGCGAGGCGAGAATGGCGTGCGTGTGATGTGTGGGTGTGACGATATTGATGTTGTGGCACCCCATCGCTTCGAGGTCGAGCATCATCCCCGCGACATCGGCGACCGACCGTTCCGCGCCCTCACCGCCCTGGCTGAAGCGTGCGTTCTGGCAGTAGACGCACGACAGCGTGCACCCGCTCATGAAGATGGTGCCCGAGCCCTGCGTTCCGGAGATGGGCGGTTCCTCGCCGGGGTGAGACATGTGGCTGTAGACGGTGGGAAGCTCACCGGTGCGGCAGTATCCGAGTTCTCCCGCGGTGCGATCGACACCGCAGGCGCGCGGACAGAGCGTACACGCACGAAGCCGCTCCGCTGCGACAGCGGCGCGCCGCGAGAGCTCGCCCGACCGGGCGAGCTCGATATATCCGGGCGTGAAGTCCATCAGACCCTACAGAAGCTCCAGTACGACGCAGGTGAGATACCGGGTCTCGGGATGACCGAGGATCACGGGATGGTCGCGGCTCTGGCCACGCACCTCGATGATTCGTGCGTGACGGTCCGCTTCGCGGGCAGCGGCGACGAGCATGTTCATGAACGCCTCCTGCTCAATGAGATGCGAGCAGGTGCATGTCACGAGGTGCCCGCCGGGGGCGGTCACGTTCATGGCGAGTCTGTTGAGCGCGCGATACCCCTTGAGTGCCTCGCGGATCTTCTTGCGGCCCTTCGCGAGCGCGGGCGGATCGAGTATGACAAGCCCGAACTTCTTCGTCCCGCGCCCGACGGCGGCGAGCCGCTTGAACATATCGCCGTCGACGAACTGCATCTTGTCCGCGACCCCGTTGAGTGCGGCGTTCTGCTCCGCGAGACGCAGCGCGGGCTTCGATGAGTCGATGCCGGAGACCGAGGCGGCCCCGGCCACCGCGGCTGTCACCGACCACGCGCCGGTGTAGCAGCAGCAGTCGAGCACGTGCTTGCCCCTCGCAAGCTCGCGCGTGCGAAGCCTGTTCTCCCGCTGGTCGAGGAAGAACCCGGTCTTCTGCCCGTCGAACACGTCGACGAGGAACTTGAGACCGTCCTGTTCGATCTCGACCGGCGCATCGGCGCTTCCGAGGACGACGCGCTTCTCGATGGGAAGACCCTCGAAGTGACGCATCCTCGAGTCGTTCCTGAGCACGATGTTCTTCGGTGCGACCAGCTCGTCGAGTAGCGAGATGACATCCTCAAGACGGCGTTCGATACCGGCGGTCAACGACTGGACGGCGAGCGTGTCGCCGTAGCGGTCGACGATGAGCCCGGGGAGCATGTCGGACTCGCCGTAGATGAGACGGCCTACGGTCTCTCCCGGGTTCAGCTTCTCACGGTACTCAAGCGCGTGCCGGATGCGTCGACCGAGGAAGTTCCTCGAGAGCTCGAGCCGCCGGCGCGCGAGCAGCCGGACGGAGATGAGCGAGTTGGGATTGATGTAGCCCGTGCCGATGACACGCTTCGCGGCATCGACGACGATGACACTGTCACCGGCGGTGACAGCTCCATCGACGGATTCGATCTCGTTGCTGAAGACCCACAGGTGACCCGAGCGCAGACGCTTCTCCCCGCCCTTCTTCAGATAGACCGTGAGCGCTGGCTCTTTCACTCGGTTCTCCCCTCGTCACACGGCGCGAGGCGCCGAAAACGCCCGTAGAATGGGGCGTGCGGTACGCGACTTGCATATATCAGGACAACAGCGAGAGATACCACCCGACGGAGGGGAAAGCAACCGCGAACCGAGCGAAACGCACCGAAGAACGGGGCTTTTCGCGACGATCGGGCCTGCCCTCCCTGTTGCCGGCGGATAGGCTTCATGCCAAAGGAGACGGAATATGCAGAAGACAGCGCTGATTGCCCTGATGATCCTGGTTGCCCTTGCCACCCCACTCGCCGCCCGCGAGCACGTCACCGACGTCGAGCTGATCACCACGAGCCTGGTCGATTCGTATCCACCGGCCGACCGTGATCCGGGCGACCTCTGTGAGGCATGCAACAGCAGCTACCACTGGACGGTGGACAGCTGGCTGACTGGCAACGAGTCGTACAAGACGTACTGCGATCCGTCGAACTGCCCGGACTGCAGCGCCGGGTGGAAGCCCGTCAGCGTGACGATCTATCTCTACTGGGCCGAGGAGAACACCTGTCAGCTCACGCTGACCGCGGACATCGAGAACGTCGACCTGTCGAATCCCGAGTGTCCGGCGCCGGGCGCCGTCGTCGCCACATCGGACCCGGTCGTCGTCGGTCCGTTCAGCCCCGCCGGGCTCTGGGCCGTCACGGTCCCGATCCCGATCGACTGCCCTATCATGGACGAGCCGTTCTTCGCTGCGATCACGTTCGAGGACGATTGCGTGACGCTGCCCTCGCTCGTCACCGACGAGGGACCGTGCGCTCCGTGCATGAACTGGAACGACTGGGGCACCGGGTGGGAGGACCTGTGCGACTACGGGTTCCCCGGGAACCTGAGCATGTACACCACGCTCGAGTGCCAGGGGCCCAGCCCGGTCCAGCAGGCGACGTGGACGCACATCAAATCGCTCTACCGGTAAGACCACATCGGGCCGCGCCGTGGCGCAACGGCAACGCTCGAGCCAATCCCCCAAGATGGCTGGTCTGAATGGAGAGAGGCAGGTCGCGTTCGACCTGCCTCTCTTTGCGTTCCATCACCGGCGGCCCATCCGACCGCGCGGCTATCTGTGAAGCACGAACGACAGTCGCCCCTCCGCCGAAACGATAATGGCGTCCTGTGCCTCGAGTTCGAAACCGTTCGCCGTCACGGAGAGCGGCCCCGTGAGGTGGTTGATGCCGGCAGATGGTGTGAACGGCATACCGCCGACCGTGATCTCGTAGCTCTCCGGCGCCTCCAGCATGAGCTGGTGGAAGTCGAACTCGTCATCACCGAGCACGACCGCGGTCTGGCGTCCCATCACGTAGACATGCGTCCCGCCGGAGAACTCGATCTTGATGATGCGCTTGTGGACCTCGCGATGAGGATCGACCCTCGCAATGTGCTCACGATCGTAGCTCACCGTCGTGCTCGCGAGCTGTTCCGTATTGATGAGGAAGAGGGCGGCGTCCTCGCGCGTGATCTCGTCGAAGAGCTTCTCCGGCCCGGACTTCGTCGCGTCGATAAAGGAGGTGGCCTCGGCTTCGCGCTCGGTGTACCCGTAGCGATCGAGCAACGGCTGCACATCGGATCTTCCACCCATGTACTGCGTCCAGAGGACCGCGTACGGATCGACGCAGCGGTCGACCACCTGCGACCGCCAGTCCGCCCCCGCTCTGTCGAGAAGGTAGCAGACCGCCGCGCCCATGCATGCGAAGCGCTCGTTGCGGTACCAATCCAGCCCGCTCGGCTTGCAGAGCCAGCTCTTGAGGCAGAATGTGTCCTTCACCGATGGCGTCAGGAGGCTCTCATCCGCGGGGTCCACGTACTCAACGGCCAGCTCTCGCGCGCGGAACCGCACATAGGCGGCCATGCCGTCGCGGTACTCGCGGGCTCTCTCGCGATTGACGAACCCGCCGGTCATCCCGGCTCGCCGGAAGCTGCGGACGCTGACGAAGTCACGGATCAGTCCATCGACCGAATCAGGATCCGCGGAGATGGCCGCGAGCGCGATCTCACGTTCGATATCGGCGAGAGCGACATCGCGGGGCTGTGACGGCGCGCCGACGAGCGGATCGTCGGGAGCTCCCAGCTCGGGACAGTTTGTCTGGAGATGTGTCTTGAAAGCGGCCTCGAATGTGGCCGGGACGATACAGGTCGACATCTGGCCGGTGCTGATGAACGCTGCCGGCTCTCCTCCGACCGTGGCGTCGCGCTGCGAGATCCCGTCGCTATCGAGTGCTGCGGAGTGGACCGTGAGTTCAGGTGTCTCGAAAGGCTCGCGCGCGTACTCGCTGAACTGACGGATATCGCCGAGAAGCCAGCAGTCCGCCTCATCAACCAGAACGATTGGCGTCCCGGATATCGTCCACCCGGGCCAGAGTTCCGCGCTGAGTGGGTCGAGGTCGAGTGAGGAGTGAAGCTGAGCGAGGCAGCGGGAGGCGTCCGGTCCGGGCGCTTCTGCGCCCGCACCGGGCGGCGCCATCACGAGGAGGGCCGTCACGGCGAGCAGTACCCAGGTGCGCTTGAGCTCCCGTGTCATGGTAAGCATCCCCCGGCGCATACTCGCGCCAGTTCTCAGTCTAGGTCTTTCGGTGGGTGGCATCAAGCCCGGCATGCCTGACGCTCACATCTTCTTTGACAACCACACCCGCGATGAGGTTCCAGTCAATTTGGACGGGAACAGAAACCGGGGCCCTGTCCGGGCCCCGGTCCTTCGCCAGCCGCTCTGGTAGAGGCCACCGTACAGTGCGCGGACCGCACGGTCGCCCATGGTGAGTGATTGGACCTTCCGGCCCGGGGGGAGTCACTCCAGAAGCCTGGCCAGCTCCACTCTGATCTGTTCCGTCTGTCCTTCACGAACCACCTCAATGTCGAAACCCGTTCCCGGTTCGCTCTTCAGAAGCTCTCGGATGGCGGAGAGGCCCGCGAAGTACTCCGCCGGGATGCCGTTGATCGATACGATCACGTCACCGTCCGAAAGCCCCGCACTCGCCGCCGGTCCGCCGGCTGCCACGTGAAGCACCTCCACAACACCGGGCTCGCCCCACCAGATCTGGAGCCCGGACCGATCGAACGGTACGAACGTCTCAAAGTCCTGACCGCGCTCGAAGATGACCTCCTGCCGCTCGTAGTCGAGGTAGAGCACGAAGCGACGGAAGAGCGAGTTGCCCAGATTGCCCGAGAGTTCGGTCGATCCGAACGCTCCGGCGAGTTCCTGCTGCGGCACGCCGATGACCGGCCGGTCAACAGTGAAACCGCCGACCTCGATCGAATCGAACAGCACGGCCTTCTTGGCCATCCGACCACCCGCGCCGAACGCGACGCGGTCGTAGCCCTCACGCTCGAGCAGTCCGTTCGCCGCAGCGAACGGGTAGTGGAACGACTCGCCGCTCGCGCCCAGATCGACCGCCCAGCGGCCGACCGGTTCGCCGTCTACGTGCACGGGAATCGTGAAGATGTTCCCGACGAGCGACGCGTCGAGCGCCACGCCGTCACCCGCGTACTCGAACAGCTCCGGATCGTAGAGCGTCAGCTCCTCGCGCGCGTAGTCGACGCGTGTCACGAAGCGCGACAGGAAGTCGTACCCGAGGATGCCGGAGATGCGGAGGTCGCTCGTCTTCTCGAACAGCGGAGCGATGTCGAGGCTCACGCAGCTCTGCGGGGCGAACTCGACACCGGCCACACGATACGCGGGAAGTTCCACGAACGACACGGTGACCGCGCTTCCGGCGCCGGACCCCATGAGCTCGCCTTCCATTTCGAGCCCGAGGTCACGCGCGAACCCCTCGTCGATACACGTCGTGCTTGCGCCCGAGTCGAGAATCCAGAGCCCCTGGTGCCCGGCCATATCGACGAGGACGAAGATGTGGTTCTCGTGGAATCTCATCGGGACAATCTCGAACGGCGCGCCCGACGCGAAACGGAAGTCCCGGACGTCATCCGCCGGGGGCGCGAAGAGGGCCGGGTCGAACTCGTTCGCGATCTCAACCTCGATCATCCGGAGCAGCTGCTCCTGACCGGGTGGCTCGACAAGGGTCGCCACTTCGAACGGATAGAGAACGCCATCGACATTGCGATAGTCATCGAGATGCGTCGTCGCGACCATGTCGGGCTGGATGTCGCGTCGTCTGACGGCCAGGTATGAGGTCGCATCGATGCTCATTTCGATAGCGTCATCGTTGAGCGAGTTGGTGATGCGGACGATGTGGCACGGCGCGCCGTTGACATCATCCTCGCCGACATACTCGGCGGAGAACGTCTCGGAATCTCTGTCGAACGGTTCGTAGGCGGCGATACGGGCATCGAGTTCGCGTCGGAGGAGTGCGTTCTCATCCTCGACGATCTGAACCTTGCCGTTCGCGTCCTGCTGCCAGACGGTGGTCCCGTCGTCGCCACTCGTTTCGACGAAGACGCCCAGGTCGAGTTCCTGCCGTTGCAGACGCCCGGGGCCCTGCCATGTCTGAACGGTGCCGGTGAGACCGGCGACCTCGAGCGTGGCCAACGTGCGCATCCAGACCGCGGACTGCAGGCGATCCATGCCGCCCATCGCATCGGCGTACTGCTCGAGGATGTCGTACGGATCAACCGTCTGAGCCCGCGACGAGACGACGAGGGCGGAAAGAAGCAATACGGCTGTCAGACCGAGAATGAGTGAGAGCCTGAGCGCCTGCTCGCGGACATCCGCGCGCACGGTCGAGCGGGGCGCGCGGTGGCAGGTTTCATCCGAATGCGGTCTGTGGTGCCTTCTCATCCTGTCTCCTCATGTGGCGGCGCTGTGCCACCTGATCGTCCCGGAAGCGCCGGGTCCTATCTCTCGCTGGCACCCGCGTCCCGGAATCGGAATCGCGCCGCGGCCCGTGGGCCCGGCTCTGTCCGCGTGATGGTCCGGACGAAGTAGACGGCGTCGTATGCGTCGCTCGGGACGCACACCATGTCGACTCCCTGTCCACGCATCCGTCGCTCGCGGGCGAGCCAGCGCGATGCAGGGCTCCCCTGGGGAGCCGAGCGCAGATCGAGAAGCATGAGCTCCTCCCCCGCCTGCGCGATCGCCCCACCCAGATAGGTCGTATCGGTCGGCGCAACAGCCGCGGGGTCGACGCCGTCACCCTCGACGTACGCTCCCTGATAACAGACCCCGGCGATCGAGACGAGGTCGTCGCCGAGACGGTCGCTCACATGGTAGATCATGTCGACGAGCGTGCCGGCGAAGGCGTCGGGCATCGTAAACGGCGCACGGGAGATGTGCGCATTGTGCGCCCAGACGACGGCCCTCTGTCCCGGGAGGTGCTCATCGAGGATCCAGGTCAGGTTGTCGGCCATCGCGAGGTCGCGGATGACGCCGCCCTCTTCCCTCGACTGCGAGCAGTAGAGGTCATGCGCCGCCTGGCCTACCAGCACCTGGCGCATTGCCCAGTCGAACTCGCTGCTCGAGGAGCGTCGCACAAGCTCACTCCGTCTCGACTCCATGTACGCAGCCAGGTCCTCGTAGGCGCGACCGATGGCCTCGCGCCGCTCGTCAGTCGCGGCGGCATACCGTTCGAAGGTGACCCACCAGTCCCCCTCCGCGTAGAGCGAGAGGCCGAGCGAGCCAGTGTCGAATCCGTCGGCAAATGCGGGGTCGATCCTCTCGACATAGGCCAACGCATTGACCAGCCCTAGCCTCGGGGCGGTACAGTCGACGCCGAAGAACCGGAGCTTCGTCGCGTGTGATGGATCATCGTTGTACGCGCGCATCCACTCCACGAGTTCGAGTACCTCACGGGTATCCCATGCAAACCAGGCCGAGAGCTCTCCGAGGATGGCGGCGGGGTCGCCCTCGCCGCCCTGGATGTAGTCGTCCACGGCCTTCGCCTGGGCCATGCCCTCCTCGAAGACGATGACGGAGAAACCCATCTCCTCAACGAGGTACTTGATCATCCGGTGCTTGAGCTGGAACTGCTCGCTCGCATCATGCCTGCTCTCGCCGAGACACACAACCCGGGCGTCATCGACGATCCCTCGAAGCGGCGCGAGGTCGCTCGACGCCGCGGTGGGCTCGACCGAGTCGATGGGCGAACCGTGCGTTGCGACCCAGTCGGCGAACTCCGGTCCGGGACTCCCGATCGAGAGATCCGAGCCGGAGCCGATTGCGAGGGCGACGACGAACGTCATCAGGCAGATTGCGACGCGCTTTCTCATCCCACTCCCTCTATGGCCAATCCCACCGGTGCAGCCGTGGCGGGCCCTCCGAGGCGATCCGAGTCGGATGCGCCTTGCGCGGCAGAAGACCCGCCCATGGCCTCTCGGGGGGAGTCCGAGCTTGAGAATGCCTTCTCGTTGTTCTCGCGGTCCGACGGTGTGCTCTCGTCGAACCGCTTCACGACAACCATCGTGAGATCGTCGGCCTGCGCCGCTCCCGCGGCGAAATCACGAATCTCGGTATAGACCTGCTCTTCGATGTCGCGCGCGCTCTTGTGGCGATGCGCGACCAGAAGCTCTTCGAGACGCTCCTCACCAAACATCTCTTCCTCGCCGTTCGTCGCCTCGGTGACACCGTCGGTGTAGAGGACGAGATCGTCACCTGTGTCGAGCGAGAACGTCCCCTCTTCATAGTCGATCCCCGGCATAACGCCGACGACGAGACCACCCTTGTCGAGGTACTCGCGCTTCCCGCCCGCCCGCAGCACGCACGGCGGATTGTGACCGGCGTTGACGTACGTGATCCTCTGCGTGCAGGTATCGAGTACGGCGTAGAAGAACGTGACGAAAACGCTGTCCTCGGTGTACCCGTGCACGAGCGTGTTGACGCGGCCGACGAGCTGGGATGGGGGAACGCCGCTCTCAGCCAGTGCCCTCACCGCCGCCTGCACGTTCGCCATCAGGATGGCCGCGGGTGCGCCCTTTCCCGACACGTCACCGATGGTGATCGCAAGCTTGCCGCCCTCCAGTTCGATGACGTCGTAGCAGTCGCCGCCGACCTGCTTCGCTGGGACGCTGAAGCCGAAGATGTCCCAGCCCGGGTGCTTCGGAAACTGCTTCGGCAGCAGTTCGGTCTGGATGCGTCGCGCGATGTCCATCTCGTGCTCCAGCATCGATCGCTCCGCGACCGCGTTCTCGACCTGTGTTCTCATCTGCTCGTACATGTATGTCATCAGTCCGACGACCAAGGCGACGGCGGCGTTGATCGTCGTCACCATGACCGCGTTCTCCATCTGGTAGAGCACGATGAGCGGATTGACCAGGATCGCGACACCGCTGCCGATCACTCCGCCGGCGATCAGCATCACGATCGCGAGCGGGAAGCGAATGTATCCCGGGAAGCCGCTGACCCTGGGCAGCACGAGCTTCACCGTGAGGACGGCTGTGAAAACTGCGATGTTCGCGAAGACCACGCTCATCAACACCAGCGACCGTGCCGCGCCGCCCTCGGCGCCCGAGAAGAGCCTGATCGCCAGGCCGATCCCGAGCCCCGCGGCGCTGGCCGCGAGCGCCCACAGGAGGACTCCCTTGAGACTGAGTCTCCCTGATGTTCCCAGGAACGAGGTGCCGCGCGTACCTGCGCTCATTGTCCTATTCTCCCAAGGTTCCGGGGAAGACACTGGGAAGTGCGTTGTCGTCGGCGGTCTCGACAGGCTCGAAGGCCTGCTCGAGACGCGTCTCCTTGCGCTGCAGAAGCGCGCCGAGCCCGAAGAAGATGATCACGATGCCGATGAGCGTTCCAAGAACCGGGATCGCTGTCAGCAGATAGACGATGACAAGACCCAGAAGCATCGGCGGGATCGGCGATGTCGTGAGAATGCGATCACCCCGCCGGAGGACCCAGCTGCCGAGCCAGATGGCGAAGTAGAACTTCGCGATGTAGAGAGCGATGAGGTACGCCAGCGCGAGGACCATGCTGAGCGGGATCGTGATGATCAACACCACTGTGATCAGAACGATGATCGGGATGCAGATGTATGCCACGAAGCCGATCCCGAGGCTCTTGAGAGCCCGCGTGCGGATCTTGTTGGCGGTGTTGCGCGCGTGGTCCTTGGTCAGCGCAACGATGATGACGCCGGCGATGATCGCCGCGAAGAACTCGAAGATGTGCATGGCCAGGCTGAACATCGGACTGAAGTCGAAGTCCACATCCTTGTCGACCTTGGGCTCCCTGAACGTCACGCTGCCGAGAACGATCCCGTCGGCGATCTCTATCCGTGCGGGGCCCTGGTAGACAAGGTCGCCGCCGATCTGCGCGCGGTCCGCAAGGACCAGACCGCCGTCTGTGAAGAGCTCGGCGTTGCCGTCGATCTGGCCGGTCATGGTGACCTCGCCGGCGCCGACGCGCACGTTGCCCTTAACGTGACCGTGGATGGTCGCCGTGCCGGCACCGAGGAGGAGGCTGCCCTCGATGACAGCTCCCTCTTCGATCAGGACATGCGCAGCTCCGACGAGTACGTCACCTCGCACGACGCCCGAGATGCGAACGTCCGATGCGAACGCACGCATGTCGTCGCCGATCTCACCGGTGACGGTGACCTTCTCGGCAAAGCACATCAGATCTTCGGTCACGGTCCCGTCGATCGTGATCCTCTGGCAGCCGACGAAGACGTCGCCGTCGATCGTGCCGAAGACATTCATGCTCTGCGTCCAGAGGTACAGATCGTACGAGTACGTCTCGTCCGCCAGGACCTCAAAGGTCTGGGACTGCGCAAAGCTCATGGTGTGAGCGATCTGGACGCTGGTGCCGCTGGCAGGAGTGTTCGATTCATCGATGACGTCCACTGGTCCGTCACCGAGGCCGATGCCGTCCGCCGCAGCCGGGGCCACGAGCCCCACGAACATGGCGAGTGCGATGAGCGCCATGAACGCCGCGATGTTCCGGTCCGCCTTCATGTTCCTTCCCCCTGATGTCGGCTCCCTCCGGAGCCGTTCTGGTGACTCCCGGGTCCCGTCGCCGCCCGTCTGGACGGGGGGACTCCTGTTGTATCTCACAATGCCTATGATATGGATAAACCGGTCCGACTCGAAGGTGACTCCCGCCAAGCGGCATCTGCTGTGGGCGAGATGACATGAGTCGGCGGTGAACTGCAGGCGCGGAAAAGGCCCATGTGGCGCCCCGGAAGGCCCGGAGCCGGGCATGTTGCGGCGGATCGAGTACTACGCTACCAGGGAAGTATCTCGCGGAGCCGGCGGGCCCGAGCTCGGGAGAGCACGACCTCGGTCTTCGCGTCGTCCGCGACGACGACCTGGTACTTGCCACCGAACCACGGCACGATCTCGACGACGTGGTCCAGATTGACGATGCTCGAACGGTGGGTCCGGAAGAACGTCTTCGCGTCGAGCCGCTGCTCGAGCTCCGACATCGTCATATTGATGAGATAGCGGTCGCTCTTCGTATGGACGAACACGAGTTCGTCGGACGCCTCGACCCAGACGACGTCGCCCGCATCCAGAAGCACGATTCGCTTGCCCTTCGTCACCGGCAGGCGGTTGAGGCCGGCCGGCTGCACGAGCTCCGCGATCCGACCGATGGTCTGTTCGAGTCCGATCTCCTCATGAAGAAGATCGCTCGCGCGTGTCAGCGCCTCGGCGAAACGCTCCTTCGTGATCGGCTTGAGAAGGTAATCGATCGAGTTGACCTCGAACGCCTTGATCGCGTACTCGTCGAACGCCGTCGCGAACACAACGAGAGGCACCTCGTCGAGCGACTCGATCACCTCGAACCCGTTCATCCCCGGCATCTGGATATCCAGAAGGACCAGGTCGGGTCTGAGCTGCTTGATGCTCTCGACGGCCGCGATCCCGTTTCCCGCTTCGCCTATGCACTCGAACTCCTCGTGCCCGGCGAGCAGGTCCTTCACACGCGCGCGCGCGAGTTCCTCGTCGTCGACGATCAGCACTCTGATCCTGTCCTCGCTCACGAGTCGCTCCGTTCTCCATGCGCCAGAGGGATAATCAGGCGTGCCGTGGTGCCCTCGCCCTGTCTGCTCTCAACGGTCAGCCAGTCCCCCGCGCCGAAGTTCGTCCGGAGACGGTCGCGGACGTTCCGAAGCCCGTAGCTCTCCAGAGGCAACTCTGAGAGATCGAACTCCTCCGCACCGACACCGTCGTCGGAGATGAGCACTGTCAGTCGGCCATTCCCGACGGCTGCCTCGATACGAACCAGCCCGCCTTCAACCTTAGGCGATATGCCATGGCGGACCGCGTTCTCCACGAGCGGCTGGAGGATGAGCGGAGGTACGCTGATCTCCCCCGCGCCGGGCCCGACCTCCTGCTCCACGCGGAGCCGGTCACCGAACCGAGCGCGCTCGACGTCGAGGTACGCATCGACGAGCTCAAGCTCGCTCGAGAGCGGTACGCTCCCTTTCTCCGACGCAAGCAGCGTCTTGCGGAAGATGCTCGCAAGCCGCTCGAGCGTTCCCTGAGCAGCCTCGGGGTCGATGGTCGTCAGTGCTGAGATCGAATTGAGCGCGTTGAAGAGGAAGTGCGGGTTGATCTGTGCCTTGAGCGCCTTGAGCTCCGACCGTGCGGCGAGCTCGCGCAGTCGCTCCTCGCGCACTCGGTTCGCGGCGAGTTCCGCGTAGGTCTGCTCGATCTCGTCACGCATCCGCTCGTAGTAGTAGACGATGAGCCCGAGGACCACGGCGCAGAAGCTGTCGACCACGATGACGATGGCGGCCATCTTGCCCTGGTATAGAATGAACACGGGATCCGCGAAGATGACGAGACCCGACCCGAAGGCGCCGCCGGCCAGCAGCGTGATCACCGCCAGCGGGATGTTGATGAACTTCGGGAACGCCGCGTAGCGAGGGAGAACGAATCGCGCGGAGAGAACCGTCGCGAAACCGACCGCGTTCGCAAAGAGGATACTCAGACGGACCGAATTGGGTATCGCCGTGAGGTTTCCGGAGAAGAACCCGATGGCGAGACCGATGAGAGCACCGGCGACCGTGAAGCCCACAGCCCATCGTATGAGACCGATGACGGTGAGCCGTCCGGTCTGAGCTCCTGTCGATCTCTGAGTCATCGGCTCCCTACTGGTTCTGGTGGATGTGCATCAGGATCGCGTGCTCCACGTCGCGCACTTTCCATGCCTCGCACGTCGATCCGTTCGTGATGATAGAGAACACGACGCGCTCGCCCGAGACCGTCTCCATGATACCCGAGATGGCCGTCACGCCGTCGAGAAGCCCCGTCTTCGCGCGGATGACGCCCGTAAGTCCTCCGTACCCCATCCGGTCGGAGAGCGTGCCGTCGGTTCCGCTCACACTGAGAGACGCCAGAAACTCCGGAGAGGTTGAGAACGCATTTGCGACGTTGCGGATCACGGCCGCAATGGCCCGGGTCGTCAGACGGTTCTCACGCGAGAGCCCGGAGCCGTCCTTGATCCTGATCCCCACCGTGTCGACGCCGGTCGCCGCGATGAAGCCCGCGAGCGCCTCGCATCCAGCTGCGGTCGTACCCGGCGCACCGGCGGTCTCTGCACCGAGTACCTTCACGAGCTGCTCGGCCACGAAGTTGCTGCTGTACTTCCCCATGTCGCGAACGATGAGCGACAGCGGCTTCGACGTATGGACGAAAAGCTCCCGCGCCTCAGCCGGCGCGTCACCGGGCCTGAGGCCGCCGGCGAACTCTACGCCGGCGCGTGCCAGGAAGGTCTCGATCGACGCCACGAAATTCCAGAGCGGGTCGTCGATGCTGCGGTAGACGACCTTCCCGGTGCTGCCTTCCGGGATGCGTCCGCTGACAGTGATGAGGTTCCGCATCGAAGGCCACTCATCGGCACGAGCGCTCCCGACGGGCACGGACATCCTCCGCACCTCGATCGTCGAGGTCCTGTTCGACGAACAGGTCGTCGCCTTGTTGTTGATATCGGCGAACCCGATATCCGGTGAAACAATGACGTTCGCCGACTCGCCGATTCCCTTACCGGGCAGGACGTGGATGCGAACGGTGTTGAAGTTGGACGAGAGAGCGCCCGTGCGCGCGTGGTAGGCACGGTCGCCGTCGGCGACGTCCTTCGAAGTGGTCCACTCGGCATCGAAGTACGAGGTGTCGAACACGAGGTCGCCCTCGATCCGCTCGATCCCGAGGGTGCGGAAGCGTTCGGCGACCTTCCAGAGCTCCTCCGATACGATGGCCGGGTCCCCGCTGCCCCTGATGAAGACATCGCCCTGCAGAACAGGTGTGATCGTTGACGCATCGGTCGAGAAGACCGTGTCGAACTGGTAGTCCGCCCCGAGCTGTGCGAGCGCGGCGGCGGAAGTGATGATCTTCATGTTCGAAGCGGGGATCATCAGGGCATCGGCATTCCGCTCGTAGAGCGTGACGCCCGTATCGAGCGACTCGACCAGAATGGAGACCTCGGTCCCGCGAACGTCCGGTTTGGCCAGCAGTGAGTCGACGACCCAGTCGAGGCTCTCGAGAGATGCCTGTGCCTCGGTCGTGGCCGCCGTCTCGTCGGCCGCCCGAACGCACGGGCTGACCGCCACGAGCAAGGCGATGACACAGATGCTGAGAGTCGGGATGCTTGTCAGACGTCTCATGCGGGTTTCCGTCCCTTCAGAATCACGCGTCGCGGACCGCGGGGCCATCGGCGCGCTTGAGGATCGATGCGACGGTCTCGCGGAATTCGTCCATGTCGACCGCAAGCCCCGGACATTCCTTGCGCTGGACGCACTCGCCGTGCTCGATGATGTACCCGGTCCCCTCAAGCTCGCGATGCCCCAGGACGCGGTCCGGCGTAAGCCCGAGCTCGCCGATGAGCCGGGCGCAGAGCTCGGCCGCCGCTATCAGCTGTCTTCGGGGCGGTGGTTCCTCGCAAGCCTCGTACGCCATGCAGACACCGATCGAACGGTCGTTCCACGGACCGACGTGCCACGAACGGATGCCCGGCGGCAGACACCGATACATCAGACCGTCCGGCTCGATGAAGAAGGCGTAGGCGATGGTCGGACAGCCCGTGTCGCAGATGTGATTCGGGCCGGTGTGGTACCGCGCCGTCTCCCACACGTTCCACCCGGGCATCGCGGTGCAGTGGAGCACGACCGTGTCGATGCCGTCGGGGTCACGAGTCTCGGCCTCACCGTTGACGGGCAGTGCGCCTATGATGTTGTGAAGCCAGTGCATCTACTCCTCCCAGCCCGGCTACGTCTCCCAACTCTCGACGAGCGGCGCCAGCTCGGTGAACGAGTGGATGATGCGCTCGGCGCCGTCGAACTCGTTGCCCGCGGCAAACCCCCAGTCGCACCCGATCGACCATGTCCCGGCGCTCTTCGCAGCAGCGATGTCCGAGCTTCGGTCGCCCACCATGACCGCACGTTTCGGCCAGACATCGAGGGTTGTGAGGATACCGAGGATCAGGTCGGCCTTGTTGAGCGTGCCGCGCTCGCCGGCGCACCACGTCTCCGAGAAGTACGACCTCAGATCGAACGTGTCCAGTACGAAGTGCATGTAGCCGGTCCCCGCGTTCGTCGCGATGGCCAGAAGGTAGCCTGCCTCGCGCAGCCGGACGAGTCCCTCGAGAACGCCCGGAAAGAGCGAACCCTTCCCCCCCGCGATGAGTTCGTGCTCCCAGTGCCAGATGAGATCACTCATCTCGGCGATGTGCTCCTCGGGGAGCGTCGGAAGGACGGTCGTGACGTAGTGCTCGCGTGTGTTTCCAACGCCGCTCATGATCCGCTCGGGCGTCGGTCGCGGGATGTCCAGGTCATGGCGCTCGTTGATATCGCGGACGGCCATCTCGACCGCACCGACGGTTGTCGCGGTCGATGAGTAGATGGTGCCGTCGAGATCGAGAATAACGAGGTCGAGCGCGTGCGTGTTCTTGTCCAATGGTGGCTCCGATGTCTGAAGTACGGTGTAATCGCCGGACGTGCTGGTTCCTATCGTCCCTGCTCGCGCATGAGGGCCTCGATCTCCTCCAGGCCGGCCGCGCCGCCGCGCGCGCCGACCGCCGTGCAGTTGAGCGCGGCCGCGGCGTTGCTGAAGTCGAGCGTCCGTTCGACCGTCCAGCCCGCGAGCAGCCCGTAGATGAACGCGCCGTGGAAGATGTCACCGGCGCCGGTCGTATCGACGACGTTCACCTTGAATCCGGGCGACTCGAGCTTCGTGCCGTCCTTCGCCAGGGCGACAGCCCCGCGCTCGCCCCTGGTCATGACGGCGAGCGATGGCCCCTGTTCGAGGATCCGCGAGAGCGCTTCCTCGTCATCGGCGCACCCGGCGTAGAGGTTCGGGAACCTCGACGAGGCCACGAGGAGGTCGGTGTGTGCGACGCAGTCGTGCGTCCCTTCCTTCACAGTCTCGGCGTCCATGACGACCGGGATGCCGCGTTCCTGCGCGATGCGCGCCGCCTTCGCGGCGGCCGGGGCATCGTGCCCGTCGACGAGGAGCGCACGTCCGACCGCTATCTTCTCGGGGGTGACCTCGTCGGGCTGCGTTGCGATACCGTCGGGACGGTCCCAGAAGATGGTCCTCTCCCCCGTCGTCTCATCGACGATGATCATCGCGAGCTGGTTCGTCGCACCGGGCACCGCCGGGACGTCACTGACGTCAACGCCCTCCGAGCGGATGGTCTCGAGCGAGTAGTCGCCGATGGCGTCTCCGCCGACCTTGCCGACGTACTTCGTCCGGAGGCCGAGCCGCGCGCACTGGACCATCGCGCTGGCGGCCTGGCCACCGGGCGAACGCTGGAACCCGACGAGCTTGAGCTTCTCGCCCCGCTCCGCCTCGCGCGGAACGATGCACAGGTGATCGACGGCGTTGAGGCCGAAGCCGACGACATCGAACGGCGCTGTCGCGGGTATGGTGATTTCGAAGTTCACGGACACTCCTCGCGCGGGACAGCGGGACCCCGCAGCGCCAAGCGCTAGACCTTCCTGTCTTTCCACTTCCCGCGACGGAACCAGAAGTACGTGAGAATCACCTCGATGCTCGCTGCGATGAACATCGACCACCAGACGCCAAGCTCCGATGTGTGGAGCACATGGATGGCGCCGAGGATGAGCGGGACCTGAACACCCCACTCGATGATAGCGGCGATGACGGTCGGCGGCCACGTGTTGCCGGAGCCATAGAACGCCGATGACATGACGATGTGCATCGCGATCATGATCTGCGCGATGGCCATGAGCTTGATGAGCGGGACGCCCGCGGCAAGGACCGCCGGGTCATCGGCGAACACGCCGAGGATGCCTCGGGCGAACACGATCTCGATGGCGCCCAGAATGCCGGTAAGAAGAAGTACCAGGAGCGTCGCTCTGACGACGGCTTCGTGTGCACGGTCTTTCTGGTTCGCCCCGAGATTCTGTCCGACGATGGCCCCGCAGCCAAGTTCGAGACCGACGGCGAAGAGGATACCGAGTTCCATGATACGCAGGCTGACACCATACGCTGCGACGACGATCGTCCCGAACGTAGCGACGAGCGTCGCAACGTACCAGTGCGCGAGACTCCGCAGGAAACCGTTCAATCCGGCCGGGAGACCGATCTTGAGGATCTCGACCATCACGCGGACTCGCGGGTGGAAGCGCGTCCAGATGGGGACGGTGATGTTGCCCTTCCCCGACGAGAGGAGCCAGATTCCGACGAACACCGCAGCAGCAGCCGAGACCGCCGTTGCCCACGCGGCTCCCGCTATCCCCATGTTGAACCCGAAGATGAAGAGCGGATCGAGACCGACGTTGAGCGCGGTCGACATCAACATGATGTACATCGCCTTCGGGGCGTCACCGACGCCGCGGAAGGCGGTGTAGATCGAGTACGACGTGAACATGAACGGGAGGAACGCGAACCGGATCCTGCCGTACGCCATCGCGAGACGATGTACCTCGGGATCGTCCGTCATGATCTTGAGCACGTGCGGCGCGATGAGCAGACCGAGCAGCCCCATGACGATGGCGATACCGAACTTAAGGAGCAGCGTCTGACGGATGACGTCGCGCGTGTCCTCGATCCGCTTCTCGCCGAAGCGGCGCGAGATGAGCGCGACCGAGCCGGTCCCGATGATCTGGTTGGCCGAGCCGAAGACCCACGCGATAGCGGCGAAGAGCGTGATCGCCGCGACGGGCGCCGTGCCGAGTCTGCTGACCCAGTAGATGTCGGTCAGGCTGTAGATGGTCATCGCGCCGAACCCGATCATCGACGGGAT
>CAZRAD010000033.1:0-20751 GCA_964597945.1 uncultured bacterium
CGTCTCGATGCCGTAGATGTCGACGATCGGATCGTGGTACTCGATGTCCGGGGCGTAGTATCCCAGGAGCGACTGCCAGTTGTCGGCGTTGATCTCGACCAGGGAACGCGCGATCTCCATACGCCGCCGCCGGAGCCACCAACGGCCGCGCCTCTTGGCCTCGCTCTCGTCCGGACCGACGACATCCTCTGCCGGGTGGGTCTCGGAGGCGATCTGTCTTGCAGTACTGTTCAGCGGGCAGTCGAATGTCGGGTCCACGGCACACCGGTAGTACGTGCGGAATCCCCCGATGGCTTCGTCGAGGCCGGGGATACTGGCCATGATGTCGCCTTCGGTGTAGTAGTCCCGCTGGTAGTAGACCTTCCGGCTCCACCCACGGAACTTGATGATCGAGACGCCCTTGGCCTCGTACGGAACGCCGGCGAAGTCACCGGCCATCGTCCAGGTCGCCGAGTAGATTCCTCCTACCAGCGTTTCGTCCTCGATCGTAGTGACGAGGTTCGGTGAGTTCGCGAACATCTGCGCGAAGAAAGCCGTCATCGTCTCGATGCCGTAGATATCGACGATCGCATCGTGGTACTCGATGTCGTTGGTGTAGTAGGGCATGATCGACGGCCAGTTGGTCGACTGCACTTCGATCAGCGCTCGACCAATCTCGAGGCGATCTCTGTAGAGCCAGCCCCGTTCGCCGCCCTCGGCGTTGGCCACGGTGGGGATGAGGAGCATGGAGATACTGGCGAGAGCCAAGAACACAAGGACTGTCTTCTTCACACGAGCCTCCTATGGTCTTCCTGTGGTGGTTCTCCCTCATCGGATAGCAACTCCCGCTATCCCGATATGGAGTGGCCTGAGCGGCATGGAAATCTGCGCGGAATGAAGCGACTGGCGGGGTCGGCGACAGCCACGCCCAGTCCCAAGTCTTGTTCTGCACCAGGCCCGTAATGACAAGCTGTTAGATGGTGTTGGACAGCAGAGGTTTCTCACCTCACCATCTGCGATTCCTGCTGACATTGCCGCAATCTTCACACTCGACTCAGCAACGCACGGAGACTGGCGTTCAGAAGACAGCGGTGTTGCGCTTGGCCCTGTTAAAACAGATATGGATTGACAATAGCATACTATGATTATATTATCAAGTCATATACAGACGAGCGACTTATCAGTCGAAGGACGGAATCTCGGCACTGATTCAGGAATCTCATGGTGCGTGCGATGTAGATTGCACTGTGAGACAGAGTACGTCTGGCGACTCATCGTGAGACGACATCGAGGCTTCGTGACCGGATTCTCGGGAATCGCCACCACCATTGAGATGGAGGTACTGCAATGAAGTACGCCGTTCTTCTGACAATCGTTGCCCTGCTCGCCGCAGGTTGCTCTGAGTCTGATTCGAACCCTGCCGGCTCGAGCGCAGATGCGACCATCCAGGTCATTCACAATTCGCCATCAGCGGCAGCGGCCGTCGTGGATGTCTACCTCAACGGTGGTGCCACCCCCGCGATCGACGATCTCGCCTTCCAGACTGCTACTGGTCTGATCGAGCTGGACCCGGGTTCCTACACCATAGGCATTGCGCCGGGCAACAGCACAGGTCCTGCTGACATCATCGCAAGCTTCGGTCCTTTGTCCCTGGTATCAGGCAGCCAGAATGTCGTCATGGCTGCCGGCGAGCTGGGGGATGACTTTGATCTCATCTTCAACGAACTCGTCACATCAGCGACGGCCGGTCAGGTTGGCTTGCTGGCATTCCACGGTTCCCCGGACGCGCCCACTGTTGACATCAGCGCTTATGGCGCGGGTGTCCTGATCACGGCGCTCGAGTACCAGACGTTTCAGGGCTATCTCGAGGTCGCCGAGGCTGACTACACACTCGGCATCGCCCCGACGGGTGACGATCCGATCATGTACTTCGACGTTCCTCTGACGGGACTTGCTGGCGGCACGGCCGTGGTCTTTGCGTCAGGCTACCTGGCTGGCAGGAACACGGAGTTCGGCCTCTTCGCGGCCCTCAACGATGGTACGGTCGTGGAGTTCGATGAGACGTTCGACCCTGACGCTGCGATCATCCAGGTCATCCACAACTCGCCGTCGGTTGCTGCGTCTGTCGTGGATGTCTACCTGAATAGCGGCGCCAGCCCCGCGATCGAGGACCTTGGCTTCCAGGAGGCGACCGCCCTGATTCCGCTGCCGGCCGCTTCGTACACCATCGGTATTGCGCCGGGCAACAGCACGGGCCCCGGTGACATCATCGCTAACTTCGGTCCTGTTGCGCTGGCATCAGGAAGCCAGAGCGTAGTTATGGCTGCCGGTGAGCTGGGAGACGACTTCGATCTCATCTTCAACGAGCTCGTCACTTCAGCGATGGCCGGACAGGTCGGTCTGCTGGCCTTCCACGGTGCGCCTGACGCGCCGACCGTTGACATCGTCGCTGAGGGCGTCGGTGTCCTTGTCACTGCACTCGAGTATCAGACCTTCCAGGGCTATATCGAGGTTCCGGAGGCCGACTACACACTGGGCATCGCCCCGACAGGTGACGATCCCATTATCGAGTTCGACGTTCCCCTGACAGGTTTGGCCGGCGGTACAGCTGTGGCCTTCGCCTCGGGCTATCTGGCTGGTGATTTCGGCCTCCTGGCGGCCCTCAACAACGGCACGGTCGTGGCGTTCGCAGTAGCGCCGTAGCCTGATGAATTCTCCACCGGGAGCAAGATAGCCAGAGGCTTCCGGATCGAGTCGGTACGATGTGCGCCGAGTGAAGTTCAGGTGCGCAGATCATGGTTCTTCGGAGAGGAAAGCATGAGACGCACAACAAGCACTCTGAGTCTAATCGTGGTACTCGCGCTCGCCGCGCCCATGGCGCTGGCCAGCTGCGGCGGTTGCGGAGGCCATGGTGGCGCCGCTAGTCACGCACACTCCATGAAGGACATCGTCGACACGGCGGTCGAGGCCGGGAGTTTCAACACCCTCGCAACCGCGCTCACCGAGGCGGGTCTGGTTGACGCGCTCAAGGGCGAGGGTCCGTTCACGGTCTTCGCTCCGACGGACGACGCATTCGCGGCCCTTCCCGAGAGCACCGTCGAGTCGCTTCTCAAGCCTGAAAACCGCGAGATGCTCGTCTCGATACTCACGTACCACGTTGTGCCCGGGAAGGTGATGGCGGAGCAGGTCATGGGCCTCAACGCGGCCGAGACGCTTAACGGCCAGCGTGTGGACATCATGGTCAAGGACGGCTCGGTCATGATTGACGGAGCACAGGTCGTTATGACAGACGTCGAGGCCAGCAACGGTGTCATCCATGTGATCGACAGTGTGATCATGCCCAGCTCGCAGACGATCGTCGATGTGGCCGGCGAGGCCGGCAGCTTCAAGACGCTGCTCGCGGCCGCCCAGGCCGCCGGTCTGGCTGAGGCGCTCATGGGTGAAGGTCCCTTCACGGTCTTCGCTCCCACGGATGACGCGTTCGCGAAGCTGCCCGCGGGCACGGTCGAGTCGCTTCTCATGAAGGAGAACCTCGCCAAGCTCCAGGGCATTCTGCAGTATCACGTGGTCCCCGGTCGGGTCTTCTCCGATGCCGTTGTCGGCATGGACAGCGTCAAGACGCTGGACGGAAGTGAAATCAACATATCCGTTATGGACGGCAAGGCGATGGCCAACGAGTCGGTCATCGTTGCGACGGACATAGATGCGTCGAACGGAGTCATCCACGTGATCGACGCCGTTCTGATCCCTTAGGGAGGCGAACATGAAGAAGCTGGACATCATCGTAACCATACTTCTCATAGTTGGAGGCCTCAACTGGGGTCTCGTGGGACTGTTCCAGTTCGATCTCGTCGCCGCCATCTTCGGACACGGAGCCGTTCTCTCGAGAGTCGTGTACTCGCTCGTGGGGCTCTGCGCGGTCTACAAGATCTTCCGCTTCAAGGGCTAGGTTCGACAGGTCCTGGCCATCTGCTGCGTTCAATATGGAGCAGATCGCAGGCGAGCTCGAACTGGAGTCTGAACGGTGTTCGCTTCGGACGCTGATATACCAGAAGGCCGCTGGATCCAATCCAGCGGCCTTCTGCATTCTGGACTCGGCGCCATACTTGAACGCAGGGACGGCGATCTGAGGACGCGGTCCCCTTCGAGTGGCAGGCGGACACGGTCGACCTGTCGGCGTACTCGGTTGGACAGATGATCACGATCGGCTTCGGGTACGGGTGCTCCGTCAGGCAACACCGCCCTCGCCTCAGGCCAGGGCGGTTCCCATTCGGTAGCGGGGCCTCGTCACGAGGCTATTCACGCCGCGATGGGGGAGCGTCCCGCGAAACATCGGTCGCTGCCTGGAGGCGGTCGTCAGATCTCATCTCCCCGGCGTGCGCGGCCTGCAGCGCGTCGAGCTTCCTCGCGAGGGTCTTCGGCGACGCCTGGCCGCGACAGAGGTAGTAATACCCGACGGGGACCACGAAGAGCGTGAGGAGACACGCAGAGGTCGCCCCGAAGGCGACGACCGTGCCGATCGAGAGGCGGCTCATCGCTCCGGCGCCGCTGGCGAGGATGAGCGGAACCGCGCCGATGGCCGTCGAGAGACCCGTCATCATGATGGGCCGCAGGCGCTGACGGGATGCACGGAACAGGGCCTCCTCGAATTCCAGGCCGCGGTCCCTAAGCTGATTGGCGAACTCGACGATCAGAATCCCGTTCTTGGCCGCGAGCCCAATGAGCATGATGAGGCCGATCTGACTGAAGATGTTGAGCGTCACTCCGAGCAGGAGCATGCCGATCGTTGCTCCCAACATGCCCATCGGTACGGTAAGCATGATGACGAAGGGGCTCACGAAGCTCTCGAACTGCGCCGCGAGAACCAGATAGGCGATCACAAGAGAGATCACGAAGACGAAGATGACCGCGCCGCTGGACTCCCGGAGCTTCTGCGACATTCCCTTGTAGCTGATCGTGGCGGTCGCCGGCAGTTCCTCTCGCACCGTGCTCTCGAGGAACGCCAGACAGTCGTTCATTGAATAGCCTTCCGCAATGCTGCCCGAGATGGTCACTGCGCGCACGCGGTTGTATCGTCTGAGCTCACTTGCGTCCGCCCGTTCCTCAAGCGTGACCAGATTGGAGAGCGGGATCAGCTCGCCAGTGCGGCTGGAGCGGACGTAGATGTTCTCCAGGTCTGCCGGCGTCCGGCGCGCCTCTTCCGCACCCTGCAGCACGACATTGTACTCCTCGCCTCTGTCGACGAACGTTGTGGCGAGGCGCGATCCCAGCATCGTTTCGAGCGTGCGTCCGACCGTCTGGGAGGTGACGCCAAGCTCGGCGGCGCGATTGCGGTCCAGAGCGACGCGGAACTGCGGGGTCGTCTCCCGGTAGTCGGCGTCAACGCCGGTAAGCCCCGGGTACTCCTTGGCTCTCTCAACGATGATGTCCCGCCATCTGGCCAGCTCTTCATAGGTCGGTCCGCCGATGACGAACTGGACCGGCTGGCCGAAGTAGAACGAGAGGCCTGAAGGCTGGAAGACGAATACCCGGACGCCCGTGACGGCTGAGAGTTCTCCCGATACCTCCTGTGCGATCTGAGCTGCCGTGCGGTCGCGCTTCTCCCATGCCGCGAGATCGACGATGCCAATGCCGCTGTTGACGCCGCCCCCGCTGCCCCAGCCGGGTGTCATGGCGAGCACGTGCTGGACCTCGCCGCTCTGAATGAGCGGCGTCAGCTTGTCCGTGACCCGGCTCATGTACTCGCGGGATGCCTCGAACCCGGTCCCCTCCGGGGCTGTCATTCTGGCCATGAGGACGCCCCGGTCCTCCTGAGGTTCGTACTCCGAGATGATGTTACCGAGCATGACCCAGATAGAGCCGACCATCAGGATCATGATGGCGAGCGATGCGAGCGGGTGGCGTATGCAGAGCCGGAGCGCTCCATCGTACCACGTGACCACGCGCTGGAACGTCCTGTCGACGGTTTTGATCAGTGCGCCCTCAGACTCCCGAGGGTGCAGGAACCTGGCGCACAGCATGGGGGAGAGGGTGAGCGCGACGACGCTGGAGAACACAACGGCGCCGGTGATAGCGAAGGCGAACTCCGTGAAGAGCTTGCCCGTGTCACCCCCCATCAGGCTGATCGGCACGAACACGGCCACCAGCACGAGCGTGGTGGCTATCACGGCGAAGGCCACTTCGTTGACTCCGTGGAACGCCGCGAGAAGTGGGGGCTCGCCCTCCTCGATGCGACGATGGATGTTCTCCAGAACGACGATCGAGTCGTCGACCAGAAGGCCGATTGCGAGCACGAGCGCGAGGGAAGTGAGGAGGTTGACCGAGAACCCGAATGCGTAGAGCACGATGAATGCAGAAACGAGAGAGATGGGCACGGTCACTGCCGGGACCATCGCCGCGCGGACGCTGCCAAGGAAGATGAAAATGATGCAGACAACCAGCGCGCACGCGATCAGAAGGGCGGTCCGCACCTCCCTGATCGCGGCCTCGATGAAGACCGAGCTGTCCCGGAGGACGATGAGCTCCATGCCCTCCGGCAGGTTGGGCTGGAGTTCGCGCATGGTGGTCTTGACGCCGCTGATCACGGCGAGCGTGTTGGCAGTCGACTGGCGTGAAATGCCAATGCCGATCGCGCTCTTCCCGTCGGCCGTGAAGCTGTCGCGGAGCGACTCGGGCGCGATCTCGACTCTGGCGACATCACCAAGCCGGACGAGATGGCCGTCCGCGCCGCGTGACACGACCAGACGGCGGAAATCCTCGGCCGTCTGATAGCCACGCTCCAGCCGGATCGTGAATTCGCGATCTTCAGACTCGAGGCGACCGGCGGGCAGCTCGACGTTCTCCGTATAGAGGGCGCTCTCGACATCCTGAACCGTGAGCCGGCGGGCGGCAAGAGCTCTCCGGTCGAGCCACACGCGCATCGAGTAGCGCTTCTGGCCGAAGATACGAGCCTCCGCGACTCCGTCCACCACGGAGAACCTGTCTATCAGATGTCGGTCGGCGTAGTCGGTCAGCTCCATCTGCGACATGGTGGGGTGTGACAGCCCGAGGATGAGATCTGCCGACCCGCCGGCGCCGCGCTTCGATATGCGCGGAGAGTCAGCCTCTTCAGGCAAGCGATTGACGACGCGTCCCACTCTGTCGCGGATGTCGTTGGCGGCCTCGTCAATGTCCCGGCTGATGTCAAACTCGATGCTCACGGTGGATTGGCCGTCCGCGCTCGTGGACTCGACGGTCTTCAGCCCCTCAATGCTTGAGACGCTTCCTTCGATGATCTGTGTGATCTTCGACTCAACCACATTGGCGGACGCGCCGCTGTAGCTCGTGCGGACACTGATGATGGGGGAGTCGACGTCCGGATACTCTCGGAGCGGCAGGCGCTGATACGCGATGAGGCCGAACGTGATCAGCACGAGGCTGATGACGGTGGCGAAGACCGGGCGCTTGATCGAGATCTCGGAGATGATCATGATGTCGTCTGCTCCAGACGCACACTCGCACCGTCACGCAGATTCAGGAGGCCGTCGACGACGATCGTCTCGCCTGGTGTCAGGCCGTCGATGACCTCGACCCAACCGACGTCTCTCTTTCCCAGAACCACCTCACGCTGCTCGACGGTCTGGTCCTCGCGCACGACGTAGACGTACTGCCTGTCCGCGTAGGAGAGGAGCGCCTTCTCGGGTATGCCCGGCGCCTCGCGTGGGCAACAGGTCAACTCGAGCGTGAGCAGCATTCCGGCTCTGAGCTTGCCGTCCGGATTCGGAACGCGCGCCTGCATCGCGATCGCGCGCGTCGAGCTGCTGATACGCGAGTCGATGCTTGTCACTTTTCCCGAGAACGTCTCATCGGGCCATGATGTCGCGCGCCCTTCGATGGCCTGACCGACGGCCACCTCCGAGAGAAGCGACTCGGACACGCTGAAGTCGACCTTGACCACGCTCAGGTCGTCCAGTGTTGTGATCACGCTTCCCGGTGAGACCAGCGCGCCCGGGCTCGCTCTGCGGATTCCTACGACGCCTGCAAAGGGTGCAGTGATGACCCTGTCGTTGAGCCGCGCCTCGGTCGCCGCCGCGCGTGCCTTCGCTGCGTCGAGGGAGTCCCGTGCGAGGTCGAACTCCTCCTGAGATACCAGATCGCTCCGTCGCAAGGTCTCGACGCGTTCGAACTGCCTCTCCTGTTCCGCCACGGCGATTCGCGCCTCCTCGAACGCTGCGGACTCTTCGGCGTGTTCCAGTTCGACGAGGACGTCGCCCTGCCGGACGAAGGCCCCGTCGTTGAAGTGGACACTGGCGATCCTCTCCGTGACCGGAGGTGTGACCGTGACGGACTCGTTCGCGGACACCGTACCGATGGACTCCGTGCTGTTGGCGAACGTGCGTGTGCCGACGACCTCGGCCACTACGGCCGTATCCCCGCCACCCCGGCGCTGCTGAGGCTCGGATCGCCGGATGAAGTGGTGCGCGACAAGTACCACAGCGATGGCTGCGGCTACTACGATGATCGGCTTCAGTGGCTTCATGGCAGTCCAATCCCTGTTTCATCTGCTGTTTCTGATGCGCTGCACGGTCCCGTGAGGTCGTTGGTCCCCGCAGCCGCCGCGTCGAGTCGGAGGGCGGTTCAGGGGACCGTTCAAGTGGGCCAGTATAGCACTTCCCCGGCATCTGGGTGTGGTGCGTCTGAGACACTCCGTCGTGCCGCTGACCACAGTGCTGACAACTCCGGCCCGGCGGGATGTTGACGCCTCTCAGGAACACTGGCCGAGAATGAGAGCATCAACGCTGATTCACATTGTACGGGGGCCGAACAAAGTGTATAATGTGAGTATGGATATGCGTGAATGCAGGATTGCTTCTTCCAGCTGATCGAATCCGTACAGGGAGTGCGACAACGATGACATCCCGGAGCAGAACGAGCCTCCTCAGAGGCTGCGCAATGAGTCTCACCATCGTGGTGGTCTCTGCCGCTTCGCCGGCGGCCGCCGATATGTCGCTCGTCTGGTCGGACGAGTTCGACGGCACCAGTCTCAACACGGCCAACTGGACGATCGACATCGGTGACGGTTGTCCCGACCTGTGTGGATGGGGCAACAATGAACTCGAGTACTACCGCGCTGAGAACGTCGACGTCTCGGAGGGGTATCTCACGCTCACGGCGCGCCAGGAGTACTACGGCGGCAGGTCCTTCACCTCCGGGAAGATCCTGACAAGGGACAAGCATTCATTCCTCTATGGCCGGATCGAGATGCGCGCGAAGCTCCCGACCGGCGGCGGCATGTGGCCGGCGTTCTGGATGATGCCGCAGTACAGCGTCTACGGGGGTTGGGCGTCGAGTGGCGAGATCGACATCATGGAGTCGGCGAACAACACGGACTGGGTCGGCGGCACGATCCACTACGGCGGCAGCTGGCCCGACAACACGCACTCGGGTGGGACCTACTCGCCGGGGGGTGTCAACTTCGCCGCCGACTTCCACATCTACGCCATCGAGTGGGAGCCTGAGGAGATCCGCTGGTACGTCGACGGCGTCCACTACTACACGAGGCACTACACGCAGTGGTACTCCAACGGAGCCCCCGGCAATCCCTACGCGCCGTTCGACCAGGAGTTCTTCATCATCCTCAACGCCGCGGTCGGCGGCAATTACACAGGCTGTATCGAGAATGGCTGCATCACCGCCGATCTGCCCCAGGAGTACGTCATCGACTACGTGAGGGTGTATCAGGAGACGGGCAATGTTTCACCGGTCATCGCGATCACCTATCCAACCGAGGGCGACAATCCGCCGGCGGGCGACATCACCCTCGAAGCCGCCGCTTCCGACACGGACGGGACCGTCACGACGGTGGAGTTCTACGACGGCACGACCTATCTGGGCGAGGATGCAACGTCGCCGTACACGTTCACGTGGACCTCGGTTCCCGACGGCTGCTATTCGATCACGGCGAAGGCCATCGACGATGGTGGCGGGTTCGCTGAGGATGTCTCCGACATCACCGTCGGCACCGGATGCGGGCAGGCTGCCTACTACGGAATGCCGACCGCTCTGCCGGGGCTGGTCGAGGCCGAGGACTTCGATATCGGTGGAGAGGGTGTGGCGTACCACGACCTCGACCCGGGCAACACTGGAAACCAGTACCGCACGTCCGAGGATGTGGATATCGAGACCTGCTCCGATACCGGTGGCGGGTACAACCTCGGATGGGTTCTGGAGGGCGAGTGGACCGAGTACACCATCGACGTGCCGGTCCCCGGAGACTACCCCATCGACATCCGTGTGGCATCGCAGTCAGTGGGCGGAGTCTTCCACCTTGAGTTCAACGGTCAGGACAAGACTGGCGATGTCACTGTTCCGGTCACCGGTGGGTGGCAGAACTGGGAGACCGTGTCCGCGACGGTGACGCTCTCGGCCGGTACGCAGCTGATGAGGTTCGTGCCGACGGTCGAGGGCTTCAACATCAACTCGTTCGAGTTCCTGGAGGGAACCGGTGTAGATGAGGTCGTGTTGGGTAGGCCGGTTCTCTACCCGTGCTACCCGAACCCGTTCAACCCGACGACGATGATCAGCTATCGCCTCTCGGAGCCCGCTTCGGTGACCCTGAGCATCTATGATCCGGCCGGCAAGCTGGTGAAGACCCTGGTGAGCGGGAGAGCCGACGAGGCCGGCTCGCACGAAGTCGTGTGGAACGGCACGAACGAGGCGGGCCGCGTCGCGGCGGCCGGTGTCTACTTCTACCGACTGGACGCCGGGGGATACTCGGAGAGCAGGAGAATGGTCCTTGTGAAGTAATCGGGGAGGCGCTCCCCTCGACGTTCCAGCGATGTGATGACAAGAAGGCCCGCCGAGAGGTGGGCCTTCCTCTTGTTCGCCCGGTGGGTGCCGAGAACGCACTTGATCGCCTCCAACTAATTTGATAGATTTCTAATTAGATACACATCTAACGAGGAGGACCCGTGGGACAGCACGACATCGAAACGCTGCTGCGCTTCTTCAAGGTGCTGGCGAACGAGAACAGACTCAAGATCCTCGGTGTGCTGGCCGACCGGGAGTGCGGGGTGGAGGAACTGGCAGCACTTCTCGATCTCAAAGCGCCAACGGTGTCGCACCACCTGGACAAGTTGAGAACGCTCGGGTTCGTGGACATGCGGACCGACGGCAACGACCATCTCTACCGGTTGAGCGTGGACAGCCTGCAGGAGATGAGCAAGCGCGTGTTCTCCTCGTTCAGCGCGGAGAGCGTCGTCTCTCTCGCCGACGACGTGGAGTACGATGCCTGGGAGTCCAAGGTGCTGGGTGCCTTTGTGGACGGGGATCAGATCACGCGCGTTCCTGCCGGGTACAAGAAGCGACTCGTCATTCTCAAGTGGCTGGTGAACTGCTTCGACGAGGGGAGGGAGTACTCCGAGAAGGAGGTCAACGAGATCATCGAGCGGCACCATCCGGACTACTGCCTGTTCCGCCGGGAGTTCGTGATGAACGGGCTGATGGAGCGACGCGACGGCGTCTACCGGCGCGTGGAGTGGCAGCTGCCGGAGCTGGTGTGACTTTGGCCGAGGCGAACCCGACCGAGCGCCTGGGAATCTAAAGACACAGTGGTCCGACAAACCCAGGCAAGGAGCGAGCCGTGTTCAAACGAATGGCGGGCATCGTGATCCTGCTTGCCCTGGCACTTCCATTCGCCACGGCGTGCGGGGAACAGGAGATGGACATGAGCAACGAAGAGTACCGGGAACTGACGCCTGAGGAGGAGCGCGTCATCGTCCACAAGGGGACGGAGCGTCCTTTCTCCGGTGAGTACAACGAGCACTCGGAGACGGGTACGTATCACTGCAAGCGCTGTGATGCGGCGCTCTACGAGTCGAGTGACAAGTTCGCGTCATCGTGCGGCTGGCCGAGCTTCGACGATGAGATCGATGGAGCGGTCCGGCGCGAGACCGACGCGGACGGGAGACGGACCGAGATCCTCTGCGCCAACTGCGGCGCACACCTCGGCCATGTGTTCGAGGGAGAGCAGCTGACGGACAAGAACGTCCGGCACTGCGTGAACTCGATCTCGATGGTGTTCAAGCCGGACGCAGCCCCCGCGACGAACGACGCGGCGGCCGGTTCGGGGTTCGCTCACTTCGCCGGCGGGTGCTTCTGGGGTGTTGAACACCAGTTCGCCGGCAAGGAGGGCGTTGTCTCCGCGGTGTCCGGTTACATGGGTGGCACGAAGGAGAACCCGACCTATCAGGACGTGCTCGGCGGCAGGACGGGACATCTTGAGGCCGTCCAGGTCGAGTACGACCCGGAGACGATCACGTACGAGGAGCTCGCCCGGTTCTTCTTCGAGATCCACGACCCGACGCAGCACAACGGCCAGGGTCCCGATATCGGCGAGCAGTACCTCTCGGCCATCTTCTACGAGAGCGAGGAGGAGAAGGCCACGGCGGAGCGACTGATCGCGATCCTTGAGGACAAGGGGTACGACATCGCGACGATGGTCAAGCCCGCGGGTACGTTCTGGCCGGCGGAGGACTATCATCAGGACTACTACGAGCGGAAGGGACAGCGCCCGTACTGCCACGCCTACACACCGAGGTTCTAGAGTGTCCGAACGTCTCACGGAAGAGAGGTTGCGCTGCGACCTCTCTTCACCCGGAGGTATGAGATGAGCAGACCGAGAAGTTCCGTGCGAATCGTGCTGTCGAGTCTCCTGCTGTCTTTCTTGATCGCGGGGCTCACGGCATGCGGGCAGCCGGCGGTGCAGGAGACCCAGCGCGCCGAATCCTCAGGCGTCTCCGCAGTCACTGTCGCACAGGTGGGGCAGTGGATGGACGCTGGAGAGCATCTGACGATCCTCGACTCCCGGTCCGGAGGCGCGTGGAACTCCGGGACGGACAAGGCGGCAGGAGCCCTGCGCGTCCCCCCGAACGACATCGAGCCGTACCTCGCCCGGATCCCGCGTGACCGGCGGATCATCGTCTACTGCACCTGACCCAGTGAAGCATCAAGCACCCGTGTGGCGCTTGCACTTCAGGGTCAGGGCTGGACAGATGTACACCCGTTGACCGGGGGCTACAGCGCGTGGGTCGAGGCAGGGCTTCCCACTGAGACGAAGTAGTTCGCCCGCTTGTTACGCGCGGTCCACGATCCTGAGCACCAGAGCGGTCGTGTGTCTGTTTCTCTAAGGTCTCCACGTGAGAGGGGTCGCGATGCGGCCCCTCTCTTCGTTCATCCCCCAAGACCCGGCTTCCCAAACCCTCCACTCATCGGTACACTGAAGGTTCACCCGATTGCAATGCATGAAACAGGATGGCCTCATGAACCCGAAGCATCGCGACATCGACAAGCTCTGCGTCGACACGATCCGAACGCTCTCGATGGACGCCGTGGAGGCGGCCGGCTCAGGACACCCGGGCACCCCGATGGCGCTGGCGCCCGTCGCCTACACGCTCTGGCAGCGCGTCATGCGATACGATCCTGCCGATCCGATCTGGCCGGGCCGCGACCGGTTCGTGCTCTCAGCGGGGCACGCCTCGATGCTCATCTACTCGATCCTGCATCTGACCGGTGTCAAGGACATCGAGAGCGATGGCAGTATCTCTGACCGACCGGCAGTGAGCCTGGATGACATCAAGCAGTTCCGTCAGCTCGACGGGCGATGCGCCGGGCATCCGGAGTACGGTTTGACCACCGGCGTTGAGACGACGACCGGACCGCTGGGGCAGGGTGTCGCGACCAGCGTTGGGATGGCCATTGCAGCTCGCTGGACGGCGGCGCACTTCGACCGCCCCGGATTCGAGATGTTCGGGTACGACGTCTTCGCAATCGCCGGAGACGGTGACCTCATGGAGGGCATCTCATACGAGGCGGCATCGCTCGCCGGACACCTCCGTCTCTCGAACCTCTGCTGGATCTACGACAGCAACGACATCACGATCGAGGGCAGCACGGAGATCGCGTTCACCGAGGACGTCGCCGCGCGGTTCGAGGCCCTCGGGTGGCGCGTCGCCCGCGTCGACGACGCGAACGACCGCGACGCTCTGGAGACGGCGCTGGCGGAATTCCGGGACACGCGCGACCGCCCGATGCTCATCATCGTCAGGAGTCACATCGCCTTTGGAGCGCCGAACAAGCAGGACACGAGCAGCGCGCACGGCTCGGCGCTCGGGGAGGAGGAGGTCCGGCTGGCGAAGCGCAGCTACGGCTGGCCGGAGGACGCGCAGTTCCTCGTCCCGGACGGCGTGAGGGAGCACTTCGCGTCGGTTCTTGGAGCGCGCGGCCGGGAGCTCAGCGCGGACTGGAGACGGAGCTTCGAGTCATACAGGTCCGAGCACCCCAGACTCGCCGATGCGTTCGTGCAGATGCGCGAGCGAAGACTGCCCGATGGCTGGGACCGTGACCTCACGGTCTACGAGCCCGGCCCGAAGAAGGTCGCGACTCGAACTGCTTCGAGCGACGTACTCAATCAGCTGGGCGCGCGTATCCCGTGGATTCTCGGGGGCTCGGCCGATCTGGCGTCATCGAACAAGTCACTGCTGACCTTCGGCGGCGCGGGTGAGTTGACGGCGGAGACGCCCGGAGGTCGGAACATCCACTTCGGCGTCCGCGAGCACGCGATGTTCGCCGTCGTCAACGGTCTGGCGCTCTGCGGGCTTCGGAGCTACGGTGCCACCTATCTCGTCTTCTCCGACTACGCCCGACCGGCCATTCGGTTGGCTGCGCTGATGGGGCTGCCGACCGTGCACATCCTCACGCACGACTCGATCGGTGTGGGGGAGGACGGCCCGACGCATCAGCCGATCGAGCAGCTTGCCTCGCTCCGGGCGATGCCGGACCTCATCGTGCTGCGACCGGCGGACGCCAACGAGACCGTCGACGCGTGGCGTGTGGTGATGGCGCTTCGTGACGAGCCCGCCGCGCTCGTGCTCTCGAGACAAGACCTGCCGGTCATCGACTGCGAACGCTGCGCCCCGCCGCAGGTCGCCCGCGGCGCATACATCCTGGCGGACTGTGTCGGAACACCCGACGTCATCCTCATCGGTACGGGGAGTGAGGTCGCGCTCTGTGTGGAGGCGCACGAACAGCTTGTCGAGGGCGGCGTTGCCTGCAGGGTCGTCAGCATGCCGAGCTGGGAGCTCTTCGAAAGGCAGGATCTCGCGTACAGGGATGCTGTACTGCCGCCCGAGACACGTGCGCGAGTTGTTGTCGAGGCGGGCGCTGCATTCGGATGGGAGCGCTATGCCGGCAGGACCGGCGAGATCATCGCCATGCGGAGCTTCGGAGAGTCGGCGCCGGCCGATGACGTGACGGTGAAGTTCGGTTTCACGGTCGAGCACGTGCTCGACGCCGCGCGCTCGCAGATTCGTCTTCACGAGCTGTAGCAGGCGCGCGAGTCGCGACAGCCGCACAGGATGACGATTACTTCAGGAGCACGAGCTTCCCGAGCACCGTCTCGCCGAGCGCCTCAGCTCGCAGGAGGTAGACTCCGGTGCCGACCCTCCGGCCGGAGTTGCTCCGTCCATTCCACGTGACGACCAAATCTCCAGAACCGACCGGAGCATCAACGAGCGTGCGTACGAGTGCGCCGCGCGTGTCGTAGACGGCGACGCGGGCGCGTCCCGACGAGGGCAGCGAGAGCGTGATCGTCGTGCTCGGATTGAACGGGTTGGGACTCACCTGCAGAGCGAGGCGCACGAGAGTGGTCTCGTCAACAGACGACCCCGGCACCTCGTACTCCACGACGTTCGAGAGATCGTCCGAGAAGCGGAACACCGCGGTCGACCAGGATTCGTTCGCCAGCGGAGCGATGCCTGCGTCCGTGACGTAGGTGACCGCGCCCGTGTAGTCGAGCGTCTGTGGGTAGAGCGGGTAGGCGTCCGTTCCATCGAAGACGATCTCGGCGAGGACTGGACAGTGTCCATCGCTGTCCGCGTAGTCAATGCGGGCAGTTGCCGTCGGACCACTGCCCTCGAGCAGGTGATCCGCAAGGACCGGGAGCGTGTTCGGACCGGGCGCGACCGCGAACTCGCGAAGTGAGCATGTGCCTCCCGGAGAACGGTCGGCCTCCTGCGGGCCCCCGAAGAGCGTGATGCGCTGGGTGAAACCCGCAACCCCGACGATGGGATCCGCCGGTTCGTACCACGCCTGGAAGTCGGGATCGGCCAGCAGGTCGCTCAGCTGACACGAGAGCATGAGCGTGTTCGATTCGGGATACTCCTGCACCTCGACGTCTCCGAGCTTCTCCAGGTCTCCGAGACCCGTCCCCATGACCTTGTAGAGTCCCGGTGAGATGATGCCGGCCTGCTCGTACGTGTACATCAGCGCGAACACAGTGTCCGGGTCCGCCTGTGCGGGATTCGCGACCCCGAGCAAGTATCCGAAGAACCCAAGTCCTCCAGAAACCGGGAATCCGCCTCCGGCGTTCGTCAGCGTCGCGAAGAGCTCCGTGCTCGAGAAGCTCACGTGGCAGTCGACGAGATCGAGATTGGTGTACCCGAAGAGCTCATCACCTGTGATATCGGTCGCCACCCTTGTGAGGTCATCCGGACCCGGCGCGACACCGTCGGCGATGGGAACCGGCATCAGGTCGAGGCCGTCCCCGCTGACGAAGCGGAAGCCGTAGTACATTGGATGGGTCATCGGGCCGGGGACGATGGCCTGCAGAGTGGACGGGCCGTCAACGGAGTGACTCATCAGTCCTTCAATGATGCCGCTGTTGTCGTAGAGGACGTAGTTCTCCGCGCCGCCACCGTTCGGGTTCTCCATCCGCACGACGAGCGTGTCGTCGGGGAGGAGCGCGCTGTGACGGATGTCGTTCCAGTGTTCGTAGCCGTCGGCCGGGGTGACGGCAAGCAGCAGCAACAGCGGCAGAAGCGGACTCACGGATCGGGACGGGAACCTCATTGGACCCTCCTAAAAGCTGATTCCGAGCGAGATGCTGTGGGTCTGGTTCTTCAGCGGCACGGGCTCATTCTCGATGAGGAGCTCCTCGTCACCGAACGGCACGTACGCGTAGGTCGGCAGGTAGAGCGTGTTCCAGCTCATTGTAAACCGGTACTCGAGGAACACGTCGTGCCCGACAGCCTCGAACTCGTAGCCGAGACCGTACACGACGGAGAAATCGAAGAGGTCGACCTCTGACATGTCAGCGTCCGCCGTGACCTGAACCGTGTCGATGCCGTCAGTCACCTCTCCTCTGAGCTCATAGTGACTGGTCAGCATGATCGACATCGCCATACCGGTCAGGGAGTACAGCTCGGCGCGCTCGCTTCTGAGGATCGCGTAGCGGGCGAGGACGGGGATCTCGAGGTAGTCGAGTTCGTAGGTCACATCGAGCGTTGTGGGGATATCGATGATCTCCACGTCGATTCGCTGGCTCGACCCCTTCTGCGTGTAGGCGACCTCCTGCTGCAGGCCGAAGCGTTCGGTCGCAGGCCAGTACACGAACACGGCGCCTGTGAATCCGGTCCGCCATTCGCTGTCGACTTCGTACTCAGAACCACGCTCCTCAGTCCCGACGTGCTGCGCGAAGCAGGCGCCGCTGCGCAACCCCCACGTGGTATCCGGCGAGATGTCTGCGGCCGCCGCGACACACGTTGACAGGATGAAACCGGCGACGGCCAGAGGAAGGACGTATCGCAGGATGGGGGGGGCAGACCTGGCATTCATGCAGTGGTCTCCTGGGAGGTGGCGGCCGGATGAGCTTCGGCGAAGGTCATTGACCCTGCAACTATAGACCATTCGGGGTGGCCAGCGCGAGTCCGGGAGCCGCGTCCGACCATGCCTCGGACTGAGTGCCTTGACTCAGCTCCCTGGTTGACTGACCATCAAGTATGCGCCACTCGGGGAGGACGTGTGCCAAGACGAAGTACCGGGTGCCGATCTTCCTGGTCGCGTAGCGCTGCATCTCGCCGCAATCGCCGCCGTCACTGCGCTTCCCGGCCGCCCAGCAGAAACGACGATAGCCCGTTGAACAGACGACCGATCCGCAGAGAGCTGACGTGAATGCGAAGAGCCCCGCCCGAAGGCGGGGCTCTGGTCTTTCGCTTCGATCACACATTGGATCGCTCGGTGCTCCGGAGCGTTCGATATTCCGGAGCGTTCAATGCGCCGTCTACTGGTAGAGCGCTTTGATCGAACTCCACGTCATGTTCTCAACGGGCGCGGCGTTGTCGATCCAGACGTACATCCCGAAGTTCCACGTATGCATGGACCCGGGGCAGTCGACGGTGAACGAGCCGTTGTAGCTTCCAGTGCCGGCGTAGCCGTCGTAGATGCCTGTCCCCTCGCGGATGATCACGATGCACCCGCTGAAGCTGCCCTGACAGAATTCATCGTCGTCCAGCACTCCGTCGTTGTCGTCATCCGTGACCAGCATCTGGATCGTGCAGACTCCGGTCATCGTGCCCCCGAAGGTGTCGTCGACGATGTCGAGTACGGGCTGCGTCGGCAGGCCGTGGTTGACGTCGATGTAGCCGATCCAGTAGCCGGGCGTGCCCGGGGTGTAGTTGTCCGCGAAGAAGGTGTCCCAGAAGTACTGCGTCCGTGCCGCGGGAACCGACGTGTCGGGCCACGATGCATCGGCAACGGCAATGGACCAGGAACCCTCAGTGATGTCACCACCCGAGCTCATCACACCGTTGAAGATGGGGGGGCTGTCCGAGATGAAGTCCCCGACGCCGGTACCGTAAAACCAGACGAAGATCTCCTCGGCGGGGGCTGTGGCGGCCAGGAGTGCGACCATTGCAAGCACAAGCAGCATACGCATCTGCGACTCTCCTCTCTGCGTCCTGTGGCGCTTGAGGGTTCGTGTCTGCAGAACACCATAGCTGACTGGGCTCGCAACCTCAGCAGTTGAGTCATTATAGCGAATGAGACTGTATATGTCAAGCGCGCAGAGAGGCGTGGATTGGTTCGGGGCAGGCAATTGGCGAAGGACCGAGAGGCCCCCTGCAGGGCTCGCGATGCCGGGCTCTCAGGACGCGGCTACATCACGACGCGACCATCGCACAGATGGATGGAGCGGTCGGCCGTGGCGCCGAGCTTCTCGTCGTGCGTCGTCGCGACGACCGTCAGTCCATCGCGCTCATTCAGCTCGCGGAGCAGCGCGAAGACATCGCTCGAGTTCCTTGAATCCAGGTTTCCGGTTGGTTCATCAGCAAGCAGAAGGTCGGTCGACATCGCCAGTGCTCGTGCGATCGCGACACGCTGGCGCTCACCGCCGGAGAGTTCCTTCGGGAGGTGCGACGCTCTGTGCTCGAGGCCGACACGGACAAGATGCGCCATTGCCGTTGCCATGTCGGGCGGTCGCCGGGCAAAGGTCGCCGGGAGCGCCACGTTCTCAATGGCCGTCAGCTCGGGCAGGAGCAGGAAGTCCTGGAAGACGAAGCCGATCCTGCCGCGGCGGAGCGTGACCAGTTCGCTCTCCCTGGCGGATGAGATGTCGCGACCGAGAACGATCAGCTCTCCGTCCGTGACCGTTTCGAGTCCGCCGAGGAGGTCGAGCAGCGTCGTCTTCCCGGAGCCGGACGGTCCCATGATCGTAACGAACTCGCCGCGCTCGATGTCAAGATCGACGCCGTCGACCGCGTGGACGTCCTCGGCGGGGAGCGCGAAGGTCTTCCTGAGACCCCTGGCTGCGATGGCCGGTCCGTCGTCGTATCGGTGTGCGGCGTTCGTTGTCTCTGAGTCCACGATCGAGATGCTCATGTGTCACTCTCCACTTCTGATGGCTTCGACAGGTTTCATCGATGCGGCGCGCGCCGCGGGGTACAGGCAGGCCACGAACCCGGTCGCCACCGCGCCGGCAAGCGCGACGAGGATCAGCGGGATGGAGACGGCGATCAGCTTGCCGCTCGGAGCGTAGGGGAGGATGCTCCTGACGATCTGCTCCGCAAAGCCGCCGCCCACGACGGCGAGCACCGCGCCCGCGATTCCACCGAACAAACAGACCAGCGTCGTCTCGGCCCAGACGATCTTGAACACATCGAGCTTCGAGGCGCCCATCGCCTTCATGACGCCAATCTGCTTCGTCCGCTCGAACACGGAGACGAGGATCGTGTTCATCACGCCGATGACGGCCACGACGATGGCGATCGCCGCGATCGAGCTGGCCAGAACACGGGCCGATGCGATGAGATTGAGGATGGTGCCCTTGACCTGTGCCATGCTGACAACCTGAATGCCGGGCTCGTCGTAGAGGTCCTCCTCGAACTGGGTCAGCTCCGTGATGTCATTGAGACGGATGCCGATACCGCTGATCCTGTCCTGGAGGTTAAAGACCTCCTGGGCCGTGTGAAGAGGGATGAAGACGGCGCCGTCGTCCTGCGTCCCCGTGCGTTCGAACACGCCCACGACCGTCAGGAGCCTGTCTGCGCCCGGAACGAAGATGCGGTCGCCGACCGAGCGCTGCTCGAGCTCAGCCGCTTCGTATCCGAGGATCGCCTCGTCCGCGCGTCCACCTGTGAACCAGCCGCCGGAACGATACTCGAGCCAGGGCTTGAGGTCCGCGTATGCGTCGGTGATCCCGACGAACATCATCACGCTCCCGTCATCGAATGTCGTCGCGACGAGTTGTGGGGCGATCTGACGGATGCGCGGATCGACGACGATCCGGTCGTAGACCTCTTCCTCCATGTAGCGGAGCCCGCCGCCGCCCTTGAGCATCAGTGTCGCGGCCTCGTACGGGCATCCCTTGGCGGTGACAAGCACCTGATATCCCATGCGGTCGATATCCGTCTTGAGCGCCTCCTGATAGCCCGCATCGAACGCGAGGAGGCTGACGAGGACCGC
>CAZRAD010000034.1:0-20249 GCA_964597945.1 uncultured bacterium
CACCAGATGAAGAACGCCAGGGCGGTCGAGGCCGCCGGGGCGGCAGTCGTGATTCCCGATGGGGAGCTAGCGGGCGATAGCCTCGCCCGACGCATACAGGAGCTCCTGCGCGATCGCACCCGGCTGGAACGCATGGCACATGCGGCCAGGACGCTGGCACGGCCCGACGCTGCACGTCGGGTCGCCGAAAGCGTCCTGGCGCTGGCCAGGGGTCGGGGCGGGGCGTAGCGGCAAACGCGGTTGAGGCAGATGAACGGGGAAGCAGGGAAGACATGGTCACGATGTTCGGCAGAGTGAAGCGCGTGCATCTCGTCGGTGTCGGCGGGGTCGGGATGGGCGGAATCGCCGAGATCCTGCTCAATCTGGGCTTCGACGTCTCGGGCTCCGACCTGAGGAGGAACGACATCACGGACCGCCTTGAGCGCCTCGGCGGCCGTATCCACCGGGGACACGATGCGGCGAACATCGAGGGCGCGGAGGTGGTCGTGACGTCGACCGCCATCCCCGAGGGCAATCCGGAGGTCGCGGCCGCGCGGCAGAGCCTCATTCCGGTCATCCCGCGCGTGGAGATGCTCGCCGAACTCATGCGGATGAAGTACTCGGTCGCGGTGGGCGGGACGCATGGGAAGACGACGGCGACGTCGCTGATCGCATCGGTGCTTTCGACCGGAGGGCTGGACCCCACGGTCGTCGTCGGTGGGACCGTGAAGACCATGGGGACGGGCGCACGGCTCGGGACGAGCGAGTACATCGTTGCCGAGGCCGATGAGAGCGACGGGTCGTTCCTGCGGCTCTCTCCGACCATCGCGGTGATCACGACCGTCGACGAGGAGCACCTCGACTACTATTCGGGACTCGATGAGATCAAGAGGGCGTTCACGCAGTTCGCCAACAGCGTGCCGTTCTTCGGATGCTCGGTGCTCTGTCTCGACGAGCACAACATCCAGTCGATCATTCCGGACATTCACAGAAGGGTCGTGACCTATGGCCTGACGACCCAGGCCGATGTCCAGGGACATGATGTCGAGCCGGCCGGAGAGCTGACCGGTCTGACCATTACGTACCGCGGACAGAACCTCGGCAGAATGGAGATCCGGATGCCGGGTCTTCACAACGTATACAACTCGCTCTCGGCGGTCGCGGTGGGGCTCGAACTGGGAGTGGCGTTCGAGGACATCGCGGAGGGCCTGAAGAAGTTCGAGGGAATCTCGAGACGATTCGAGATCAAAGGGGAGGTCAACGATGTGCTTGTACTGGATGACTATGGGCACCATCCGGCGGAAGTCGCCACGACGCTCGCGGCGGCATCATCACGATGGGACCGACGTCTCGTCGTTCTCTTCCAGCCCCACCGATACACCCGAACGCAGAAGCTGGCGGACGAGTTCGGCCACGCCTTCTTCGACGCGGAAGTGCTCGTCGTAGCCGGTGTCTATGCTGCGAGCGAGGAGCCGATCGAGGGCGTCAGCGGCGCGCTCATCGCCAACGCCGCGAACCGGTTCGGTCACCGGAACGCCGAGTATATTGAGAACCGTGAGGAACTCCTCGAGCACGTGCTGAGCATCGTTGAGCCGGGCGATGTCGTCGTCACACTCGGCGCAGGCGACATCTACCGGCTCGGCGAGCAGGTGCTCGAGAGACTCAAGGAGCGTGGGACGAAGTGATGCAGGTGGGATCGAGAACATACGATGCGCTCGAACGGCTGGCACCTGGAGCCGTACTGCGGGACGAGCCGATGGCGAGACACACCTCGTTCGGTCTCGGCGGACCCGCGGACCTCTACATCGAGGCTCCGGACGCCGCATCGTTCCGGGCGGCCGCCGAGCTGCTGACGGGCGACGGCGTGCCCGTCAAGGTCGTCGGCCGGGGGACGAACCTCCTTGTCAGAAGCGGAGGCATCGAGGGAGCCGTCCTCTCGACGGAGTCGGCGTTCTCGACGCTGCGCGAGCGTGACGGCCGGATCGTCGTCGGAAGCGGCGTGCCGCTGAAGAGCTTCCTCGCGTTCTGCGCCGAGTCGGGTTGGGTGGGACTCGAACCGTTGGCGGGGATTCCCGGAAGCGTCGGCGGGGCGGTCTTCATGAATGCGGGCAGCTACGGAACGTTCATCGGTGACCGCATCGAAACGGTCTCGACCTTCACCCCAGCCGACGGGAGCAGGACTCTCACGCTCGAGGATCTCGAGTTCGGGTATCGGACGGCCAGTCTGTCGGAGGGCGCCACCGTTGAGGAGGCGAGCTTCGTTCTCGAGCGCGGAGATGCATCCGAGGTATCGCATCGGCTGCAGGAGATCCTCGAGCTCAAGTGGAAGGGGCAGCCGGTGGGGATGCGGAGCGCCGGATGCGTCTTTCGGAATCCGGGCGATGTCCGCGCGTGGCAGCTTGTCGATCAAGCCGGGCTGCGCGGGGCGCGTATCGGAGGAGCCGTCGTCAGCGACCAGCACACGAACTTCATCCTCAACGATCGGGGCGCGGCTCCGGAGGACGTCGAGGAGCTCATAGAACTGATCCTCACGACGGTCCGTGAGCGGACCGGGAGAGAGCTCATGCTCGAGGTCGAGATCGTCGGTCGGCGGGGGAGGCGGCGGGGATGACACGGAAGAAGGCAAGGCGACTCGGGAGGGCGGGACGGATCACGATGATCGTATCGGCCGTCGTTCTGGTCGGTGGGATCGGCGTCATGGTGGCGCTCGCTCCGTCGTGGAGCTCGGAGCCGGGACGGTTCGCCGTTGCTCGCGTCGATGTGAGCGGCAACAGGATCCTCACCGCGGACGAGGTCGTCGAGCTTGCCGGTGTCGGCATCGGTGAGCAGCTGCTGGACGTCGAACCCGCTGGAGTCGAGCGGTCGCTGGCGTCGTCGCCGCGCGTCTCGCGAGCGCGCGTGTCCCGGAGCCTGCCGGATCGGATCGAGATCCTCCTCGAGGAGACGCTCCCTGCAGCGATCGTGCCGGGTGGACCGGACGGGTTCGTGGAGGTCTCCGATCAGGCGCTGGTGTTGCCGGCGGCCGATCGAAGCGCCTTCGTGGACGTGCCGCTCATCACCGGGGTCCCCGCACCACCCGCGGCGGGCGAGCGATTCGAGTCGGAGCTCCTGGATGAAGCGCTGAACGTGTTGAACGAAGCGAGGGAGATATCACCCTCGCTCTGGATGGATATATCGGAAATCAGGTTTGCGCCGGGGTCGGGTCTGGTCATCTATACGGTAGCCGACGGGGCAGAGATCAGGTTTGGCCTCGGTGCTCTAAATGCGAATGATCTGTCGAACTCGTGGAGAGTGCTCACCGACCTTCGGGCGAGAGGGGCATCGGCGAGATCGATCGATCTGAGGTTCGACGGCCAGGTCGTCGTGCGACTGGCCGAAGCCGCCATGAGGACACGCAGCCAGGAAAGGGGATCCGCGTGAAGAAGAGCGAGATCCTTGTCGGTCTCGATCTCGGATCGAGCAGGATCAAGGCCGTCGTCGCGGACGTGAGGGACCGGGAGCTCCCCGAGATTCTCGGGATCGGAGAGTCCGCGGCGGCCGGCATCGAGGCCGGCGTCATCGTGAACATGGAGAAGGCGTCGGACGCGGTCCGCGAGGCCGTGGCAGAGGCCGAGGCGAGCGCCGAGGTCGAGATCGGCACCGCGGCGGTCGCCATCAACGGCGAACATATCCGCGGCATAGACAGCCGCGGCGTCATCGCCGTATCGAGAAGCGGAGGGGAGATCACCCGGGCGGAGATCGCGACGGTGGTCGAGGCGGCGCGGACGCTGGCGCTCCCCGTGGGTCGCATCGTGCTGGACGCGCTCCCGCAGGAGTTCTTCGTCGACGGCCAACGTGGGATCCGTGACCCCATCGGCATGGCCGGCGTGCGGCTGGGTTCGCAGGTTCATATCGTGACGGCCGAGGAACAGGCCGTGGATTCGGCGAGACGCGCGGTGCGAAAGGCGGGCGTTCGAGAGAACGGCATCTACGTCAAGCCGATCGTCGCAGCGCTGGCGTCGCTCTCCGAGGATGAGACGGAGCTCGGTTCGCTCTCGATCAACATGGGCGCCGGGAGCACGGGCATCGTCGTCCATCACGGGCGCGCGGTGCGACACGTGGCCGTTGTCGGGTGGGGCGGCGCGTGCGTGACGAACGACATCGCGGTCGGACTGCGCATCCCGATATCGAAAGCCGAGCAGCTCAAGCGCGAGGCAGGGTGTGCGAGCGCCTCAGGGATCGCCGACAGAACCGTCGAGATCCCGAGCATCGGCGGACAGGAACCGCGTCAGAGCTCGACACAGGTTCTCGCCGCCATTATCGAGCCTCGTGTGCGGGAGATCTTCGAGATGCTCCGTGACGAGGCGCGGAGTTCGGAGTTCTGGGGGCGGACCCCCGCCGGTGTCGTCATCACGGGCGGAGGAGCGAAGCTCGATGGGATCGCGCGCGTGGCGGAGGATGTGTTCGGAGTGCCGGCGCGAGTCGGTCTTCCGGACCGCGTGTCGGGGCTGTTCGACGCCATCGCCGATCCGTCGCATGCGACGGCGGTGGGCGTTGTCACAGCGGCCTCGCGCGCCCCGAAGCGCAGGCGGAGAAGGAGAGACGGTCGGCTGAACGAAACGGTCAGTCGTGTGCGGCACTGGGTCGACAGTTTGCTGTAGGCGGCGCGGAGCGAGACACCATGACAACGAGAGGGAAGAAGACACGCAGGGCTGAGATGGTTCCCGGGACGAGCGACCGGGGGGCTGGAGGAGAAAGCATGAAGCTGGAGTTTGATTTCGAACCGCAGATGAACGCGAAGATCAAGGTCGTGGGTGTGGGTGGAGCCGGCGGCAACGCCGTCAACCGGATGATCGAGTCCGGTTTCTCCGGGGTGGATTTCGTGGCGGTGAACACCGACGCGCAGGCGTTGGACTGCTCGCTCGCCGCGGCACGCGTCCAGATCGGCAAGGAGCTCACGCACGGGCTCGGCTCGGGCGGGAATCCCGAGATCGGCAGGAAGGCGCTGGACGAGAGCGACGAGGAGATCGCCAACGTGCTCAAGGGCGCCGACATGGTGTTCGTCGCGTGCGGCATGGGCGGCGGGACAGGCACCGGCGCGGCGCCCGCGGTTGCCGAGATGGCCAAGAAGATGGGCGCCCTCGTCGTTGGAGTGGCGACGAAGCCGTTCATGTTCGAGGGACAGTTCAGGATGAAGCAGGCGGTCGAGGGACTTGAGCTCTTGAAGCGCGCGGCCGACACCGCTATCGTCATCCCCAACCAGCGTCTCCTCGCCGTGGCGAGCAAGAACACGCCCGTGCGCGAGGCCTTCCGCATCGCCGATGACGTACTCCTCCGTGCGACGAAGGGTGTCGCCGATCTCATCATGGTCCCCGGGCTCGTGAACCTCGACTTCGCCGACGTCAAGTCCGTGATGACCGAGATGGGCGACGCAGTGATGGGTACCGGCATCTCGGGCGGGAAGAACCGGGCGGTCGAGGCGGCTCAGCAGTCGATCTCGAGTCCGCTGCTTGAGGACGCGACGATCCGCGGCGCCAGGGGTGTCCTGGTCAACGTCACCGGCGGAAGCGATCTCTCGCTTCACGAGATCAGTGAGGCCGCCATGGTCGTCAACGAGGCCATCGGCGTCGAGTCGAACATGATATTCGGTGCCGTCATCGACGACAGTCTCAAGGACAAGGTGAGGATCACGGTGATCGCTACCGGGATCGGCGACAGGCCGAAGGACAGGGCGGAGCACAGGGATGTTCGCCCGGCCGCACGCCCCGCAGTGCGCGACGTCGGGCAGGCGACTCCGGTCGGTGTCGCCGCACGGTCCGCCAGGCCGACACCCGCCAGGCCCAGCAGGGCGGTGGTCACGCCGCGGCCGACCGCGCGCCGCAATCCGCCGGCTTCCGAGCCCGCGGCCCCGCGCCGGCAGGAGCCGGCGTCGAGACCGGCCATGTTCGCCAAGAGCGGCACACGCCGCGGCACGAAGAAGGACCTCGAGATCCCCACGTTCCTGCGCAGGCAGATGGACTAGTGTCCTAGAAGGAGGAGCCCATGTCGCTCTTCACGAAACTGTTCGGTCTCGGCGAGAGCGATCATTACAACAAGGGGATCGAATACTACAACCGAGGCGAGTACGACAAGGCGGTCGTGGAGTTCGAATCGGCGATCGCGGAGTCGAAGAACCCGTCGGATCCCTACTACCAGCTGGGGCTGTTCTACGCGGCCGAGACGCACGCGCATCTCGGGTTCGCGTTCTACCGGCGTGGTGATCTGCCTGCAGCCGAGGCGCAGTTCAAAAGAGCGATCGAGGAGAACGAGCGCTACCCGGATCTTCACTATCACCTGGGCGTGATCTACGAGAAGCAGGGGCGGCACGACGAGGCGGCGACCTCGCTCGAGCGGGCCATCGAGATCAACCCGGACTACATGGAGGCGTACTGCTATCTCGCGATCGTGCTCTCGCAGTCCGGGCGGACCGAGGACGCGTGTCGCGCGTTCGAGCGCGCGACGAAGCTCGGGCTCGATATCCCGGTGCCGGAGACCCCGCACCTTTCGGAGGCGTGCCAGCAGTATCTCAAGCCCCCGTACGATGAGCTCCGGGGCGCGGCGGTGGGCAAGGAGGAGTTCAAGGAGCTGCTCAATTCCGCGGTGTCCGCGTACAACGCAGGCAACGCCGACGAGGCCATCGCGAGCTTCGAAGAGGCCGTGCGGATCAAGCCGAAATACCCGGATATCCGCTGTCGTCTCGCCATCGCGTATGGGGAGATGGAGCGATTCGACGAGGCGATCGCGGAACTCGACCGCGCGCTCGAGATCAACCCCAAGTACGTCGACGCGCTGTTCTTCCGGGGCGTCTATCTCCTCAAGGTTGGCCGATACAGAGAGGCGTGCGAGAGTCTCAAGCGGGGTGTCGAGCATCGCGCCGACTACTGGGACCTGCGCTGCTACCTGGGTATCGCGTACTTCAAGCGTGGGATGATGGACGAGTCCCGCGCGGAGCTCGAGACCGTCGTCAAGGCGTGTCCATCGTATCCGCTCGCGCACTACTACCTCGGTATGAACGACCTCGCGGCGGGAAAAACGGGTGAGGCGGTCGGCGCGTTCAAAGTCGCGTTCGAGGACGTCTCGTTCTGGAGCAGTATGCCGGGTATTCCTGCGGAGGCGCTGCTCGAGAGTGGGGACTACGATGCGGCCATCGACCGGTACCGGGCCGCCATCGTCAAGAACCCGGAGTACGCTGATCTTCACTGCGGTCTTGGCGTCGCTTTCCTCGCTCGCGAGCGGTACGCGGAGGCCGAAGAGGCGCTGACCAACGCTCTGACCATCAACGGGGAGTACGCCGAGGCGCATGTCGCCATCGGTCGGGCGCTGGCGCGCCTCGGACGCGAGGATGAGGCGATCGAGCATCTCGGGAAGGCGCTGACGCTCAGACCCGGCTACGCCGATCTGCATCGTGAGCTCGCCGACCGGTTCATATCGGGCGAGCGGTACGCAGAGGCCATCGAGGAGCTCAAGCGGGCCGTTGACATCAACGCGAACTACGTCGAGGCGCGGCTCATGCTCGGATTGACCTATCGAAGGGTCGACCGGAGCGCGGAGGCCGATGAGCAGTTCAGAGGGGTCCTTGAGATCGACGTGCGCAATCCCATCGCGAGAGCCCAGCTCTCCGATTGGACGCCGAAGCACGGCGAGCTGAAGAAAGTAAGAGCGTGACCTGTCGCCACCCCAGCAACACCGGGCAGCCATCGTTCCCTGAGCGGGAGCGGTGGCTGCCTTCGTTTGACGGAACACGCCGCAGCTCCGGTCACAACAGCGGGACCGAGCCGCCTCTCACGGGCGCCGGTGGGGACTCCGCAGCAGTTCACGATGGCCCCGAGCTATCCGTCGTGCTGGCGTATCCGGAGAAGTACTCCATCGGTATGAGCAATCTCGGTGTACACGCCGCACTGCGCGCGTTTCTCGAGATACGTGGCATCGACTGCGAACGAGCATTCTGGGCGCAGGCGTCCGCGAAGGTCGAGAACGACGGGTTCGCGGGGGTCGCTCCCGAGCCCGGCGTGGCGGACCGCTTCACCGATGAGGCGGGTCGCTCGGTGGAGACTCGGAGAGCGCTCTCGGAGTTCGACGTCGTGGCATTCTCGGTGAGCTTCGAGGGCGACTACTTCAACATCGTTCGGATGCTGGCCGCCGGCGGCGTGGAACCGCTGGCGAGCGAGCGCGGGGAGGGGAGCCCGCTGGTCGTTGTCGGCGGGGTCTGCTCGCATCTCAACCCGGCGCCCATCGCGCCGTTCATCGACGCATTCCTCATCGGTGATGCGGACGCACTCATCCCGCCGTTCGTCCATGCGGTCCACGAGAGCGCGGGGCGCGGAGAGGGCAGAACCGAGCAGCTCAGGCGTCTATCCGGCGTAAGCGGCGTCTATGTGCCCTCGCTGCCGCGCTCCGAGCCGGTCTCTCCGGCACCCTGGGCCGGTCGCTGGGCCGAGAGTCTGACCGTCTCACCGGACGCGTACTTCAGGAACATGTTCCTCACGGAGATCTCTCGCGGCTGCTCACGCGGATGTCGCTTCTGTGCAGCGGGTGAGATCCAACGTCCGGTGCGGTTCAGGCCGGTGCAGGAGGTCATCGCGTCGGTCGAGCGTGGACTCGAGGTGACGCGTCGAATCGGTCTGGTGAGCGCCGCGCTCGGCGACCATCCCGATATCGTTGAGATTCTCAGGGCGCTGCACGAGCGCGATGTGGAGCTCAACATCTCGTCGCTTCGCATGGAGGCCATCACATCCGAGGTCGCCGGGCTTCTTGCGGCGTGTGGTGTGCGGACGGCGACGATCGCGCCGGAAGCGGGGGAGCAGACGCTCAGACGGGCGATCGGGAAATCGGTGACCGATGAGGTCGTCGTTGATGCTGCGGAGCGTCTGGCGGCCGGCGGCATCAGGAAGATCCGCGCGTACTTCATGACCGGGCTTCCGGGCGGCGGGCCGAACGAGGCAGCGGCTGTCGCCGATCTTTGTGAGCGCATTCAGGCCGCTGTGCACCGGCACGGTGCGCGACTCTCCGCGAGCCTCTCACCATTCGTCCCGAAGCCGAGGACGCCGTTTCAGTGGGCGGCCATGGCGCCGGAGCGCGATCATCGCCGTGCGATATCAGAGACCCGACGGCTTCTGGCGGGGCTCGGGGTCCAGACAACGAGCGCCGGACCTCGTGAGGCGGTGCGGGAGGCGGCGCTCGCGCGGGGCGGTGAGGAGCTCGCAGAGGTAATCCGTATCGTGGCACTCGAGGACGTCCCATGGAAGGCAGCCGCGGCGAGGGCCGGTGTCGACCTGATCCGGCTCGTCCATCGCGAGCGCGACGTTGACGAGGTGTTTCCGTGGGAGGTTGTGGATGTGGGGAGAGGGCGGGAGGCGCTTCGCGGTGCCTGCTGACTACGCTGACCCCGGCGCTTCCGGTTCTCCCACACACTGCGTTGCATTGATGACGAAGCCCTGAATGGCGGGATCGCCGATGCGGTTGGTGACCACGACCCTGTAGGGGATCCACCGGCGGTTCTCGGTCCGCAGTCGCATCCGGACGGAGTGCGGACCAGCCACGCTCACATCCGACGTCTGGAAGAGCTTGCGGTCGAGGTCCGCGCCATGGACGAGTTCCTCGAAGCTGACTCCCTGCAGCGCCTCAGTCGTGTACCCGAGATCGCGCGAGCAAGCCGGGCTTGCGTAGCGAACGACGAGTTCGGGGCTGAGGACCATCATGAGCTCCTGTGAGTTCTCAACGAGCGCTCGGAAGCGCGCGGCTGAGTTCTCGATCGACCCCTCCATGCGTTCGCGCTCGCTCACATCGCGGAGGTTGAGGATGAGTCCACGGACATCCGGGTTATCCAACTGCATGTTCGCGACTCCCTCGAGCGTCTTCACGGATCCGTCCTTCGCCATGACCCGCAGCGAGTTGTTTCGAGACGGTCCGGGCGAGGCCATTGCGAGTCCGAGCGCCTCGATGTAGCCATCGATGTCCTCGGGATAGACCAGCTTCGCAGCCTGTGTTCCGAGGAGTTCCTCCGGGGCATAGCCCAGCGCCCGGGCTCCCGCCATGCCCACGTACGTGAAAGCCCCCCGGGCGTCGAGGATGAAGGTGAGGTCGGTCGAGTTCTCGAGCAGGGCGCGGAAGCGCCGCCGGTTGCGGAGCTCGCGTTCCTCGCTCTCGCTGATGCGAGTCAGATCGGTGCCCGATGCGAAGACGCCGGTTGTCTGTCCACTCGAGTCTTTCAGCGGCGACGTCCGCCAGCGGACGAGGCGTTCCTCTCCTTGCGCCGTCAGGGCGTGACCATCGAAGATCTCATCGGGCCCCCCAGCGAGAACGGCTGAGACTCTCCTGCGGGCACTCTCCCGGACACGTTCCGGAACGAACGACTCGGCCCAATCGCGCCCGATGATCCGTTCTTCGGGGAGTCCGAGGATCTCGCACCCGGCCCTGCTGATGGCTTGCACGCGCCCCTCGGTATCGATGATGAGCATGAATCCGGGTGCAGCTTGCATGTATCTGTCAGCTCGTTCGCGTTCGCGTCTCCACTGCTGCTCAATGCGTGCGGCCGACAGGATGGAGGCCACGTGCTGAGCGATCGACTCCAGTCGGTCAACATCCTCGTCAGTCATCTGCTCTCGCGATGCAACAGCCAGCAGTCCGACGGGCTGGTCTCCCGAGTAGAGGGGGATGTGTACGGCGCACTCGAGCGCCATGATCCTGATCGTCTGATTGACGACCATGTCGACACTGCCGTGCAGTCGCTTCAGGGTCTCCGGAGCGCTTGCGGCGAACTCCTGGAGTATCGCAGCGACCTCCGCGGCCGATCGCCGGACGCGCGTCACGCGCTCGTCGATGACCTTCCAGAGGGTGCTCTCATCGCTTCTCGGTATCCGGATGAGAGGGATCTTGACCTTGAGGATTCTCTCGGCAGCGTTCACGATGCCCGGTGTCAGACCGACGTTGAGCATCTCGAGTTCGTTCCCATCGGGGGAGATAACGTACAGATTGACGCTGTGAGAGTCGAAGACGTGTTGGATCTCCCGGGCAAGGAGGCGCGAGACATCACGCAGGTCGATGGTCTTGGTCGCGGCGTCAGCCAGAACCCCCGCGAGACGAAGATCCTGTTCGAGCTGGGCTGCGCGAGTGGCCTCTGTGGGCCGTGCGGACTCGAGCAGGTCGAGCCTGTCTCTCGCGCCAGCAAGCTGTTGCCTGAGACGAGCGAGCTCGGCCGCGAGCTGTTCGCGTGTCTTGTTCCCCGTGTTCATGACTGCCCGTACCACCGATGGCGCCGGAGTTCGAGCATGCACCATCTCGCTGCGGTGGCCCTGTATGGAAGTGGCGTGCCGATTACAGCCAACCTCATTGCACCATACTTGCACGCCGGACGGTGATAGTCAAGACACACGTTCGAGATGCGGTTCAGCAGGTTGCAACTCATTGAGATGCTTGCATTTATGTGCTATACGGAGAATCCGGAGATGTCTACCCGGAGGACCAGGAGGATACCATCGCACCACCTTCCCGAGGGGGAGACCGCGATCGTGCGGTTCCGTTTCGTCTCGGACGGCTACGTCTCAGAGGAGGGGTGGTACGTCGACGACGTCAGCGTGACGAGCATGAGCGCCGGTGACTTCGCCGAGCGGTGCATGATCGTGCTGCTGAAACCGGGCGGAGATCAAGCGCCCGCGCGGTGAGACCGCGCGGCTGAGAGAGCAATCGAGGGCCCCGGCGCTGTCGTCGGGGCTGCTTGCCTAGTTCGGGCGGATGATCCTCCCGATCGTGTCGAGGAGATTCGTGAGCTCATACGGCTTCTGAAGGAAGTCGTACCCGCGTTCCTGGATCTCTCCCCACTGCGACTTCTCGTCGCTGTAGCCGCTGCTCAGCAGGATATCGAGCTTCGGGTCGAGCGCCAGCAGTTCCTCCGCAAGCGTCACTCCGCTCTTGCCCGGCAGAACGACGTCGCTGAATACAAGGTCATACCGGTTGTCGCCGCTTGTGAAGAACTCGAGTGCCTCCTCAGCGCTCGCGGCGGCGGTCACCTGGTATCCACTGGCCGTCAGCGCGCGGGTAGCGAAGTCGCGGACCGCGTCCTCATCCTCGACGAGGAGGATCTGCTCGCCCTGTCCTGCCCGCTCCTCGATCTTCTCGACGCGGATGACCTCGGCGTCCGCGGATGAACCACAGGTGGGAAGATGCACGTGGAAGGCGGTACCTCTGCCGACCTCGGAGTCCACATCGATCCACCCCTCATGCTGGCAGACGATCCCGTATGCACCGGCGAGACCCAGTCCAGTCCCCTGGCCGCGGGCCTTCGTCGTGAAGAACGGCTCGAAGATCCTGGCGCGGACATCCTCGGGGATGCCCTCACCGTTGTCCTCGACGGTGAGCCGTACGTAACTGCCGGGGCGAGCGTCCGTGCACTCACCCAGTGTGTCCTCGGTAACCTCGACGGCGCTCGCCTTCAATGTCAGCCGTCCTCCTGAGGACATCGCGTCACGCGCATTGACCGCCATGTTGACGATGACCTGCTCGAGCTGTCCTGCGTCCGCCTTGACGCCCGGAAGGTCAGGTCCGACATCGGTGACGAGTTCGATGTCCTCACCGATGATGCGTCTGAGCATCGCGTTCATGTTCCCGACGACCTCGCCGAGCGCGAGGATCTGCGGTGCCAGGGGCTGTCGCCGGCTGAAGGCGAGAAGCTGTCGCGTCAGTCCGGACGCGCGTTCTGCCGCCTTTCTGACCTCTTGGACGTGCGGCCTGAGTTCGTGGCCGTCGTCGAGTCCGAGCAGCGTCAGATCCGTGTATCCTGTGATCGCTGTCAGCAAATTGTTGAAGTCGTGCGCGACGCCACCGGCCAGACGGCCGACGGCCTCCATTTTCTGGGCCTGAAGCAGCTGTCCCTGTGCGAGCTGCAGCTCCTCGAGGCTCTGCGTGAGTTCGGCCAGCACCTTCGCCCGCCGCCACGTCGCCGCGATCTGGTTGGCGATCGCCGTGACGGTCGGTACGTCGGTGCGCCGGATGCTGTCCGAGCGAAGAGTGCAGATACCGAAGACCACGCCCTCGTCCATCAGCGGAGAGACGATGGACTGCGTCATTCCGAGTGCGTGCACGAGGTCCGCGGGGGAGATGTGCGAACCTCTCGGGACCGACTCTGCCAGGAGCGTCGCCGGGTCATCGACGAAGATCGGGTGACCATCGTCGATCGCGTAACGAAGGGCCGGTATGCGCCGATAGGGGACCTTCATCCGTGCCATTGCGGTTCCCAGCAGACGATCCGCCTGGAGCAGAGCGGCCGGATCTGTTCCCGTCGCGGCGTAGCTGAGCGTGTCGTGAGACGCGTCAAGCAGCAGAATGTCCGCGATAAGACCGCTGGATCGAAGCGTCCTGACAGCCTGCTCCAGCACGTCCTCGGGTCCCTCGGCGCTCGTCATCGCCAGGGACGCGGTATTGAGAGCGCGGAGCATCGCCTCGGCGTGCTTCCGGTCGGTGATGTCGCGCTGCACCGAGATGAACGACAGGGGCTTCCCGTCGGGGCCGGAGAGCGGCGAGATGACCATCTCGCAGTCAAACACACTCCCGTCCTTACGGCGGTTGACGTGCACGCCCTGCCAGGTCTTGCCGGCGGCGACGGCCGCACGGATCTCTCGCTGAGTATCGTCGCGGAGCGGCTCGGCGTTCAGAGCATCGGGGGTCTCTCCCAGAAGCTCCCCGCGTTCGAATCCGTACATCGTGACGATGGCCTCGTTGGCGTATGTGATCTTGAAGTCGAGATCGGTCACGAGAATGCCCTCGGAGATCTGCGGCGGGATCGAGCCGAGGAATCGGAGCTGGTCCTCGGCGCGGCGCCGGTCGATCGATGCGCCGATCTGGCCCGATGCGAACTTCAGCATCTCAAGATCATCCTCGTCGAACTCGTCGGCGTTCTCGTAGCTCTGCAGGACGATGGCGCCGATGACCAGACCCTGACTCGCCAGCGGGACACCCATCCAGATCTCGCTCTCCGAACCGACGAGGTCGACGTCGCCGTTCTCGATCATCGCGTCGCCGGCGGCGCGGTCGATCAGAAGCGGACAGTTATTGCGAATAACGTAGGCCGTCAACGTTCTGCCGGCGGGGAACGAGTCGTACCGTCCGTCGTCCTCCTTGTCGACGAAGTACGGCAGCGAGATCGTATCGGTCGCCCGGTCGTAGAGTGCTATGAAGAAGTTCTCCGTGTTGAGGACGTGACCGAGCTCGGAGTGAATCGTCTTGTAGAGCTCATCGAGGTCTCTCGTCGTATTCGCGGCAGCGGCGATGGCGTAGGCGACGCGCTGTACGTTCTCTGCGCGACGCACGTCCGTGACGTCAAGGCCCGAGCTGAGCGTTCCGACGACCGTATTGCCCGGTCCGCGGATCAGCGTGTTCTGCCAGGATATGACCTTCCTGGTTCCCTTCAGCGTGGTGATCTCGTTCTCATGGCTCTCGTTCTGGTCCGCCGTCCCGGCCATCATGCCCTCGAAATAGGCGCGCATCGCGTCGCGGTGTTCGGCCGGCACGAAGCTCGCGAACCAGTCTGCCCCGACGATCTGCTCCTCGGTTCCCTCGAGGATCTCACAGCCGCGCCTGTTGATCATGCTCACCCTGCCCTCGTCGTCGAGTGCGACGAATACGGCGGCAGCGAGGTGCAAGTAGTTCTCGGCTCGATCCCGCTCGGCCTCGGCGTCGCGGAGTGCGACGATGCGGGCGAGGTTCGCGCCGAGCATCTCAGTCGCGGCTCTCAGAATGGCCACGTCTTCATCGGTGATGCTGTCTGGTGTCAGCATCCCGTCGAACATGAGGAAGCCGTCGAGTCTGTCCTCGGTCGCTATCGGGATCATCAACACGGAGATCACGCCCAGCGTATGGAGTGTGCCGCGGTCCGCGCCGATACCGGCCGGGAGTTTTCGAGCGTCGCTGGAGAAGACGGGCTTCCCGGAGCGGAGCTGCTCGATACACCAGGGGAGGAGCTCCGTGTCGAATTCCTGAACGCTGAGCCTGTCGTTGTCACCCGGTGTGCGCCACTCGTGAGCCACCGAGAACGTGCCGGACGCGTCATCCATCCGGAACAGGATCGAGCGGCTCGCCGACACCGATCGTCCGAGGATGCCCAGGACGGTGTCGAGATTGACCGAGACCTCGCTGACGAGGGTGCTCGAGACCTGCGAGACGGCGCGTTCGAGGGCACGTCGCCGCTCGAGCGCGTGCGTCGTGTCGTTGTGCGTGCGAAGGTCGATGGCGGTCATGGAGAGCGCGATCGGTGAACCCGAATGATCTCGAAGGACGCTTCCGGACTCGAGCATCGGGAAGGTGTTGCCCTGCCGGTGCGCATGCTGGACCTCGACGGCGCTGAACGGGCGCCCGTGCTTCAGCCCGCTGTGTGCGCTGAGCGCGAGTGGACGCTGGTCGTCCGCCTGAAGGTCGGAGAGGCGTGTGCTGAGCAGTTCGTCGGTCTCGAAACCATGAGCCTCGGCGAAATACGAATTGACGTACGTGATAGCTCCCTCGAGGTCGGTCACCACGAAGCCGCAGTTCGCCTGATTCGTGATGGCCTTCACGAAGTCGTCGCGCGTCCTCGACTGCGCGCGGCCCGCCGAGAATCTCGAGAGGAGAAGCCCTATCCCCAGCGTGAACAACGTGAGAACGCAGCGGAGCGCGAGGTCGAGCGTCGGGATCCTGGTCGCGAACGCCTCGAGGAAAGTCCCCGCTCCCAGGAACACCGACGAGACAAGGGAGTAGGCGGTCCAGAGAACGAGTGCCACTCCGAGCGTCAATGAAGCCAGTCGTCGTCTGTCGCTCATGACCTCCACCGTGTAGAATAGCATGACCAGCGGTCAGTAATGTCGCTCATCCTGCGACGCCGCGTACACCCACCACCCCAGAGCCACTTGTCGACCGTGTGGCGTCCGGCGATCTCACGTCTGTGGAACAACTGCATGAGTCATACCAGTTCAACGGCACCATGGCTGGTTTTCACGCTTCCCTGACCGGTTTTCACTTCCATCAAACTGGCGGTGCATGCTAGAATCCGCGCAAACGGTGTCATGCGTGGCACGCCGGTCCGCGACTTCGGTACGTTCGCGGGGTCGTGCTGTACGAAGGCGCACATGTGGGAGGTGCAGATTGAAGGTCAAGACCGATATGGAGGGAGAGGTCGCTATCATCCGTCTCTCGGGGAATCTGACCGGGGGGCCGGAGAGCGACGAGGTGCGTGGCGCGATCCGGCGTCTGCTCGACAGCGGCGCGCGCAAGTTCATCATCGACCTGAAGGGTGTGCCCTGGATCAACAGCACGGGACTCGGGACGCTGATGGCCATCTACACGAGCGTGCAGCGCGAAGAGGGTGTGCTCAAGCTGGCACACGTCTCCGACAGGATTCAGAGTCTGTTCATGATCACGAAGCTTCTGACCATCTTCGACACGCACCCGACGACTGACGAGGCTCTCGCAGCCTTCTAGTCCGGCGGCGCATCCTGGAGGACGATGAGTCAGCCTGGTGGTTCAGAGGAACTCGTCCTGGCAAGCGACTTCGGTGTCCTGGATCGTGTCGACGAGTTGGCCGTGCGCTACGGCCGGCTCGCGGGGTTTGATGATGGGCCGCTGATGGAGATCGCGATCGCGGTCGTCGAGGCGGTGACCAATGCCATCGTGCACGGCAACAAGTGCGATGAGTCGAAGACGGTCACGATGCGCATCGAGTGGGAGCCCGGGCTGTTCGGCCTCACAGTCCACGATGAGGGTGGAGGGTTCGACCTCGCGTGCGTGATGGACCCGACGGATCCCGATCGTTGTATGGAGACGTCCGGGCGCGGCATCTATATCATGCGGCAGGTGATGGACACGGTCGACTACGAGATGGGTGAGGGGAGCGGGACGACGCTTAAGCTCACCAAGGCGTTGAAGCCGGTCTAGCGAACGGCGCGGCCCATCCAGAGAGACGAGCAAGGGGGTCTTCCTCGCGGAAGACCCCCTTCTCATTTCGATCTCACGTCCGGCGGACAGGAAACCGAGCGCGGACGCGTCCGCAGCCGGGCGCTACTCCGCCTTCGTTCTCTTAGGCGGCTTGTACTTGTCGATGGCGCCCGAACGAATGCAGTTGGTGCAGACGCTGATCTTCCTCGGGGTGCCGTTCATCACGACGCGGACCTTCTGGAGATTGGGCAACCAGCGACGCTTCGTGACGTTGTGGGCATGACTGATGTTGTTGCCCACCTGCGGATGCCTCCCGCAGATATCACACTTCCGTGACATCGTGATACCTCCATAATGAGTAAGACAGAACCTGAATCTAGCACACCGTCTATGGCTCTGCAAGCGGTTTCCCTGATGACTGCTGGCGTTGACCCGGTGGCGCGCGTCCCGTAGAATCCGGGCGTCGGGGTATGGGACGGGGATGCGACCGTCCTCACGTTGCCAGGGGGGTGAGCATCGCTCAAAAAGCCACCATATACTCTCCAGTGCAGTACCTCAAGGGTGTCGGACCGAAATTCGCCGAGCTTCTGGGTCGTGCCGGCGTCGAGACGATCGAGGACCTGCTCTACTACATACCCCGCGGGTACACGGACTGGTCCACGGTAGCCGAGATCGACAGGCTTCGTGTCGGTGACCGTGTGACGGTCGTCGGCCGGATCCTCTCGACCGACCTCTCGCGTCGCCGCGGCGGACGCAGTGTGATGCTGGCCGTCGTCGAGGATGAGACAGGCGCCATCGTCGCCCGCTGGTACAATCAGCCCTACCTCAGCAACACGCTCAAGAAGGGCGACCGCGTCGTCCTCAGCGGAGAGGTCCGCTTCGACAAGCACGCGCGGCGGAAGGAGTTCGTCAGCCCGTCGTTCGAGGTGATGGGTGACCGGGAGGTCGCTGAGCTCGTTCACGCAGGGCGTATCGTTCCCGAATACTCGCAGATCGGGGATCTTTCGGGGAAGCGAATCCGCCGGTTCGTCAAGTCGGCCATGGATGCTCATCTCGATGAGGTTGTCGACCCGCTGCCGCGCCGGGTCGTCGAGCGGCGCCGACTTCCGGGTCTGAGGAAGGCGATCGCCGATGTGCACTTCACCAGCGACACGTCGCTCGCGGCAGTCGCCCGCGAACGACTGGCGTACGAGGAGTTCTTTCTGTTCCAGATCATCGTGGGCGTCCGGCGTCAGCGCCGCAAGAGCGCGCCGCGGGCGGTTGCGCCGCTGGCATGGAGCGAGACCGAACACGAGCGGTTCCTCGAGGCGCTTCCGTTCGCTCTGACTGCGGCGCAGACGCGGTGCATCGAGGAGATGCGCCGCGATCTGGAGCACGGCGCGGCGATGAACCGGCTTCTCCAGGGTGATGTGGGCTCCGGGAAGACGGCGGTGGCTGCCGCCTCGATGCACCAGGCGGCCGTCAACGGGTGGCAGTGCGCGCTGATGGCGCCCACGGAGATCCTCGCGCGACAGCACTACGAGAACATCAGCTCGCTGCTGGCGCCGCTGGGCCACGGCGTGATTCTGCTCCGTGGCGGCCTGCGCGCGGATGAGAAGACCGAGGCGCTCGAGGCGATCCGGAGCGGGGCGTCGAACATCATCGTCGGCACGCACGCGTTGATCCAGGAGGGCGTCGAGTTCTCGAAGCTCGGGTTCGTCGTGATCGACGAACAGCACCGGTTCGGGGTCGTCCAGCGTGCGGCGCTGAGGCAGAAAGGCGGAGCGCCGGATGTCCTCGTGATGACGGCGACACCGATCCCGCGGACGCTGTCGCTGACGGTCTACGGAGATCTTGACGTCTCGGTCATCGACGAACTTCCGCCCGGGCGGTCGCCGGTGCGGACGGCTGTGCGCGATGAGGCTGCCCGCGGAAGGGTCTATGATTTCCTCCGGCAGGAGGTCGGCGAGGGGCGTCAGGTGTTCATCGTCTACCCGCTTGTCGAGCAGTCCGACAAGATGGATCTGGCCGCGGCGACCAAGATGCACAAGAAGCTCGATCGGCGGATCTTCCCGGACGTCACTGTGGGGTTGGTTCACGGACGCATGCGTGCCGAGGAGAAGAACGCGTCCATGCGCGCGTTCGCGGACGGAGAGATCAGCATTCTGGTTTCCACCACGGTTATCGAGGTCGGTGTCGACGTGCCGAACGCGACAGTCATGGTCGTCGAGCACGCCGAGCGGTTCGGGCTGGCGCAGCTCCACCAGCTGCGGGGCCGCGTCGGGAGAGGACGCCACCAGTCGTACTGCATCCTTATGGCGGGGCCGGCGGCAACGGACGACGCCAGAGAACGGCTCAAGGTTCTCGCGGAGACGAACGACGGCTTCGTCATCGCGGAGCGCGACCTCCAGTTTCGAGGGCCGGGGGAGTTTATGGGCGTGCGGCAGCATGGTCTCCCTCGGTTCTCCGTCGCGGATCTGCTCACCGACACGAGACTCCTGGTCCAGGCCCGGGAGGATGCCTTCGAGCTCATCGAGCGCGATCCGGGCCTGGGTGAACAGGAGAGCCGCGCCGTCGTCGATGTCGTGGAGCGCAGGTTCCGCGGGCAGGTTGATCTCATGGAGGTCGGGTAGGCTCGCAAAGCAGGAGGAGTTCCGAACAGGAAGGGAGTTCCGAACAGAACCGGAGTTCGGAATAGGGAGAGGAGATCCAATGACACGGGAAGACTATGTGCAGGCGATCACGGAGCGCGTCTGCAATCGGAATCTCGTCAAGCATATGCTGGCGACGGAGGCTGTGATGCGTGGGCTGGCAACGCGCATTGGTGAGAACGAGGACGCGTGGGGGCTGGCGGGCCTCGTCCATGATATCGACGTTGAGGAGACGGCGGAGATGCCCGAGCGTCATGGTCTGGTCTCGGCTGAACTGCTTGAGGGTATGGGTGTGGGTGAGGAGATCATCCATGCGGTGAAGGCGCACAATGAGCACGTCGCATGCGAATCGTCCATGGACCGCGCGCTGCTGGCGGCCGATCCAGTCACCGGTCTCATCGTGGCCGCCGCGCTGATGCATCCCACGAAGAAGCTCGCGGACGTCGACGTGCCGTTCGTCGTGCGGCGATTTGAGACGAAGCGGTTCGCAGCCGGTGCGAGCCGAGAACAGATCCGGACGTGCGAGGAGATGGGCATTCCGCTCGAGGAGTTCCTCGGGCTGGCTCTCACCGCGATGCAGGGAATCAGCGAGGACCTAGGGCTCTGAAAGAGACCCGGGCTCTGAAAGAGACCCGGGCTCTGAAAGAGACCCGGGCTTCGAGGAACCGAATACCTGACCGAACACCAACTGCCGGACATGAAGAGGCCGGGCTCGCATCGAGCCCGGCC
>CAZRAD010000035.1:0-20089 GCA_964597945.1 uncultured bacterium
TGGTAAGGCAGCGGTCTTGAAAACCGCCGGGCTCACGCCCTTGAGGGTTCGAGTCCCTCGCCCTCCGCCAGAGCATCGGCGACAGGCGGAACCGCGAATACGCAATGACACGGAGAGGTGCCCGAGTGGCTGAAGGGGGCTGCCTGCTAAGCAGTTGTGCGCGTTAGTGTACCGAGGGTTCGAATCCCTCCCTCTCCGCCAGACATGACGCGCCCATAGCTCAATTGGATAGAGCACCTGACTACGGATCAGGAGGCTGGGGGTTCGAATCCTCCTGGGCGTACCATGTGAGCGCCCTCGGTTCCATGACCCGGGGGCGCTCGTCTTTTGAGGTGCGCGGCTCCGGGACCGAGACGTCGTCTGAGAAACCGGAGCGGGGCCCTGGGCAGCAGGCTGGTCGAGGCTGCGGCGAGTCGCCCGTCGATACGTGAATCTCCTCACACGTCCGGCCGCGCCGGGGTCACATTGTTGCAGCCGTAAGATGCCATCCTGTCGACCGTTTGCATAAAGGAACGAACTTTGCAAGGTTAGGTACCGGCCCGCTTGACTCCTCGAGCGTGCGCGCCTAGGATGTTGCGCGACCACGGCGTATGTCTCTTCCGGAGGTTCCGTGCCGACGATTCTTCACACTGCTGACATCCATCTCGGCGCCCCGCTTGGCTGGCTGGGCGATCGGGCCTCGGATCAGCGGGATCAGCTCCGACAGACCTTTCGCGCACTCATCGACATGACACGTGATGAGGACGCGGACTGCCTTCTCGTCGCGGGTGACCTCTTCGACAGCAACCGACCGCCCGCATCGTCGGTGCGGTTCGTCATGCGTGAACTCGCGAGGCTGTCGCAGGCTTCCGAGGCGCACGTGGTGCTCCTTCCGGGTTCGCACGATCACCTCGGCGAGGGCTCTGTCTATGAGTGTTACGCGAGCGAGTTCGAGCAGATAGACCGAGTCTCGGTTCTCGGACTCGCCGGTGTGAGCACGGTGAGCATCCCCAGGGCAGGTCTCGCGATCCACGGCTCACCACCCACATCGAACCGTTCAAGCGAACACCAGATGCGTTCGCTTCATCCGGATCCGGAATCCAACTACAACATCGCGGTGCTTCACGGATCGGTCGACCTCGTCCCTGGTGCTCCCGACGATCACCCGATCTCGCGCGAGGAGCTTCGCGCGCCGGGCTGGTCGTATGTGGCTCTCGGACACTGGCACTCGTGGAAACAGATCGATGGGGGCGATGCGCCGGCGGTCTATCCGGGCGCCCCGGAGATCGTCGCGCCGGATCAGGCTGGAGCAGGATACGTCGCGCGCGTGGCGCTGAGCCGTGACGGCACACAGGTGTCGCAGGTGGCCGTGGCCGCGCGACGGGTCGCAGAGACGACGATCGATGTGGCCGGGGCGCAGGACACCATCGAGGTGGCGCGTCGCGTGCGGTCCGCAGTGCCGGCGGAGCCGGATACGATCCTGCGTATCGCGCTGACGGGCCTGATCCCGCTCGATTCGTCTTTCGACGCTCGGCTGCTTCTCGAAGAGCTCAAGGGTGACTATTTCCAGGTTCTTCCGCCGAAGCAGTCGTACCACATCCGTCTGACCGAGACGGACATGGATGCGCTTCCGGAGCGGCTGGTCATCGGACGTTACGTCCGTCTGATGCGCGATTCGATTGCGGACGCCGAGAGCGACGGTGAACGCGAGGAACTCGAGGCGGCGCTCCAGCTCGGTGTGGCCCTCCTGCAGGGGAAGGACGTGCTCTCGTGATCCTGAGCCGATTCAGACTCAAGCGCTTCAAGCGGTTCGACGATTTCGAGATCCGTCTGCGACGGGGTCTCAACCTGCTCGTGGGACCCAACGAGAGCGGCAAGAGCACGATCGTGGAGGCGCTTGGCATCTCCCTGTTCGTCGATCCGAGCACGAAGTCCAAGGCGATCCAGTCACTGGAGGCTTGGGGAAGCTCGGGCGGTATGGAACTGGAACTGGAGTTCGAGCACGGTGGCACCGAGTACACGCTCGTCAAGAATTTCGGCGAGGGGCGGGCGGAGCTGACCGGCGGCGGCGAGACGCTGTCCGACCGCGACGTCGTGATGCACAGGATCGCTGACATGGTCGGCTTCGGGAGCCAGGAGGCCTTCGAATCCGTGGCGCTCGTCCGCCAGGGAGAGCTGGCCGCCTTCGACGGACAGTCCGGGAAGAACCGACGGGCGGAGCTCGTGCCGATGATCGAGCGGAAGATGACCAGCTCGAGTGGACGAGTCGACGCGGCGGCGGTCGTCAGCAACATCAACAAGGAGATCGCGGCGCTGAGAGTCGGGATGGAGCGACCGGCGAAGCGCCCGGGTCGACTGAAGGAGCTTCTGGACGAGCGCAGCTCTCTGGCGAAACGCGTGGCGGACGTAGGTCAGCGCTGGGGCATCGTGCTCTCGCGCCGTGCCGCACACGCACGGAGACGACAGGAGTGGTCATCGGCCAAGGAGGAACTCGACCGACTGGTTCGGATCGTGCGTGAGCAGGAGGCGCTCTTCGAGATCACGGCGGATCTCGAGCGAGTCGAAGGCGAGCTTTCGCGTGCGGAGGCCACGATCGGTCGCGTTCGACAGCTTCGATCCGACCACGCGGATGCCCTCGGTGAGAAGGACAGCATCTCCGAGGCGGATGCGGAGAGGGTCAGGTCGACTCAGGGCGAGCTGGAGGCAACCGAGCGGTTGATCGCGGACTTCCGCGAGGAATCGACGATCCCGGCGGACGCTACCAGCTCGAGAACCGGGTTGCTCGCATTCATCGCCGGAGCGATCGCGGTCGTCGGTATAACCGTCACGCTGCTTCTCTTCAGCGGTGCGGTCCCTCAGACGATATCGGGCCTGGTCGCAGCCGGATCAGCGGTGGCGTTCTTTATCTTGTTCAGACGTTTCGGAGTATTGCGTGAGTACGAGCGCGACCTGGCCAACCTGACGCGCGAGCGCGGGAAGCGGGAACTGGCTCTGCAGGCTGCGTTGATGCAGGTCGGGGTTCCGAGCTTCGCGGAGTTCTCGCGTCTCTATGAGGATCAGGACAAGCGATGGCAGCGGGCGGAGATCGCGCGCGCCCAGTTGGCCGAGGTCTGTGAGTCTCAGGAACCTGAAGCGTTTGAACAGGAGCTCCAGACACGCGCCGTGACTCTCGGTCGGCGTCGCGGAGAACTGAACGCGGCTCTCGCGGAGAGCGGCGGCACAGGCACGGCCCTGCCGCCGGCCGAGGTACTGAAGCTCCGCGACGAGCTTGAGACGAAGCGGGAGCACGAGAAGTCGCTCCGTGAGACGCTGGCGCGGGACGAGGTGCGGCTCGAGCACGACGAGGAGGGGGAAAGCCTCCCGGATCTGGAGGCGCGTCTTGAGACGGTCGACCAGGAGACGCGTGCGATCGAACGTCGGCTGGCCGTCATGGGGCGGGCATCAGCAGGTCTGGAACAGGCGCTCTCGTCGACGAAGGAGGAGGCGGCGGAGGTGCTCGCACCGATCGTGACGCGTGTTCTGTCGCGCATCACGGCCGGCCGTTATGCGCAGGTCACGGTGAGCCGCGATCTCGCCGTCGCTGTCGATAACCCGAGCGACCGACCCGGCGCGCCGCCGAACGTGCTGCAGGGCGACCTGAGCACGGGGACCGTCGATCAGCTCTATCTCGCGACCCGCTACGCGCTGCTGGAGTTCCTCTCGGATGTCGAGGGTGCCCCCTTCATTCTCGATGACGTGTTCGTCAATTTCGACCCGGAGAGACGCATCCGTGCCCTCGAGCTGCTGCGAGAGTTCTCCGACGAGCGTCAGGTCATAGCCTGCATGTGCGAGGACCACGGCGCCGAGGAACCCGTCAATCTGATCACTCTGAGCGCCATCTGAACGTCCTCCGAGAACCCACCGACCTCACCTGCTCACATCCTACCGACTCCTGAGTCCGTTCTTCGAGGGGGGGGATCCGACTTGCGCGTTCGGCGCACGCGTGCGACCATCGGCGTGAAGAGTCTCTCGAGATACGATCGGGGTGCGAGGCATCATGTTCACGTCACGTTGTCCTCACTGCGGCGGCAGAACCGAACCGTCTTCCGAGACCTGGGAGTCCGGCGGGCGCCTGTTCCATGCGGACCGATGCGTCTCGTGCGGCCGGGACACGGTCCTGGAGTCGACGTGGCCGGGATCGCGTCCTCCATCCGCGTCCGTCTCCGGCCGACGGGGGATGATGGCCGCACTCTGGAGCGGCGCCGCTCTGGCGGTCCTCTGGACCATCCTCCGGGTCATCGACTACAGCAGTCGAGCGGCCGTCTACGGCCGGGTGGCGGATGCCCTTGAGGCATTCAGGTCGCCGCTATGGATCGGGCTGATCACGCTGCTCACGACGGTGCTCGTGCTGCGGAGTCGCCGGCGCCGAGTGGCCGGCGTGGAGGGGCTCCTGGTCGAGCACATCGAGCTCCGCGTGCGCGGGAACGATGGTCTGACCGTGGCGGTGGCCGAGGGTCACAACGCGGTCGGACAGGAGCACGAACTCAGACGGGACGCGGCTCGTGAGGTGAGTATCCTCGATGATTTCGTTCGACTCGGGCGGCGTGGGTCGCGCGGCGGCCACCAGGCTACGACGGAGGCCTCCGGCGCGGAGACTCGCCGGAAGCTCCTCGCGATCGGGCGTGAGCTGGGCGAGCTGATGGGCGCGGGGACGGCTCCCTCACGGGCGATCCTCGACTCCCGTGCATCCCACATGCTGCTGCGCGTCCCCGCGGAGCTCGCAGGCCTTCCATGGGAACTGGCCGTTCTCCGGGAAGGGAGCGGGCCGCTCTGGCAGCTCTTCGCGATGTCGCGGCAGGCGGTCGTATCCGTCTCCGCTGTACGGGGAACGCACGAGGTTCGGCTGCCACTCCGTATTCTTCTTCTGGCGGATCTGGAGAGTGACACGCCGGGACGGGGGCTGCCCGAGGCATCCCGCGAGGCGGCCGAGATCATGGAGATCGGAGCACAGCGTCCCGACGTGTTTCGCATCGTGCGAAGAACGCCGCGGACCCCGGCGGAACTCGGTGACCTTCTGGACGAGGGATTCGACATCATCCACTTCGCGGGTCACGGCGCTCGTTCGCAGAACGGAGCGGCCGCCTGGTCGCTTCCGGGAGGCACGGCCGCACCAGCGGAACTCCGAGCCACACCGAACCCGCCCGTGCTCGTATTCTCAAACGCATGTGTGCCGACCGCCCGCGAAGGCGGCATGGGGAGCGCACTCGCTGAGGCCTTTCTCAGCTGGGGCGCCGGCGCGTATGTTGGTCCGTTCTGGGATCTGAGCGATCGGGGCGGTGCGGTGTTCGCTCGAGCCTTCTATCGCGCGATAGCCGATGGAGCCACGCTCGGTGTTGCGATGCAGGCGGCGCGAACCGCCTCCTCGGCCGAGAGTTCGGTGACATGGGCAGGATACGTGCTCTACGGTGACCCCACGACGGCCCCGGCGCGCGCCGCTGCGAGGCGTCGCTAGTCCCCGAAACAAAGACGATCGGGAGACGGGAGCCGCGAAGAGAGAGGCGAACGCGCGCGTCAGACGTGTATGACAAGGACGGCCTGTTTGACCGGAAGCAGCGAACGCGACCTGCGCGCGAGGAAACTCGTGGACCGGCTTGTCGGAGGGGACGAGGCGGCCTGGGAGGAGTTCGTGACGCGGTATCGGCGCCTGATCTTCAGCGCCATCCACCGCGTGAACGAGCGCTATGCGGCCGGATGGGACGGGGTCCAGATGGAGGAGCTCTTCTCCGATGCGCTCTACAAGCTCCTGCGCCACGATGCGCGCTCGCTGGCGTCCTGGGAGGGCCGCTGCCGTCTCGAGACCTGGATATATCGGATCGTCAGAAACGTCTGCATCGACAGGCTCCGACGTGTCACGAGACGCGGCGAGGTGCACGAAGTGGACGAAGAGCGTCCGGACCCGACGCGTCAGGAGAGCGGTGCGAGGGAGAGCGAGGAGATCATCGATCTCCGACTGACGCTCGAGCAGGCGATCGACGAGGTTCTTGATCCGAGGGAGGCTCTGGCTGTGAGGCTGATCTACTTCGAGGGACACACGTACCGCGACGTGGCCGATGCGATCGAGATGACGGTCGGTGCGGTCAGCGGGATGGTCTACCGCGCCCTGTCGAAGCTCCGCGCCGTCGGAGGGATCGCTCGCGAGATGCAGGAGGGAATCAGGTGACCGATCACTGTCCGGATGGAGCCCTGCTGCTGGCACTGGCGGAGGGTCGTGCAGCACCCGACGACGCTCGCCGGCTCAGGGAACACACCACCGAGTGCCCCGCATGCGCCGCCGAGATGCTTGCTCTCGGGCGGCTCGTTGCGGCGCTGCGGTCGGCATCCACCGTCGACGGTCGGATCGAGGATGCCGCTCGCACGGGCTGCACCGGCGGCGATGGGTCGTGCGGTCATGGATACGACGCAGGAGCATTCCTGGATGGGGCGCTGGATCCGGCCGAGCGTCTGGCGTTCGAGAGACATGCGACGCACTGTGCGATCTGTAGAGACGAACTCTCCGGTCTCATGACGGCTCGCCGTAACGACGCCCCACTGGGGAATGACGACGTCGTGGCCGCGACGCTCGCGAAGCTGCGAAGCGAGCGGAGCCGCGTTCTGTTCCGACTCGCCGATGGAGCGCTGAGGTTCGTCGGGGGATCGATCGAATCCGCGGCCAACTTCGCAGCGCTGACGGGCTTCGATGCCCGCCAGCCCGCGCTCGCCGGTGTGCGGTCCGATGAGGCGCCGGTAACGCTGCACTGGGAGAGCGACGGTGGCTACTCCTTCGACTGCGAGGTGACGGGCTGTTCGAGCGGCTCCGAGCTCATAGGGCGCGTGCTCCACGATGACCAGCCGGCCCTCGACATGTCGGTGGCACTACGCGGTGCGAGCGTCTCCCACGGGCCGGAGTCCGTCGACCTCGATGGTCGGTTCGGGCCCTGGCATCTGGAGCCGGGCACGTCCGAACTCAGGTTCGAAGCGCTTCGCCTGCCCGACGGCCGGCTGACGATCACCATCGACATCGAGCACGATGCAGGGACACGTGAGGATGAGGACCGACTCGGGGCATGATCCCCGCGTCGCGCCGGTACGCCCACATCACTGGAAATCCCCCAAGAAACCGCATGCCATTGCCTCTTCGGCCCGTCCGACCCGTATGAACGAGCCCCGTTCATGGTGTTCCACCATGGCACACCACTTGCACTTACGTGTCCCCAGACGGTGAGGCGGAGGCGGCAAGGTGACGGCCAGAGCGGGTGCGACCGCGCGGGGGGTCCATGTATCTCGGGGCAGACACCGATTCAGGTGCGACCATCCACGACCCACGACGCTGGGGACGCATGACGATCGCGACGACCGCGGTCGCCCTTGCGCTGCTGGTTCTAGCACTCTCCAGACTCGAAGCGCTCGACTGGGGAGCCATCGGCATCATGAGCGCGCTCGCTCTCGGTACCGGGCTCTTCGCGTTCCAGACGAAGAGACGGATGCACGTATCGTTCAGCACGGCCGTGTACGTCGCGAGCATTGCGCTGTTCGGCACGAACATCGCCCTCTGGGTCGTGGCGACGACAGGCGTGGTGCTCGAGGGAGTCGTCTATCGCCGACATCCGGCGGAGGCCGTACGAGAGCTCTCGGTCAGACTTATCGCAGTGGGCGCGGCCGGTATCGTCTACGGTCTCATCGGTGGACGGACTCCGCCGACGGGGATGGCGATACAGGATGTGTTCACGTTCACCGCGATGTTCGGAACATACGGTGTGATCAACTCACTTGTCTCGGCGGGGGCGGGACTGAGGACGACCTGGTCGCCGAGAGACTACGTCCAGTGGCTGGCCGGCCGCGGCATCGTTGTCGAGCTGGCGATGCTGCCGCTTGCGATGCTGATGGTCGCGTGCTACACGCCGGGTGAGCCGGCGACCTTCCCGCTGCTCGCGATCGTACTGATCGTCTCCGGCGCAGCGGCGCGAAGTCTCTGGGACACGCGCGGGCAGTTGATCGGGGAGGTGTCTCACCTGGAGCTTCTCACGTCGGTCGGTGCGCTCGCCGCGCGCTCCCTGGCACTGAACCCGCTGGCTGACGCCATGGCGGATCTGGTGCGCTGCAGGACGCGTGCACGCCAGGTGCGGCTCGTCGTAGCCAGCGAGACCACGGGACACTGCGAAGCCGTCTCGGGGCAGCGCGAGGAGGCGCAGGCTGAGGCGACGGGGGCCGGGCAGGAGCTGCTGCGACGCGTCCTGGCGAACCGCACGACGATGGTGAGCAGCATGTCGCTGGAGAACGCTGACCGCTACGGACAGCGCGAGGCGGGGACGGCGGGATCCGTCACACATGGAGACTCCGACGATATCTCATGGATCGTCCTACCGCTCTCCGCCAGGGACCATCTCATCGGAGCCATGGCGATCTCGTTCGACGGGGATGAAGCGAGGCAGCGATGGACGAGGGAGTTTCTGGAGACACTCGCCTCCCAGGTGGCGCGTTCACTCGAGAGCGCGGTTCTGAGAGAACGGGTCGAGCGCAGCACCGCCGAGGTCAGGAACTGGAACCGTGTGCTTGAACAGCGGGTGGAGGAACGCACGGCACGTCTCAGCGCGACGGAGCGTGAACTCGCTGCCCTCAACGCGGATCTGGAACGTCGGGTGAAAGAGCGGACCATGGAGCTCTCCGAGGTGCAGAGCCGCATGGTCGAATCCGGGCGGCTCGCGGCGGTCGGAGAGCTGGCAGCCGGCCTGGCGCACGAACTCAACAACCCGCTCGGCGGGATCCTCGGATATGTGCAGTACGATATCGAGCACCTCGAACGCTGGATGGACCGCGAGATCGGGCCGGACGAGCGGAGCACCCTGGCCGGCCACATGCGAATGATCGAGACCGCGACCCAGCGATGCAGAACCATCGTGGCGAATCTGCTCACCTTCGCGGAGGCCGCCGGGTGCAGCAAGGAGATGATGGATGTCAACGAGGCGGTCAGCGCGACGATTCGCGTGACGGCGGATCAGCTGAGGATGCGCGGGATCGATCTGCGTATCGAACTCGACCCCGCCGTTCCGAACGTGGTGGGCAGTCCCGTTCAGATGCAGCAGGTGTTCATGAACATCGTGGTCAACGCCCGAAACGCCATGGAGTCGGGAGGCGTCCTCATCATCCGAACCGGTTTCGAAGGAGACGGATCGGACGACAGGATGGTCACCGTGTCGTTTGAGGACTCCGGCAGCGGGATCGCGGGGGCCAATCTGGAACGGGTCTGGGAGCCGTTCTTCACGACGCGCGAGGTGGGACAGGGCACCGGTCTCGGTCTATCGGTGAGCTACGGCATCGTTCGTGAGCATGGTGGAGAGATCGAAGTGGAGAGCGTTGAGGGTCGAGGGACGACATTCACGGTGCTCATTCCGGCGGCGCCCGATGGCGCGAGAACCGGCGACACCCCCACGCGGATGGAGACTTCTGTTGATCGAGCATGAGGGAGCAAACCCCGCACTGGACCCGCGCGACGGCGAGAGCGAGGCGGCACTCTGCCGCCCCGTGCGTCTGCTGATCGTCGACGACGAGGAGATGATGCGGACCTTCCTGCGTGAGGTTCTCAGCGAGGAAGGGTATGAGATCGAACTGGCGGCTTCGGGCGACGAGGCGGTCGAGCGGCTGGAGGCTGACGCGTTCGACATCGTACTGACGGACATCGTGATGCCGGGGATGGACGGGCTCGGCGTGGTCGCGGCGGCGCGAAAGATGCCCACCGATCTCGACGTGATCGTGATGACCGGCTATGCGTCCATGGAGACCGCGGTCGAATCGATGAAACTGGGCGCCGCGGACTATATAACGAAGCCCTTCAACATCGACCAGATCCGCATCATCGTCGCGAACGTCGTCAAGGAACGCCGGCTGAGGCGTCAAGCCGCTGAGGGCCAATTCTACAAAGAGCTGTCCCGCAAGGACGGGCTGACGGAACTCTACAACCACCGTTTCTTCCACCAGCTGCTCGAGACGGAGGTCAGCCGGGCGAAGCGCTATGGTCGGTGCGTGAACCTGATCATGATCGATATCGACCACTTCAAGCAGTACAACGACGCGCATGGACACCCTGCCGGTGACATGGCTCTGCGAAAGCTGGCGCACGTCCTGAAGCGATGCGTTCGCGCGTGCGACTATGTGGCGAGGTACGGTGGCGAGGAGTTCGCCATCATCGTTCCGGAGATCGCTGTTGCCTCAGCGCGTGGGATGGCGGAACGCGTGCGGACGCTGGTCGACGAGACGGAGTTCGAAGGTGAGGAGGTCATGCCGCTCGGCAGGCTGACGGTCAGTCTTGGTGTGGCTGCGCTCCCGGAGCATGCGAGCTCCAAGGAGGAACTGGTGGAACGGGCCGACCGGGCTCTCTATGCCGCGAAGGCCGCCTCGAGAAACTGCGTGGTTGTTGCGGAGGAGAACAGCGTCAACTGAGGGTGGTGAGCGGATCGGACCCACCGAGAGATGCATGACCCCGGCTGCCCGGCAGACGGGGTCTCTTCTATGGGTGACCGCCCGTCGGAGTTGACAGGCGGGTTCAGCACTGCTAGGTTATCCAGCGTTCATAATATCCGCGACGCTGAGGAGGGTCCCTTGACCCGCGCTGAGGAACTCGACGGTCACTTCATGAGGGCGGCGCTGGATGAGGCGCGGTGTGCGCTCGACCAGGGCGAGGTCCCCATCGGTGCCGTCGTCGTCGCGGATGGCAGGATCATCGGCCGGGGGAGGAACCGGGTCGAGGAGACCCGGGACCCGACGGCACATGCTGAGATCCTCGCTATCGGAGCCGCGGCCGGAGCTTTGAAGGTGCCGCGCTTGACTGGGGCCACCATCTATATTACGATGGAGCCTTGCGCAATGTGCGCCGGGGCGATCGTGCTGGCGAGAGCCAAGCGGATCGTCTACGGGTGTCCGGACCCTAAGGCCGGTTACTGCGGGTCGCTCGGCAGCATTCCCGAGGACCCGCGGCTGAATCACAGGGTGGCGGTCACCTCCGGGGTCATGGGAGAGGAGTGTGCTTCTCTCGTCTCCGGGTTCTTTGAGAAACTCAGGTCCGACGAGCGGGGCTGAACCGGGCGCCGACCCAACAGCGTCGCCGGGCCATACGATCCGGTGGGGTGACGGAGTTGGTCGATCGTGGCGGTCTCGAAAACCGTTGTACTCCTTGGAGTACCGTGGGTTCGAATCCCACCCCCACCGCCAGATGTGAGCTCGGAGAGGTGACTGAGTGGTCGAAGGTGCGCGACTGGAAATCGCGTGTACGTGAAAGCGTACCGTGGGTTCGAATCCCACCCTCTCCGCCAGCCACCGGGCCGCGTGCCGGGAGACCGGAGGCGAGAGCTCTGAACGGCGTAAGACCTGGGAGATGATACAGGAGCAACACGGGGATGTAGCTCAGCTGGGAGAGCGCTGCCTTCGCAAGGCAGAGGCCGGCGGTTCGAGCCCGCTCATCTCCACCAGATCGGGGCCCGCACCCGTCCCTACGGGGTCGGGCCCCTCGTACGACCGACCAGGGAACTCCGCCCTGGCGCGCTAGATGGGGAACTAGCGGTGCCCTGTGACCCGCAATCCGCTATAGCGGGATCGAACACCCACCTGAGGCTCTCCGTTGCCGTCGTCGGGCGCGAGAAAGTAGCGATGAAGGACAGGTCCCGCGCAATCGGGTCCGGTGAATCCGGTCAGGGCCGGAAGGCAGCAGCCGTAAGCCGATCGCTCGATGTGCCGCGGGGAAGCTTGACTGGAGCCAACTGCTCGTGTACGCCTCTGTAGCGAGGGTCGAAGTGGATGCGTGCCAGGGTCGAGTTTTCCTGCTCGACCCGGAAACCAGCCCAGCCTGACTTGCCGGAGGATCACATGTCATACGTCGTGCTTGCTCGGAAGTGGCGCCCGGGGTCGTTCGCCGACGTGGTCGGGCAGAAGCACGTCGTGACGACGCTCTCCGCGGCCGTCCGCTCCGGGCGGATAGCGCACGCCTATCTGTTCGCAGGACCGAGGGGGGTCGGCAAGACGACCATCGCACGGATTCTCGCACGGGCGCTCAACTGCGCAGCCGGTCCGAGCGAGGAGCCGTGTGGCACCTGCAGCTCCTGCCTTGAGATCGCATCCGGGAAGAGTCTCGACGTCATCGAGATCGACGGCGCGTCGAACCGACGCATCGAGGACGCGCGCAGCATCCGCGAGACGGTTCAGTACGCGCCGCTCTCCGGGCTCAAGAAGGTGTACATCATCGACGAAGCGCACATGCTCACCCGCGAGGCCTTCAACGCGCTCCTGAAGACGCTGGAGGAGCCGCCGGAGCACGTGGTGTTCGTCCTCGCCACGACCGAGCCGGGGAAGATCCCCGAGACCATCACCTCACGCTGCCAGCGTTTCGATTTCCATCGCATCTCCGAGGCCGAGATCGAAGAGCGCCTCGCGACGATCGTCGCAGCCGAGAAGATCAAGGTCGAGGACGGCGCGCTCAGACTCGTGGCTGCACGCGCCGACGGAGGCATGCGCGACGCGGAGAGTCTGCTGGACCAGCTGCTGTCGCTCGGCTCCGACAGCGTGAGTGTGGATGACGTCGAGCGCGTACTCGGCATCCCCGATGTCGATGTCTACTTCGCGATCACCGACGCAGCGGCGAACTCGGACCCGGGCACGGCGCTTGGAGCGCTCGCGGGCGCGCTCGCGGCGGGATTCGACCCGCGCGATCTGATCGACGGTCTCGTCGAGCACGTCTCGAATCTTCTGATGATGAAGGCCGCGCCCGACCCGTCGAAGCTGGTCGGACGCGCGACGGAGTACACGGAGCGGGATGGCGCATCGCGCGAGATAGGGGAGGGTGACCTCGTCAGGATGGCCCGCATCGCCCTGGACGCGCAGGCCGCCGTACGGTGGAGCACGCAGGCGGCCCTGCTGGTGGAACTCGCGGTCGTTCGTATGGCGCGACTCGACCGCTCCGTCGCGATCGACGAGGTGCTGAAGACGCTCGTCGGTGGTGGTCCTCGGAGGGGTCCGGCGACCGAGAGAGGTTCCGGTGACGCCGGGACGTCAGACGGCGGCACAGGGCGCAACATCGGGGCCGCCAAGAAGAAGAGCGCGAAAGCGTCGGGCAGGTCGACGGCGCCGGGTGCCGTGTCATCCGGATCGGCCTCCGCTCGAGGAGCCGCGGACTACCGTGGCGGCGTCGAGCTCTGGCCGGACGTGCTCCTGGGGATCCGCGGTGCGAAGCCGGCCATCGGCGCCTTCCTCTGCGAGGCGGTGCCGCAGGAGTTCAGCGGCGGTACACTGCTGTTGAGCGTCCCCAACGGGTCGAGATTCCATCGCGACCAGCTGGGGGACCGCGGGAACATGACGGTCATGGAGCAGGAGGCCGCATCCGTCTACGGCGCGCCGGTACGGTTCGAGTTCGAGTTCGTGACGGCGGTGGCGTCCCCCGCCGTGGAGACGCAGCCGACCGGGCGGGCGATGGAGGCGGGTGCAGGCCCGTCGTCGCCGGGTGATCCGGGTTCCGCGGGAGCGGGGAGCGCAGCCGCTGGACGAACCGATGGCGACGTGCTCGACCGGGTCATCGAGATGTTCGACGGCGAGGTGGACGAGTCACTCTAGGGGAGCAGACCATGTCCAAGCAGCTCGCGAAGATGATGAAAGAAGCGCAGAAGCTCGAGAAGAAGCTGGCCGCTGTGCGCGAGGACCTTGCGGAGCGGCGCGTCGAGGGTACCTCGGGCGGTGGCGTGGTGACGGTGACGATGAACGGGCAGCGCGATGTCATCAGCATCCGCATCGCACCCGAGGCGCTTGATGGCGCGGACCCGGACATGCTGGAGGACCTCCTCCTGGGCGCACTCCGTGACGCGAAGGAGCGCTCGGATGAGTTGGCGGCCTCTGAGATGGGTAAGGTCACGGGCGGCATGATCCCCGGGATGTAGGAGACGGGATGATGGCAGGGTTCCCACCGGCACTTGACCGGCTCGTTCAGACGCTCGGGCGCCTGCCGGGTATCGGACGCAAGTCGGCGACGCGCATCGCCCTCAGACTGGTCTCATCGTCGGAGGCTGAGTGTCGCCAGTTGGCGGACTCGATCGTGGACGCGCGCATGCGAACCGTCCGGTGCTCCGAGTGCGGCTCGTTCACCGAGGACGATCCCTGTTCCATCTGCACCGATACGCGGCGCGACCCTTACGTCATCTGCGTGGTGGAGCGGGCGAGCGACGTGCTGGCTCTTGAGCGCACGGGGCGTTTCCGCGGTCGATACCACGTTCTCGGCGGCGTCCTGTCGCCCCTCGATGGCATAGGCCCTGAGAACCTCCGTATCGATGTACTGGTCGCGCGGGTGACGTCGAACGAGATCACGGAGGTCATCCTCGCCCTCAATCCAACAGCGGAGGGGGAGGCGACGGCGCTCTATCTCGCGCGCATTCTCGGCGCGCGTGGGGTCACGGTCTCGAAGCTCGCCAGCGGACTGCCGGTGGGCGGCGATCTCGACCTGGCCGATGAGCTGACGCTCGGGACCGCGCTCGAGGAGCGACGCACGTTCTAGCCCCCTCAGCTCTGCAGAATCCCTCCGAATACCCTGTCGCAAGGGGCTTTGCGCTTGACCATCCTCTCATACACTGGTAGCCTCATTCGTTGATTTGCTTACGAGGAGAACTCACGGAACGTACCGCGTGAAGGAGGATTCCGGATGTCCCAGATGATGGAGATTCGGTGGCACGCTCGCGGCGGGCAGGGCGCGAAGACCGCGTCGCTGCTGCTGGCGGCTGCCGCCGCGATGGAGGGGAAGTACAGCCAGGGGTTCCCGGACTACGGCCCCGAGCGGATGGGCGCACCGATGCGCGGTTTCACGAGGATCAGCGAGGAGCCGATCCGCGTGCACTGTGCGATCTACTCGCCTCAGATCGTGATCGTGCTTGACGACACGCTCGTCAGCGCGGTCGACATCACGGCGGGGACGGACGAGGACGCTGTCATTATCGTCAACACCGTCAAGACGCCGGCCGAGATCCGCGCTGAGATCGGCAAGCCGGGGCGGACCATCCACACGGTCAACGCCACGGGCATCGCGATCGACGAGATCGGCCGACCGATTCCGAATGCGCCGATGCTCGGCGCGCTCATCAAGATCAAGCCGCTTCTGGGACTCGAGACGGTCAACAACCAGATCAAGAAGAAGTTCTCTCACGGTTTCCGCCCCGAGGTACTCGAGGGCAACGTGCGTGCCATCAAGCGCGCGTACGAGGAGGTTGTTTCGGAATGAGCGACAAGGCGTGGACTGAGATCCCGATGGCCGGGATCATCGAGGAGGCGGGGAACGCCCATACCTACGAGACGGGGTCATGGAGGACCTACCGGCCTCTCTGGGACAGTGAGAAGTGCATTCACTGCCTCAGCTGCTGGATCGCCTGCCCGGACTCGGCGATCCTTGTTTCGGACGGCAAGGTGACGGGCATCGATCTGGAGCACTGCAAGGGCTGCGGGATCTGTGCGTTCGAGTGCCCGGACAAGATCACGGCTATCGAGATGAAGCTCGAGACGGATATCGCTGACGACTAGGTTCGCGAAGCGTTGGCGCGACCGGGTGTCCCGGAGCGAAGCGTGCCGACGGCGAAGGTAGCGAACGAGAAGGGAGCAAGAGGTGGCTAGGAGACTCATCCTCTCGGGCAACGACGCGGCCGCCGAGGCCATGCGCCAGATCGACCCGGACGTGGTCGCGGCGTTCCCGATCACACCCCAGACGGAACTGATGCACAAGTTCGCCGAGTTCGTCGCGGACGGCGACGTCAAGGCGGAGTTCGTGCTCGTGGAGTCGGAACACAGCGCGATGAGCGCGACGGTCGGTGCGTCGGCTGCCGGAGCGCGCGCGATGACGGCGACGTCGGCCAACGGTCTCGCCCTCATGTGGGAGATCGTCTACATCGCCGCGTCGATGCGTCTGCCGATCGTGATGCCGGTGATCAACCGCGCGCTGTCCGGACCGATCAACATCCACTGTGACCACAGCGACACCATGGGCTGCCGGGACTCGAGCTGGATCCAGCTCTACTCGGAGAACGCGCAGGAGGCCTACGACAACGTCCTCCAGGCGATCAAGATCGCGGAGCACCCCGACGTGCTTCTGCCGGTCATGGTGACGTTCGACGGCTTCATCATCAGCCACACCGCCGAGGTCCTCGAAGTGCTTGAGGACGCCGAGGCGCGCGAGTGGGCCGGTGAGTACAAGGCGAGGTACAGCCTGCTCAATACCGACGACCCGGTGACCTTCGGTCCGCTGGACCTGCAGGATTACTACTTCGAGCACAAGCGTCAGCAGGTCGAGGCGATGAAGAACGCTCGCCGCGTGATCCAGGAGGTCGGGGAGGCCTACGGGAAGCTCTCCGGCCGGTCGTACGACCTGTTGGAGGCGTACCGTCTCGAGGACGCCGACACGGCGCTGGTGGCGCTCGGCTCGACGGCCGGAACGACGAAGGTCGTGGTCGACGAGCTTCGCGACGCCGGTCGCAAGGTCGGACTGCTCAAGCTCCGCGCCTTCCGTCCCTTCCCGGGTGCGGAGATCAAGGCCGCTCTTGGCGGTGTCAAGACGGTCGGCGTGCTCGACCGCGCCATCTCGTTCGGCGCTCCGGGCGGCCCGCTGGAGAAGGAGATCAAGGCGGCGCTGTACGGCGGCGAGCAGACGGTGGGGAACTTCGTCTACGGCCTCGGTGGCCGTGACATGTCGATGGGTGACATCAAGTCCGTATTCGACGAGCTGGATGCTATCAGCGCCGGCACGCAGTCGGTCGATGAGCCCCGCTTCGTCGGGGTCAGAGGGTAAGGAGGGTTACACATGCCAGGCCTGAAGCAGCTGGCCCAGCGCGAAGACCTGATGTCCGCGGGACACCGCGCGTGTGCGGGGTGTTTGCCGATGACGGCGATGCGACAGATCCTGCTGTCGGCGGGGAAGGACACGGTCTGCGGTTGCACGACGGGATGTGTGGAGGTTGTGACGACGATCTACCCGTACACGGCGTGGAAGACTCCGTTCATCCACAACGCGTTCGAGAACTCGGCCGCGACGATCAGCGGCGCAGAGGCTGCATACCGCTCGCTGCGGAAGCAGGGGAAGATCGACAAGGAGATCAACTTCATCGCCATGGGCGGAGATGGTGGTACGTACGACATCGGTCTCCAGGCTCTCTCGGGCGCGATGGAGCGCGGGCACAACATGCTCTACATCTGCTACGACAACGAAGCCTACATGAACACGGGCATCCAGCGGTCCGGTGGGACACCCAGAGGCACGGCGACGTCGACGACACCGGCCGGCAAGGTCATCCCCGGGAAGCAGCAGTACCCCAAGCCGCTGACCGACATCATGATCGCCCATGAGATCCCGTACGTCGCGCAGGCGACGCCCGGGTATCCGAAGGACATGACCGACAAGATCGAGAAGGCCCTCTCGATCGAGGGACCCGCCTTCATGAACGTGCTCGCGCCGTGCACGCGCGGCTGGCGCTATCCGATGGAGGAGTCCATGGATATCGCGCGTCAGGCCGTGGAGACGTGCTTCTGGCCGATCTACGAGGTCGAGTACGGCAAGATCAAGGTCTCACGGAAGCCGAAGGAGAAGGTCCCGATCGAGGAGTGGCTCAAGCGTCAGGGCCGGTTCCGCCACCTGTTCCGCGAGGAGAACAAGCACATCATCGCGGAGATCCAGGCTGAGGTCGACCGGAAGTGGGACTGGCTTCTCAAGCGCGAGGAGCTGTCGCAGAGCTGATCGGAGTTCGGACCATCCGGCGGGCGGCCGAGCGCCGTCCGTCGGACCCAGCTGCCGCGAGCGCAGCTCTCGGCAGCCGACTGCGGAGGCGCCTGTGAACGAGAAGCGCACTAGCGACATGGGTCTGCTGACGCGGATCATCGCGACCGGCGGGTTTCTTGGATTCGCGCCGTTTGCGCCCGCGACCGTCGGGTCGCTCGGTTGCATTGTGCTGCTCTGGTTCCTGCTCCCTCAGGTGGTTCCCGGAGCACCCCCCACATCGTTTCTCCTGCTGCTCCTCTCGACGCTGGCGTTCACCGCGCTCGCCGTCTGGGCATCGACCCGCGCGGAGCGGGAGCTCGGCAAGGACGCGTCCCAGATCGTGATCGACGAGTTCGCCGGTATGCTCATCGCGGTTCTGTTCCTGCCGAAGACACTGACGGTCTACGCGGTGGCCTTTGTGCTGTTCAGGATTCTCGACATCCTCAAGCCGTTCCCCGCTGCGCGCGCCGAGTCGCTTCCAGGCGGCCTCGGTATCGTGATGGACGATGTGGTCGCAGGGATCTATGCGAACGCCCTCATCCGCATCATGCTTCTGGTGACCGGCGGCGGATTCTAGCCGCTGCAGACCTCCCACGGAGCGCGATCATGAGAACCGAGATCATCACGGTCGGCGATGAGCTCCTCAACGGGAGCAGAACCGATTCGAACGCGGCGTATCTGGCAGCGCATCTCAGTGAACTGGGCGCCGAGATCTCGCGGATGACCTCCGTAGGCGACGCGCAGCCCGCCATCGAGGAGGCGGTCCGTGAGGCTCTCAGCTGTGCCGAGCTGGTCGTCATCACCGGAGGCCTGGGGCCGACCGCGGACGACAGGACGAAGCAGGCGCTGGCTCGGATCTTCTCGTGCGAACTGGTGCTCAATGAGGATGCCCTTGCGACCGTGAGCGAGAGCTTCGCGCGGCGCGGCGCAGGCGTGCCCGAGTCGAACGCCGCGCAGTGCATGATCCCCGAATGCGCTCGACCGATCGAGAACAGGGTCGGGACCGCTCCGGGCTTGATGATGGAGCGGGAGGGACGTCTTCTCTTCGCGCTCCCCGGTGTACCCGTCGAGATGCATGGTATCTTCGAGAACTACATCGCGCCGTTCCTGGAGGGGCGCGGCCTCGTTCGTTTGAAGGAGGACCGCATCGTTCGGGTGCTCCACCTCGCGGAGTCCGAGATCGTCGATCGGGTGCACGGTATCGCGAGGAGGCTGGCGCGTGTTGAGATCGCGTATCTGCCGCACGCCGACGGCGTCGATCTGAGGATCACCGGTCGCGGAGAGTCCCGTGTGCAGGCGGCGCGTGCCGCCGAACGCGCGCAGGAGCGGATAGCAGACCTGCTCGGGGACGCCGTCTATGCCCGGGGGAACGAGACGATCGAACGCGTGGTCGGGTACCTGCTGAGTATGCAGAGCAGGACGCTCGCGGTCGCGGAGTCGTGCACCGGTGGGAGGGTGGCGTGGCAGCTGACGCGGACACCGGGGAGCTCCGAGTACTTCGCGGGCGGCATCATCGCCTACAGCAACGACCTCAAGAAGCGGCTGCTCCACGTCAGGGCCGGAACCCTCAAAGAGCACGGAGCGGTCTCGGCCGCGGTCGCAGCCGAGATGGCCATCGGCATGAAGGAGCGCGCGAAGACCGACTACGGTCTCTCCATCACAGGCGTAGCCGGACCCGGTGGAGCGACCGCCGAGAAACCCGTCGGACTGGTCTACGTAGCCCTGGCCCGCAAGGGGAAGACGGTCGTCTGGCGGCTTCTTCTCGGCCGCGGACGCGACCGCGTCCGCAGGCGCGCGGCGGTGGCGGCGCTCGATCTCGTCCGGCGCGACCTGCTCGGTCTGCCCGTGGAAGAGCCGCCCCAGGCCTCCTCGGCGGCTCCGAACGCCGGAGGCCCGGTCGCGTGACGCGAATCAAGAGACCCACCGCCCGCAGGAGCAACCCCGGATGATTCGCGCATTCGTGGCTTTGGAGTTGTCGGAGAGCCTCAAAGACGGCATACTGTCACTGATTGATGAACTCAGAGGCGCCGGCGTGCGGGCCAGCTGGTCCCGCGCGGCGACGCTCCACCTGACGCTCAAGTTTCTAGGCGATGTGGAGGAGGCCCTGCTCCCGGACCTGGTGACGGCGCTCGAGGCCGCTGCCGCTGAGGTGCCCCCTTTCACGTTCGATACGACCTCGATGGGAGCCTTCCCATCACCGACGCGTCCGCGCGTCGTCTGGCTCGGCGTGGAGCCCGCAGACGGGCTCTACAGCCTCCAGGAGGCGGTCGAACGGGAGCTGACACCCCTCGGTTTTCCCCGGGAGAAGAGGCGTTTTCACCCCCACATCACGCTCGG
>CAZRAD010000036.1:0-19776 GCA_964597945.1 uncultured bacterium
CATTGTTGCAGACAACACCTCGCGTATGAGCACGGCCTTCGCGGTCTCCGTCGACGCCGTCGAGGGGACGACAACGGGGATATCCGCGCATGACCGTTCGACAACCATACGGGCCCTGGTCGCCCCCGGAACGCGTGCCCGAGATCTCGCGAGGCCCGGCCACATCTTCCCACTGCGCGCCGCGGAGGGAGGCGTGCTCCGTCGCGCCGGCCACACCGAGGCGGCGGTCGACCTCGCGCGGCTCGCCGGGCTCCAGCCGGCGGGGGTTCTCTGTGAGATCATGAGCGATGACGGAAGCATGGCGCGTCTGCCGGAACTCCGGAGTCTGTCCGAGCTGCACGGGTTGACGCTCGTCAGCATCAAGGACCTTATCGCGTACCGCCAGCGCAACGAGCGGCTCGTCAGGCGCGTCGCGGAGACGCGATTGCCGACCCGCTGGGGCGAGTTTCGGCTGTATCTGTACGAGAACGATGTCGACGATCAGGAGCACCTGGCTCTCGTCAAGGGCCACCCGAAACCCGACGAGGATGTGCTCGTGCGCGTTCACTCCGAGTGTCTGACCGGTGACGTGTTCGGCTCCCGTCGCTGCGACTGCGGGACGCAGCTGGCAGACGCGCTGTCGACGATCGACCGCGAGGGCACCGGCGTGTTTCTCTACATGCGTCAGGAGGGCCGCGGAATCGGCCTCGGGAACAAGCTCAAGGCCTACGCTCTTCAGGACGGCGGACGCGACACGGTTCAGGCGAACGAGGACCTCGGCTTCGAGGCGGACCTTCGCGACTACGGGGTGGGAGCGCAGATGCTCGCCGACCTCGGAGTGCGTCGCATCCGGCTGCTGACTAACAACCCCCGGAAGATCGTCGGCCTCGAGGGACACGGTCTGGAGATCGTCGAGCGAGTGCCCATCCAGATCGCCCCGAACGAGCGTAACAAGCACTATCTGGCAACCAAGCGAGACAAACTGGGACACTATCTCGATCTGGAACCGTGCGACGTCGACTCCGCGGAGGACGGAGGGTCGCCGGACACGCCATCGAAGGACGAGGTCACCAATACGCAGGGAGGACAGCGATGAGCAAGGTGTATGAAGGACACATCACCGGTGAGGGACGCTCCTTCGGGATCGTGGTCTCGCGGTTCAACGAGTTCATCTCACTGAAGCTTCTCGAGGGAGCGATGGACTGTCTCAGACGCCACGGCGTCGACGACTCCGATATCACGATAGTCTGGGTGCCGGGCGCCTTTGATGTACCGCTTCTGGCCAAGAGAATGGGTGACTCCGGCTCGTACGATGCGGTACTATGCCTCGGTGCGGTCATCCGTGGCGGGACGCCGCACTTCGACTACGTAGCGGCGGAAGTCGCGAAGGGTGTTGCACATGCAGGTATGGAGACCGGTGTCCCAACGGTCTTCGGAGTCCTGACCGCCGACAGCATCGAGCAGGCTGTCGAACGGGCCGGCACCAAGGCCGGAAACCGGGGCTGGGATGCCGCCATGGCCGGCATGGAGCTCGCCGATCTCTACGCAAGGATGGGGTAGCTTGCCGCACGACAGGAAGGGTGGAACCGGCACCCGGCGGGAGGGCAGGGAGCTTGCGCTCAAACTGCTCTACCGCGAGGAGGTGACCGGCGTCACGGATGGCCCGATCCCCGAGATCGACGAGGCACGCTCGGAGGCCCTCGCGTTCGCCGACGAGATCGTCATCGGGGTGCGAGAGCACCGCGACGAGATCGATCGTCTCATCGGCGCCGCCAGCGAGCACTGGGAGTTGCCGCGGATGGGAGCTGTCGACAGGACAGTGCTGCGCATCGGCGCGTACGAACTCCTCTGTATCCCCGACAACCCTGTCGGAGTCGTGATCAACGAGGCAGTCGAGATCGCCAGGAAGTACTCATCGAATGAGGGCGCGCGGTTCGTCAATGGCGTGCTCGACCACGTTGCGCGCGACGCGCGGGATGCCTCCGGAGCGGACAAGCCGGCGGCCGAGGGTCTGGGAACCGACTGAGCACCGGCATGGCCAGGAGGCATCGTGCGCTGTCTCATCGCGACGGACATCCACAGCAATATCGAAGCGCTCGAGGCCGTTCTCGAGGATGCCTCGGATCTCGGATGTGACACGTACCTCTGTCTCGGCGACGTCGTCGGGTATGGCGCGAGTCCACGAGAGACCCTCGCTGTGGTCCGTGAACGATTTGATGTGGTCGTACGGGGAAACCACGACGCGGCCGCGATCGATGAGGCCGAGAGCTTCCGGTTCAACGAGTACGCGCGCGCGGCCATCGACTGGACACGTGACAGACTCAATCCGGGCGAACTCCGCTACATCAGCTCGCTCTCAGTGACCGAGCACGTCGACGGCGTCCGGCTCGTCCACGGAAGTCCCGATGACCCGGCCGGGTGGCACTACATCAAGGATACGATGGGCGCCTCATACCAGTTCGAGGCGTTCGACGAGCAGATATGTCTCATCGGGCACACGCATGTGCCTCTGGTGGTTTCCCTCGCGGGCGGAACGGTACGCGAGGAGACCGACACCCTCGTCCGGCTTCGACCGAATATGCGCTACATGATCAATGTGGGGAGCGTCGGCCAGCCGCGCGACGACGATCCGAGAGCGGCGTACGGCGTACTGGACCTCGAGGCGGGCAGTCTCGAGCTGCGGCGTGTGAGATACCCTGCGAAACGAGCCCGACGCAAGATCCTCGAAGCGGGGCTTCCGGAGTTTCTCGGGGAGCGTCTCCTCGACGGGGTCTGATTGACGCGTCAAAGTGCGAGGCGGGAAACTCTTGACATCCTGCGATGTCGATCCCGTCATCTCACGGAGGTTCAATGATCCGAGTCAGCGCCGGAGTGATGGCGTACAACGAGGAGAAGAACATCGAGCGGTTGCTCGAGGCCCTCTCCGCGCAGAATCTCGAGACGGTCGAGATCTGCGAGATCATCGTCGTCTCGAGCGGCTCGACCGACGGAACCGACGCGATCGTGAGACGCTGGTCCGCCCGCGACCGTCGCGTGCGTCTGATCCGGCAGGAGGAGCGTCGCGGGAAGTCGTCCGCCATCAACCTCTTCCTCGCGGAGGCCCGAAGCAGCGCCGATGTGTTCGTGCTCGAGAGCGGCGACACCGTACCACACCCGGATTGCGTCGAGAACATGGTCGCGCCGTTCGCGGACCAGACCGTCGGGATGACCGGCGGACGACCGACACCGATCGACGATCCGAATACCTTCATGGGATTCGTAGTACACATGCTCTGGCGTCTCCATCACCGCCTGGCGCTCAGGACGCCGAAGCTCGGCGAGATGGTCGCTTTCCGTTCGTTCGTCACGAGTATCCCGTCGGAGCGCGCGGTCGACGAGGCGTCGATCGAGGCGATCGTGGCCGAGCACGGCAAGCGACTGCTCTACGCCCCGGAGGCCATCGTGTACAACAAGGGCGCGGCGACCGTCGGGGACTTCCTCAAGCAGCGTCGGCGGATCTACGCGGGACACCTCTGGCTCGAGCGTGAGCAGTCGTACGAGGTCTCGACGAAAAACGTGGGCGGCATCCTGTCGGTCCTGCTGGCCGATCTCGAGTTCACCCCGAGGAACCTGCTGTGGACGGCGGGCGGTGTCTGGCTCGAGTTCTTCGGCCGACTCCTCGGACTGATCGACTTCCACGTCCTGGGACGGAATCCGTTCACCTGGGACGTCTCCGAGAGCACGAAGGACCTGAGCGATGCGCCCGCGGACAGCAACCGACCGCGTGTCTCCGGAGACTCATGATGCTGGGCGTCCTCACTCGGATACCGCTCTACGGGGCGATGCGCGCGTTCGGCCGACCGCGGATGCTCCCGTTGAACCTGACGGTAAGTGTCACGTATCGGTGCAACTCGCGCTGCCGCACCTGCAACGTGTACGAGCGGCACGCGGAGGAGTTCACGGCCGATGAGTTCGCCCGGGTCTTCCGCTCGCTCGGGCGGGCGCCGTACTGGTACACGATGAGCGGCGGCGAGCCCTTCCTGCGGCGCGACCTCCCGCGCATCTGCGCGAGCGCGTGCGAGGCGGGGGCTCCGGGAATCATCAACATCCCGACGAACGGCATCCTGAGCGACCGCATTCCGGACATGGTCCGGGAGATCACACGCTCGTGCTCGTCGAGTCAGATCATCATCAACCTGTCGCTCGACGAGATCGGGGAGCGGCACGACGAGATCCGCGGCGTACCGGGGAATTTCGAGCGTGCGATGACAACCTATGAGGGCCTCCGGGCGCTTGACGCGCGGAATCTGACGGTCGGTGTCCACACGGTCATCTCGGTCCACAATGTATCCCGCATTCCTGACATCTACCGCCACGTGATGCGTGAACTCGCGCCGGACTCCTTCATCACGGAGATCGCTGAGGAGCGGGTCGAGCTTGGTACGATGGACGGTGGTGTCACCCCGGCGCCCGGCGACTACGGGGCCGCGGTGGACTTCCTCTCGGCGCGTCTGAAGGAGGAGAGCTTTCACGGGATCAGTCGGATCACGCAGTCGTTCCGCATCAGGTACTACGACATGGTGAAACGCTATCTCCGTGAGCGGCGGCAGATCATCCCGTGCTACGCGGGCGTCGCGTCGGCGCAGATCGCGCCGGACGGCGATGTCTGGTTCTGCTGCATCGAGGCAAAGCCGGTCGGCAACCTGCGGGAGACCGGATACGACTTCGGGGCCGTCTGGTTCGGCGAGGCAGCGACCGATCTGAGGAAGCGCGTTCATGACGGGCTCTGCTCCTGTCCGCTTGCGAACGCCGGATACACCAACATGCTCATGCACGCGCCGACCATGGCGTCGGTAGCTGCGCGTTTGGCGGTTCCGCATCGCGCCGCGCATGAGGGAGACGAGCGATGAGCGTCGCACTGGCCGAGGTCAGGACATATGATGTGGCCGTCATCCGTGGAGCGATCGAACGCTCGCTCGCCGACCTCGATCTGTCGTTCGCCGGGGCGCGAACGGCGATCGTGAAGCCGAACATCGTGACGGGGCGTTCACCGAGGTCGGGGGTTGTGACGCATCCGGCGGTGGTCGAGGCACTGGTACTGCTGCTCCGAGACGCGGGGGTTACCCGCATCACGATCGCCGACGGTCCCGGGGTCGGACTCGACTGTGACTGGGTCTTCGAGAGGTCGGGCTACCGCGCGCTGGCGGACCGACTGGGCGTCGAACTCGTGACGTTCAACGGTGCCGCCCGCAGACAACGCGAGTGGAAGTACGGCAGGGTCGGCGTCCCCGAGATCCTCGAAGATGCGGACCTCTACATCAACGTGCCGAAGATGAAGACGCACGGCTACACGACCGTGACACTCTCGATGAAGAACCACAAAGGCATGCTGTCGCAGGCGGACAAGAAGCTCGACCATCACCTCGGCCTCCACGAACCGCTGGCCGAACAGGCCCGGCTGCGTCCACCGGATCTCATCATACTCGACGGAATCGTCGGGCTTGAGGGAGACGGCCCTCTCAACGGGAAACGCGTCCGCTCGAACCTGCTCGCGATCGGGACCAACATGCTGGCCGTGGACGCGACCGCAGCACGGCACATGGGCATCGAACCGACCGAGGTGAAGCACCTCGTGTTCGCATCAGAGAAGGGACTCGGAACGCTGGAGCCGGAGGTCGTAGGAGAGGCACCGATACGCCGCTTCGTCAGGGCGAACGAGGAGTACGGCCGGGTCGGCAACATCTACTCGTGGCGCGACTGCACGGCGTGCTCGATGTGCATCGATTCATTCAGCGGCGCCGTCTCGATGGCGATCAGGGAGCCGCGATACTGGTTCACACTGGTGCCGAAGCTGGCATGGTGGGGGCTTGTCGGCGGACTGCACATCGTCCAGGGGCGCGAAGGCCGTCTCCCCGACAGATCCGGCAAGGTGATCTGCTTCGGGAAGTGCACGAGCACGCTCGCCGACCGGGAGGGACTGACGCACGTGGCGGGCTGTCCGCCGACGGCGCGCGAGGTGGCCGAGGCTCTCAGGAAAGGACTCTGATAGATGGCTGTGGTCGATCGTGACACCGGTCTCGGGACCACGTACGAGCGCATCGCGGTTGCCCTGATGCTGGAGCGCTTCGCGACTCGGCACGACGTGTCGCGTGTGCTCGAAGGGCCCGTGGACGGGATCACGGGCATAGCCGGACTCAACAGCATCCCGCTTGCGCAGCGCGGGGCCCATGTCGACCTTCTTCTCCAGGAAAGCGGGCAGAGCGACCTCGCCGTTCGCATCTGGGACGCGCTCGGTCTCAGCGACCGCTCGCAGATAGGGGTCAGCGAGGACGGCATGCTGGCGTCGACGAATCAGGCGTACGACCTCGTGTGGAACTTCAACGCACTCCCGCAATCCGGTGATCCGGCTCAACTGGTCCGCCAGATGTGCGAGGCGAGCAGCCGCTACGTGATGATATTCGTCTCCAACACGTGGAACTACGGATTCCCGATTCACCGTCTGCATCACCGCGCGGCGGGTGAGGACTGGAGCCACGGCGCCATCGCGTCGATGAACATCTCGATGATAGAGCGCATGCTCCGCGAGCATGGATTCGAGCCTCGGGAGAGACTGGTCGTGGACACGCCGTGGTGGCCTGATATCGACTCGCCGATCGAGGAGGTCGTCGCCACTTTTCTGCCGTTCCTCAAGAGCCGGGTCTCGGGTTCGAAGCGGCTCGAGCACTACACCTGGGCGTGGGACGACCTCCCGTACTTCGACGTCTCGAAGCGGGAACGTCTCATGAAGGAGATCGGCAAGCACTTCATCATCGAGCGCTCGGCCCCGGGCGCGTTGAAGCTGCTGTTCGCGCATCACCGGGGCGTCCTGGCCGAGAGGAACCCTCTGTGAGTCGTCGAACCCGCATAGCGCTGGCTCTAGCGGCAGGGTGCATTCTGCTCGCGGTCGCTCTGCGCGGTCTCGACCTCGGGAGCATCGGCGCGCGGATCGGGAGCGCCGACCCGCGGTGGCTCGGGCTCGCAGCCGTGGTCTACCTGTCGGCCTACTTCGTTCGGAGTCTGAGGTGGCGCCTGATACTGAGACCCATCGCGCGAGTGACCGTCCGCGAGGGCTTCGTGATGCTCATGGCCGGGTACTTCCTCAACTACCTCATCCCCATCCGTGCGGGTGAGATCGCGAAGTCGTTCTTCCTCAAGCGCACGAAGGGCGTTCCGATCGCAACAAGTCTCCCGACCGTCTTCGTCGACAAGCTGCTCGAGCTCTTCTCGATCCTCCTCGTGATCGTGATGGTGCCGGTTCTGTCCGTGAAACTCTCGGGATCACTGGCGTCACTGATCGTCGCGGTCCTCGTCATCTTCGTGATGGCGACGGGACTGCTGCTCCTGGCGATCCGCAAGCGCGAGAACACGGTGCGGATCGTCTGCCGTCTCTTCTCGTGGCTGCCGCGCCGCGCCTACGATCGCATTTCGTCGTGGATGGGCCTGTTCATCAACGGGCTGTCCCTGTCTGCCTCGACGGTGCGTGGGCTCTGGGGGCTGCTCGCTCTTACCGGCTGCGCGGTTCTGCTCGACGCCGTCTACTTCCGGCTGATCTTCCTGGCTTTCGACATCCCCGTGAGCTTCCCGATCGTGCTCTTCGGCTATACACTGATATCCTTGTCGTACATTCTCCCGACACCGCCGGCGCAGATCGGCTACAACCAGATGATCATGGAGCTCATCTTCGCGGCCGGTCTCGGGATGTCGCGTCTGGATGCCATGTCGGTGATGCTCCTCGCTCACCCGTTGACCGGGATCCTCATCACGGTGGTCGGGCTCTGGTCGTTCTCATCGATGAGCATCCGCGTGACGGAGAGTTTCCGTCGAATCGAGGAAGAGGGTGCCCTCGCGGGCGCGGCACCGGCGGCATGTCCCGCACCGGATGCACCACGCAGCGAATTCAAGGGGAGGAACGAGTGAAGCGGTATCTCGTGACCGGAGCGGCGGGCTTCATCGGCTCACACGTCGCCGAGCGGCTCATCGGCGGCGGGGCGGAGGTTGTCGGCGTCGACTGCTTCACCGACTACTACGCAAGGGACATCAAGGAGTCGAACCTCCGGCAGCTCAGGGCCTCGGATCGCTTCGATCTCCTCAACGCGGATCTGGCGACCGCGGAGCTCGGGCCGCTCCTCGACGGCGTCGACGGCATACTCCACCTGGCGGCTCAGGCCGGCGTCCGTGCGAGCTGGGGCAAGAGCTTCCAGACCTACCTCGACTGCAACGTCCGCGCGACACAGCGGCTCCTGGAGGCGGCGAAGGACCGCCGCATCGACCGTTTCGTCTATGCCTCCTCCTCATCCGTCTACGGTCAGACGGACGATCTTCCGATGCGTGAGCGCGGTCTGACCTGTCCGGTATCCCCGTACGGGGTGACCAAGCTGGCCGGGGAGCATCTGGCCGTACTCTATCACCGAAACTACGGACTCCCGACCGTCTCGCTCCGCTTCTTCACGGTCTACGGCCCGCGCCAGCGTCCCGACATGGCGTTCCACCGATTCCTGAAGGCCGCCGTGCTCGGAGAGCCCCTGGACATATTCGGCGACGGCAGCCAGACCAGGGACTTCACCTACATAGACGATACGGTCAGCGGCATCATAGCGGCCCTCGAACATGGAACGCCGGGTGAGGTCTTCAATCTCGGAGGCGGTGGAAGCGTCACGCTCAACGAGGCCGTCGATGTCATCGAGAAGCTGGTCGGCGGAAAGCTCAAGAGGATGTACGGCGACCGGCAGATGGGGGATGTCAGCGATACGCGTGCCGACAACTCGAAGGCTCGTGAGATCCTCGGATTCAATCCCGCAACCAGGCTCGAGGACGGACTCGCGAGTGAGTTCGCATGGGTTGCCGAACTCTATGAGAACCAGTCGACCTGACGAAGGAGCGAGACACATGACGGTGACGATACTCATCCCGCTGTACAACGAGGAGGAGAGTCTCCGCGAACTCATCGACGCCGTGTCGGCGGCGATGTCGCCGACCGGCTGGGCATGGGAGATCCTGTTCATCAACGACGGGAGCACGGACGGGTCGCTCCAGATCCTCCGCGAGATCCACGGCGCGTGGGACAACGTCGAGGTCATCTCCTTCGGCAGGAACAGCGGCAAGGCGGCGGGGCTCGCGGTCGGCTTCGCCGAGGCACGTGGCGACGTGGTGGTCACGATGGACGCCGACCTGCAGGACGATCCGGCGGAGATCCCGGGTATGATCCGGATGCTCGACGAGGGATACGATCTCGTCTCCGGATGGAAGAAGGAGCGGCACGACCCGCTCTCGAAGCGCATCCCCTCGAGGCTCTTCAACGGTGTCACACGGATGGTCAGTGGTCTGACGCTTCACGATATGAACTGCGGTCTCAAGGTGTATCGAAGTGCCGTCGTCAAGACCATCAGAGTCTACGGCGAACTGCACCGCTACACACCGGTGCTCGCGCACTTCGCGGGGTTCCGGGTGACGGAGACCGTCGTGCGCCATCACGCGAGGAAGTTCGGGCAGTCGAAGTACGGGATCGAACGCTTCGCCCGCGGCGGCTTCGACCTGCTCACCGTCCTCTTTCTCCGACGTTATCTCACGCGCCCGCTCCACCTCTTCGGGATGATGGGCTCGGTCCTGTTCCTTGGCGGTTTCGGCATCGGCGTCTATCTTACGGCCGTGAAGATCATGGGCGGCGCTATCGGCAGGCGGCCGCTGCTCACCCTCGGCATCCTGCTTATCGTCGTGGGCGTGCAGTTCGTTTCACTCGGACTACTCGGCGAGATGATCGCCAATCTGAGAAGCACGGGAATGACCTATCCGGTCCTCGAACATCTCAGGCCGCGCGGAGGGAATCGTGGCTGATGCATCCATGACGGAGACCAGGGCTCTGGCCGGCGAGGCCGCCCGCATCGCTATTGTCGGGCCGGCCTATCCGCTGCGCGGCGGGAACGCGCTCTTCGTGGCACACCTGCTCGACGCGCTCCGGCAGGACCACGATGTCTACGTCGTGTCCTACAGCCGTCTCTATCCGAAGCTGCTGTTCCCGGGCAAGACCCAGATGAACGTCAGCCACGACCCGGTGAAGACAACACCATCACGACAGCTGGTCGACTCCATCAACCCCGTCAGCTGGTTTCGGACCGCGTCATGGATATGCGAGCCGAAAAGACGGCCGGACCTGGTCGTGTTCACGTGGTGGAACCCGTTCTTCGGGCCGGCGCTCGGCGCGATCGCGAGGCTCGTGAAGCGCCGGTGCGGCGCGGGAGTCGTGTTCGTCGCAGAGAATGTCGTCTCGCATGAGAACCGTTTCATCGACCGCTTCCTCACGCGCTACGCGCTGGCGGCCGCCGACTACTTCCTCGTGCTCTCCGGGGTCGTGGCACGGCGGATCCAGTCGCTCTTCCCGGGAGTGCCGCTGCGGCAGGCTGCACTCCCGATCTACGACTGCTATCGTCCCGACGCTCTCGACCGGGACGCCGTACGGGCCAGACTCGGGCTGACCAGGCCGACGGTCCTGTTCTTCGGCTACGTCCGCGCCTACAAGGGGCTCACGTATCTGCTCAACGCCATGCCGGCGGTTCTTGAGAACCACGAGGTGCAGCTGCTCATCGTAGGAGAATTCTACGACGAGCGGCAGCGATACGAGCGGCTGATCAGTTCCCTCGGCATCGAGGACTCGGTGACGGTTGTGGCGGAGCACGTTCCCGATGAGTCGGTGGGCGAGTACTTCGTGGCCTCCGATGTCGTCGTTCTGCCGTATCTGTCCGCTACACAGAGCGGGATTACGCAGATAGCGTACGCGTTCGGGTTACCCGTTATCAGTACCGACGTCGGAGGGCTTCCCGAGGTGGTCAAGGACGGTGAGACGGGCTATATTGTGGAGTCGGGGAGCGCCGAGGCGCTCGCGAGGGCCATCAACAGGTTCTTCGAGGGGGGCGATCGGACGAACCTCGAGCAGGGCGTCGCCAGGGAGGCGCGAGCCGACCACGCGGGAGAGCTGATGCGTCGTTCGATCGCCGATTTCCTCGAACTCGGGAGGGGGTAGCGTGTCGCTCCCGACGGTCACAGCGGTGGTCATCAACTGGAACGGGACCTCCGTGGTCGGGGCATGCCTTGAGTCCCTGCTCGCATCGACGTACCAGCGGCTCACGGTGATGGTGGTCGATAACGCCTCCGATGACGATTCGGTCCGGTTCATCTGCGACCGTTATCCGACCGTGCGCATCGAACAGACAGGATCCAATGTCGGCTTCGCCGGCGGCGCCAATCACGGACTGAGAGCCGCGCGCGCCTCCGGAGCCGAGTATATCCTTCTGATGAACAACGACGTCGAGGTCGCCCCCGACGCGGTGAGCGAGCTTGTTCACGCCGCGGCCGAGCACTCGGACGCGATGCTGCTCGGACCGAAGATCTACTACGCGGACGAGCCGGACGTCATCTGGTCGGCCGGAGGTGCTGTATCGTTCTGGACCGGTCACATTCGGCACCTCGGGATCCGTGAGAAGGACCTCGGGCAGTACGACGAGCTTCGTGAGGTCGACTACCTGACGGGGTGCGCCGTGCTTCTCCCGGCTGGGATGCTCGATACGGTGGGCGAGCTCGACGAGACGTACTATATGTACAATGAGGACACGGACTGGTCGACGCGCGTCACTCGTTCCGGCGGGAAGGTCGTGTATGTACCCTCCGCCCGGCTCTGGCACAAGGTGTCGTCGAGCTCAGGGGGCGGCCTGACGGGCTACAAGATCTATCACCGGATACGCAGCACACTGACGTACTTCAGACGCTACGCGGCATGGTATCAATGGTTCGGCATCCTCCCCGCGACGGCGGGGCGAACGCTCGCGTTCGCGGCCGCGCAGGCAGTTCGCGGCGAAGGCGGACGGGTGACCGCGCTCATGCGGGGGATCGTGGACGGTGCCGTGGGGAGGCGGAGGGGTTACAAATGACTAGACGAATGAGAATGCTCGCAGCTTCCGCGCTCGTACTGGCGGCCACCCTCGCGACCGCGGGAATGATGTCGGGGTGTGCCGCGGACTCCGCCGGGAGCGGGCGGCCCCGGGTCATCATCTTCGGCATCGATGCGGCGAACTGGAACGTGCTGACCCCGATGCTCGAGGCGGGAGAGCTGCCCAACATCGCGCGCCTCGTCCGCGACGGCTCGTACGGAGTGCTCAAGAGCGGCGTCCCGATCCAGTCTCCGCAGATGTGGACCTCGATCGCCACCGGCGTCGTGCCTGAGCGGCACGGCATCACCGGGTTCACGGCGGAGATTCCGGGGAGCGACAACGAACTCCCGGTGACCAATAACATGCGCAAGGTCAAGGCGTTCTGGAACGTCCTGAGCGACGAGGATGTCACGGTGGGGATCGTGGGCTGGTGGCCGAGCTGGCCGGTCGACGAGGTCAACGGCTTCATGATAGCGCAGCGCGCGTGGCCGATGAACTGGTCGCTCCACGGCATTCCCTTCGGAGCAGCTCGCGACCGGAGCGGACGGCTCATCGTTCAGGCCTTCCCGGGCCGAACGTACCCGGAGGATCTGTACGAGGACTTCGAACGGTTCGTCATGACCGAAGAGGACGTCACGCTGGATGAGCTCAACCGGTTCTTCGCGGACTCCCGTTTCACCGACCACCGGAAGGAGTTCCATGCTCGGTGGGTCTACGCCAAGGACCGAACCTTCGCGGACGCGGGCCTCCACTACTACACGCAGGAGAAGCCGGAGGTCTTCGCGATCTACCTCCAGGGAACCGACGTGGTCTCACACTACTACTGGGGCTACCAGACGAGCGAGGGGTTCACGGTGTCGGCTGAGGACGAGCGCATGTACGGCCGTGTCGTGCGCAGCTACTACGCTTTCGTGGACGGGGTCATCGGTTCGTTTCTCGACGCAGCCCCCGAGGGAACCGCGGCGCTTCTCATCTCGGACCACGGATTCGAGACCAAGCGTGACCTGAAGGTGCGCTGGGAGCGTGGAGAGGCCATCCGCACCCTCGAGGGAAACAAGGACGTCCCGTGGGATCACGGGACCGACGGCGCCATCATCTTCGCCGGACCCGGCATCAAGAGCGGCCATCGGACCGGTGACCTCTCGGTCGTGGATATCATGCCGACGCTGATGGCCTACCTCGGTCAGCCGGTGGCGGAGGATCTCGATGGCCGTCCCGCGCTGTCACTCTTCGAGGAAGACTATCTCAGCGCCCATCCGGTCGAGTGGGTCGCGTCATACGAGACGGGCGAGGCACGAGGTGATGACATTCCGATGGCTTCGCCGATGGATGAGGGCATCAAGGAGAAGCTTCGGTCGCTTGGCTACATCGAGTGACCATCTCCGAACCCGGGAGAGACATGGACACGAGCGCGCGATTGGATTGTAGATTCTACATTGGCGACCGGCCCTGCGAGTGGGGCGGGCCCTGCAAGGGGTGCTCGCACTACAGCGCCATGGGAACGCGACTTCTCATCGTCAAGCTGGCCGCGGCCGGCGACGTCCTACGCACGGCGGCCGTGCTGCCGCCGCTGAAGCGCAGGCACCCGGAGTCATACATCGTCTGGGTCACCGATCCCATCGCGGTCCCGTTCCTTGAACACAACCCGTTCATCGACCGGGTCATGCCCTTCGGGTTCGCATCACACGTCGAACTGGCGGCACAGCGGTTTGACGAGGTTATCTGCCTCGATAAGGAACCCCGGGCCGCGGCGTTCGCAGCGACACTGACCGCAGAGCGTCGTCTGGGCTACGGGCTTACGAAGTGGGGCACGGTCTCGCCGGTGGACGAAGGTGCTCGCTACGATTTCGAGCTCGGACTGTCAAACGAGAGGAAGTTCCACGAGAACACCCGAAGCGCTCCGGACATCTACTGCGAGGCGGCCGGCGTCAGGTACGAGGGAGAACCCTATCTTCTCGTGCTTCCTGAGGACTCCGTCGCATACGCTCGCGGATTTCTCAGCGAGCTCGATCTCAGAGAACCACTCGTCGGACTCAACGTGGGGGCCGGTGGAGTGTTCGCGAACAAGGCGTGGACGCCGGAACGGTATGCCGAGCTCGCAAAGCAGGTCTCAGCGGAGCTTGGCGGCGTCTGTGTTGCGCTGGGTGGTCCCGACGACCGTGATCGGATGTCCCGCGTCGTCGAGCTCGCCGGGGGCGCAGCGCTCGACGGCGGCACACACTCACTGCTGGACTTTGCCGCGATCCTCGCACACATGGATGCCGTGGTCACGGGTGACACAATGGCTCTCCATGTCGCGGTCGCCGTCGGAGTCCCGGTCGTCGCGCTCTTCGGCCCGACGGTCGCGCAGGAGATAGAGGTGTTCGGCCGTGGACGGAAACTGGTCTCACCGGCCGAATGCGCCCCATGCTATCTGCGTGCGTGTGACCGCAGCCCCAGCTGCATGGACCAGCTCCCGGTGAACACCGTCATGGATGCACTGCGAGAGGTTCTGACGGAGGACGCGTAGGAGTCGTGCGGAACGCGAAGTCGAGTTGGAGAGTTCGGGCGGGGAGAGTCTGATGACCAGGATCTCACGGACACCTGTCAAACTGAGGAGGAACGCCGCGCTCGATGTGGTCCTCTTCGCCGCAGCCTATGCGCTTCTCGTGGCCGCGGTGCTCGGCTCACTTGGACTGCGCACGAGCGGTTTCGCGTTCTCGCTCGCGATCCCCCAGCTTCTGCCTCTCGTCCTGCTGAGCTTCGCGGCGTACCTCGTTCTCGGTCTCATCGTCGTAGCCCTTGGAGCACTGCGCCGCCGAGGCCATACGGCCACCGGCAGACACTCCCGACTCATCTTCGCGATGACAACGGTTACGCTCTGGGTTTATCTCACGGTGAGCTTCCTCCCCGTGAAGGGCTCGGAGACGTTCGTGCGCGCCGGAACCCTGACGACGTTCCAACTGAACATGCTGGGACTCGCAGCGGTCCTCGTCGCAGGCCTCCTGGCCGGATGGCTCGTATCGTCACTCGTGACCAGACTCCTGCACGCCCTCCGTGCGGCACTGACGCGGAAGTCGATGCTGTCTCTCGGACTCGGGCTCGCCGTACTCGCCGTCATAGCGCTCGTCGTCGGTCCCACGCTTCGGGCGCGTGGCTTCTCGCACCTGTCGCTCCCGGATGGCGGGACGTGGGACGGTCGCCCCAGGCTCGCTGTGATCGGCGTGGATGGGTGCGACTGGGATATGCTCGGACCGCTCGTCGACGCGGGTGAGCTCCCGAACTTCGCGCGCCTGATGGAGCGCGGTTCGTACGGTCCGCTCCTTTCGATGGACCCGATGATCTCTCCGAGGATATGGACAACGATCGCGACCGGGGAGATGCCGGAGGAGCACGGGATCGTCGGCTTCACGAATGCCGCAGGGACCCCGGTCAACGCCCGGATGCGAAGGTCGCCGGCGTTGTGGGAGATCGTCTCGGCATACGGGGGTGTGACTGCGGTCAACGGATGGTACGTGACGTGGCCGACAGACGATGTGCGCGGCTACATGGTGTCCGACCGCGTTCACAGTCTGCTCCGCGGAGCCACCCAGGTCTGGCACTCGATCGAGGGAGAGCCCACGAACGAGCGGCTCGCACGGTTCGGCGAGTTCGATTTCGACAGCGCCTACAAGCGGTTTCCGAAGACGGAGGACGCCTACCAGCAGAACCGGATAGTCGACGAACCGCTTCGTTGGGGCTACCTTCGCGACACGATCTACGGAAAGCTCTCGCACGAGCTGCTGCCGCGGTATGAGCCGGATCTCGCGATGGTCTACTTCCGCGGCATCGACTTCGTTCAGCACTTCTTCTGGCAGTACACTGACCGCGGCGCGTTTCCGCATGTCACAGACCGGCAGGCGCAGGAATACGGCGAGGTCATCGCGAACTACTACCGCTACCAGGACGGACTCCTGGGACGCCTTCTGGACGATCTCGGCGACGAGGTCAGCGTTCTCCTGGTCTCCGACCACGGTTTCACGGCGCGCCTCATGCTGGATCCGAACATGCCGGAGCTGACGGGGACGCACGACCGCCGTGGCGTCATCATCGCTGCGGGGCCGGTCTTCAGGAGATCGGGCTACATCGAGGGAGCGACCATACTCGACGTGGCTCCCACGTCGCTGGCCGTGCTCGGGCTTCCCGTGACCGGGACGATGGACGGTCGGGTCCTGTCCGAGCTTCTGGAGCCTGCCCACCTGGAGCGCTATCCAACCCGGATCGTCGAGGGCTACGGCACCGCCCTGAGCCGATCGACCGAGGTCGAGTCGGGCTCCAGCATGGACGAGTCCATCAGGGAACAGCTGAGGTCGCTCGGGTACATCCAGTGACCGGGCTGACGCAACCCGCCATCCCACTGGAGGGAGATTGACGCCACGCGGTAGACTGCCGGGATCGGGAGCGCACACACGCGTCGGCAACGTGTTCGCCGTCATCGTGGTCGGAGCGCTGCTTCAGGTCCTCACACAGACGGTCCTCGCGCGGGGTCTTCCGAAGCCTGAGGTCGGGCTGATCTCTCTGATTATCGGGGCGCTCCCGCTCGTCTCGACGCTGAGCCTCCTCGGGCAGGATTCCTCGATCGTGCGACACCTGTCGCGCGACAGCTCGTCACGATACGAACTCACCGCTCACGCGCGTCGCGTCGTCCTCATCGTTACGACCCTCGGAGCTCTCCTGGCGGTCATCGGGGGCATCTACTACGCGCTCGCCGGCATCGCGCTCGCCACGATGATCGTGCTCGTCGCCTCATTGAACGTGGTGACCGTGGTCACGGCGTTCCAACGCGCGGCCCATCGCTACGAATCCGCGATCTTCGGAACACGCCTTCCGGTCATCGCTGCCGCAATCGCACTCACGGTCGCCTACGGAACCGGGAGACTGACACAGGGAACGGCGCTCTGGATACTCCTTCTCTCGTACGCCGTCAGCGCGCTCGTTCTGCTCGCGCGGCGGCCGTTCCCCGGCGGCGTCCACTCGGGGGGAGCGGAGCCCGTCCCGGGACGGTTCTTCCGCGAGGGGTTCCTCTTCCTCGGACTGAGTGTCTCCCTGTCGGTCATGGTGAGCATGGACCGGCTCGTTATCACGAAGCTGATGACGCTTGCCGACGTCGCCGTCTACTCGACCATCTTCTCCATCACCAAGGGCTTCGACTTCCTGTTCTACGCCATCGGGTATGTGCTGATGCCGGTGCTCAGCCGCGTCGAGAGGGTGGACCTCAGACGGCCGACCCTCGCCATCGCCGGTCTGGCCGTCCTCGCAACGATAGGGTATCTCACACTCGGCGACGATGTGGTTCACCTGCTGTTCAAGGGACGCTACGACGCCGGCAGCTACCTCATCCCCGCTTTCGTCTTGTCCGGCGTGTTGAAGCTGTTCTACTCTATTCCGTCCAGTTTCATAGGCGGACGGGCGCCGATACGAGCGGTCAGGCAGTTCATGCTCGTCAATCTGGCTACGATGTTCCTCAACGTCACGCTCGACATCGTTCTCATCCTCAGGATGGGACTTCTGGGGGCGGCCGTGGCGACCGCGGTGGCCTGGGGGCTTCGTCTGCTCGGCGGCCTCATCATCATGCATATTCACAAGGACGGGGCGAATGACAGCACGCGAAAGGAAGAAGCGTAACGAGAAGAGGGCGATGCCCCCGGCGACACATCGGGGGAGCACGCCGGATGTCGCCGGCGACCGGTCTGGTGACGGCTCCCTGATCCTGGGACGTCACGCCACACCCATCTGCATCGCGGTGATCCTCGCGGTCGCCCTCCTGATGTTCCAGCGCGTCATCTTCGCCGGCGAGATACTCACGGGAGGTGACGTTCTCGCAGGCGCCGCCATCTTCGAGGAGTACGCGCAGAGCCGCATCGCGGCGGGGCATCTCCCGTTCTGGAACCCGTACATCTTCTCCGGGATGCCGTTCTTCGAGAGCATGACCTGGAACGGCATCGTCTACCCGAGCTACTGGATCCGGCGCGTCATCGAGACTGTCCCAGGCGTTGAACTGCCGAGACTCACCTTCATCGTCCTGCACTACATGCTCGCGGGCGTCGGGACATTCGCCTATCTGAGGTCGCGACGTGTGGGACACGTCGGAGCGCTCGCGGGCGGACTGGCCTTCATGCTCACACCGCACCTCATCGGGCTGGCCGGCATCGGTCACGGCGGCAAGATCCTCACCGGAGCGTACATTCCGCTCGTCCTGATGGCGGCCCACCGAGTGCTGGAGACCGGTGAACGCCGCTGGCTTGGACTGCTGGGGCTCTTCGGAGGGCTGCAGTTCCTGGCGAGGCACGTTCAGGTCAGCTACTACACGTGGCTCGCGGTCGGGATACTCATCGTCTATTTCGCGGTCTCGGCGGCGCGGGACAAACGCGGCTGGGGAGTCATCGGAAGCAGGGCTGCGATGGTCGTCGGCGGCGGCGTTCTGGCCGCGGCGATCGCGGGGATCCTCCTCATCCCGCTCCAGAGCTACTCGCTGCTCTCGACGAGGGTCGCGGAATCAGGCGGCATGGGGTTCGAGCAGGCCACGATGTGGTCGTTCCATCCCAAGGAACTTCTGACGTTCCTCGTCCCTTCGGCGTTCGGACTGGCGAACCAGACGTACTGGGGGCCGATGCCGTTCAATCAGGTCTCGCACTACGCGGGATACGTGGCGCTCGCCCTTGCGGCGCTGGCTCTCGGCACGCGCCGCACGAGGAGCGTTCGCTATCTGGGCATCCTCGCCGCGGTCTGCCTCGTCCTGAGCCTCGGCAGGTACATCACCCCGCTCTACCGGGTTCTCTACACGGTGCTCCCGGGCTTCAGTCGCTTCCGGGTACCGGCGCTGTTCCTGCTCTTCGCGCAGTTCGCCGTGGCGGCGCTTGCCGGACACGGCGTCTCCGCGATACTCGGCGAGACCCGCGCGAGGGCGGGGAAGTGGAGGGTATGGGCCGCCGCCCTGGCGGGAGCCGGCATCCTGGTCGGCATCATCGTGATGACCGGTCGAACGGGTCTGGAGCAGAGTGCGACCGGCGCGCTCCTCTCGAAGCACGCCGGTGTGGCGCCCGGCGCTATCCGACCCGTCGCGGCACAGGCCGCGCGTATGGCGGTCCGGGACGCCGGGATCCTCATTGCGTTCGCGGCGGCCACCGGCGTGGCGGTCTTCGTGGCGTCAACTCGGAAGCTCGCCGGGTGGATCGGGGCACTCCTTCTCATCGGCATTCTGGTCTGGGACGTCTGGCTCGTCGATGCGCGCTTCATGAACCCGGAGCGGATGCAACCGCTCGACAACTACTACCCGCAGACGGAGGCGGTCCGATTTCTGAAGCAGCAGGAGGGCCACTTCCGTATCGCCCCGCTCGGGAGCGACTTCGGTTCGAACGCGTGGATGTACCACCGTATCCAGTCGATGGGAGGGTATCACCCCGCGAAGCTCGCGACGTACAACTCGCTCCTTGAGGTTCTCACGATCGCCGATCTGCGGTTCATGGCGCTCGCAAACGTGCGCTACATCGTGGGGCCTGACCAGGACCTGGAACACCCCGCGTTCCGGATGGTGTCGCCCGGGGTTCACGAGTTCCTCGGCGTGCTGCCGCGCGCGTTCCTGCTCGGCGAGGCCCGTGAGGTCATGCACGACGGCCGCGTTCTCGGCGAGATGCGGACCGACGGGTTCAACCCGGGCGTGTACGCCATCGTCCAGGGTGAGCTGCCCGGGCCGGTGGAGTCGCCCGAGGGTGGTGCGACGAGGATCGTCACGTACGAGCCGGAGCGGATCGTGATCGAGGCGAGCGCCCCGCGACCTTGTCTTCTGTATCTCTCGGAGGTATACTATCCGAACGGTTGGAGAGCCTACGTAGATGGTGAGGAG
>CAZRAD010000037.1:0-19467 GCA_964597945.1 uncultured bacterium
TCAGGTAGCCCGTGTGCCCCACAGGAATTGTAGAAGGCCGGGTACCTCTGGATGCAGAACTGCACATCGACCGCCATCCAGTTCGACTGCATCGCCGAGCATCTGATGAACAACCCGGACGGCGGGGCCTCATCGCTGTTCGGCACGACGGCCTGGTGCTTCCCGACGACGGCCAAGTACTACTACTACTCGTGGTTCGAGAACTTCTACGTGCACGGTGCGACGCGCGCGGGTGTCGTCAGCGCGGCGTGCAAGACGCCGTACGTGGCTGAGTCCGACATCGACAATACGGACCGCTGGACCCAGATGTCTCTGGTGTATCTGGGCGACCCCGAGATGCGCCTCTGGACGGCGCGACCGACGGACCTGACGGTGGTTCATGCCGCGACAGCGCCGCTCGGTGACATCGATCTGAGCGTCACCGTGTCGGACCCGGCCGCGGTCGACAGCGCGCTCATCTGCGTCGTGAAGGACGGCGAGGTCTACGCGCGTGCGTACACGGACGCCTCCGGGCAGGCAACGCTTGCGTTCACGCCGGAGACGGCGGGGCCGATGACGATCACCGTCACGGCGGAGAACCACCTGCCGTACGAGAGCACGATCTCCGTCACCTCAGCCACGGGTGCGCATCTCTCCGCTGACCTGGTGACCATCGACGACGATGCGCTCGGGCTGAGCGATGGGAATGCGAACGGGGTTGCGGAGGCCGGGGAGACGATCCAGCTCAGCATGCTCGTCAGGAATGAGGGCCAGTCCGCGGCACCCGCCGTGATGGCGACTCTCGTCACGACCGATCCGCTCATCACGCTGCTGGACGATACGGAGTACCTCAGCGACATCAACGGCACGAGCCAGGCGCAGTTCGACACGCTCTTCGCTTTGCAGATCTCGACCGACTGTGCGAACGAGTACGAGACCGGACTCATCGTGCAGTTCGAGGACCCGATCACACGGACTGTGTGGACCGACGACTACACGCTCCGGGTGCTCCGTCCCATCCCGCGGATGCTGCTCACGGAGTCGACCGACGACGGGAACGGCGACGGCATACCCGATGTCGGTGAGACCGTCTCGGTGACGGTGCGGCTCCTGAACGAGGGGAACGGCGCATTCGACGCGCTTCACGGTGTTCTGCGTTATCCGAACGCCGAAGTCACGCTCGTCGACAGCGCGGATGTCTGGGGTGATGTGTCCGCGGGGGCGACGGTCGACGGGACCGACGGATTCCAGTTCGCGGTCACCGACACGATGACCCGGCACCTCCGCCTCGCGCTCGCGGACGAGGACGGCAAGACCTGGTTGACGTTCTTCGATCTGGAGCCGCCCGCCCCGCCCGACGCGCTCGACGGACGGGTCGTGTCGACGACCATATCCCTGGTCTGGGACGTGGTTGAAGCGGGGGACCTGTGGGGGTATAACGTCTATCGTTCCGCATCAAGTGAAGGCCCGTACGACCGGGTCAATGACGGAGTGATCGAACACACGTCGTACTACGAGGACGCCGGCCTGGAGGAGAACGAGCGCTACTTCTACAAGGTCGCGGCCATCGATTCCTCTGGCAACGAGGGAGCGCTGTCGCCGGTGCTCGATATCAGCACGAATCCGCCGCTGCAGACCGGGTGGCCGCTGGCCGGTGGCGAGTTCATCTACAACACGCCGGCCATCTGGGACATCGACCTCGACGGCGATCTCGAGCTGCTCGTTGGAACGGGGCAGATCCACTGCTGGCACGATGACGGAGTGGAGTACCGCGACGGCGACGGTGACCCGAGAACGAACGGCATCTACGAGCTCGACGGCACCGGGGGCTACCGCTCCTCGATCGCGGTCGGTGAGCTTGACGGCGACGCCTATCCCGAGATCGTGGCGGCAGCGTGGGGCAATGTCGGCACGGTCGACGACGAGTACGAGATCTATGCATGGAACGCCGAGGACGCGAGTATTCTCACCGGCTGGCCCGTGACGACTCCCAAGTTCTGCTGGGCAACGCCGGCTCTCGGGAATCTCGACGGGGAGGGGCTGGACGAGGTCGTCATCCCCTGTGCGGACGGCAATCTCTATGTCTGGAAGGGGGACGGCACAGAGCTGATCGACGGTGACGACGATCCTGCGACCGACGGCGTGTTCGCGTATCTCGGCGAGTCGTGGGCCTACGCATCGGCGTGCATCGTGGATCTCGATGGCGATCACGTCAACGAGATCCTCGCGCCCTCACGCTCGGACAGCATCTACCTGTTCGAACCGGACGGTACACGGACACCCGGCTGGCCTGTCGGCCTGCGCGACAACGTGACGGTGTCGCCGTGCGTCGCGGACGTCGATGCGGACGGTGACCTCGAGGTCGTAGCGGCCTCCGCGATCGATTCGCTCTGGGTACTCGATCACACGGGGCAGAAGCTGCCGGGGTGGCCGAAGTTCGTCGACATCGGTGGGGACTTCCCGCCGTCGCCGATCGTCGCCGACATCACCGGCAACGGAGAGATGGAGGTCATACAGGTCGGAGTTGACGGCCGGATCGGTATCTACGCGCTCGACGGCACACCGGTCTCCGGCTGGCCGCAGTTCATGGACAGCGGGTCTCACTCGAGTCCGGCCGTCGGCGAGCTCGATGGCGACTCCGGATGGGAGATCGTCGTCGGCTCGAACAGCGGCAACGTCTATGCGTACGATTCGGACGGCGAGATACTCGCGGGATGGCCGATCAAGACCGGCGCCGAGGTGTACTGCGCGCCGTCGATCGTCGATCTCGATGGGGACGGCGATGTCGAGGTCGTCGTGTCGAGCTTCGATGCGATGGTCTACGTCTGGGACCTGGAAGGTGATTACGATGGTGGGGACGGGGTCCTGTGGGAGACCTTCCGGTGCAACTTCCGGCGAAACGGCTTCGTCGGACACGAGGAGCCGGTGGGAGTGCCGGACGATTCGCCGGCCGCGGCTGTGCGGGTCACGCTGAGCCCGAACTACCCGAACCCGTTCAACCCGACCACGACGATAGAGTTCGCCGTCCACGCGAGCGGCGCGCGGGTCGAACTCGGCATCTACAACATCGCCGGTGAGCTCGTGCGAACGCTTGCCGCGGGCGAGGTTCCCGGTGGCCGGCACACCGTCGTCTGGAACGGACTCGACGACGAGGGCCGTCAGGTCTCATCCGGCGTCTACCTCGTCCGGCTGGAGAGCAACGGGAACACCGAGACGCGGAAGGTCGCGCTGCTCAAGTAGTATCATTACATTGTGGTTTGAAGAGGCGGATCGGGCACCCCGTGCGAGAGCGCGGGGTGCATCAGCGGCAACTGGTTGCCTCCGCGACATCGGGAGCGTAGACTGGACTGAATCGTCGGATGGGCTATCGCTCCGTCCGGCACGACATCACACCCGTTGGGTGCCGCAAGGCCGTCAGGGAAAACCGGTTCGAAGCCGGTGCTGTCCCGCAGCTGTGACCGGGGTCTCACCCCGGGAGCCAGAACGCCTGACGACGGGTCGTCCTGGTCCGTGGAGAGACCATGATGGGCGAACGAACCTCACGCGCGCGGGGTCGCCTTGCGCGCGTTCTTCTTGTCTGCCTTCCCGTCGCATCGGCGGCGCTCTGCTCCGTGTGCCTCATCGGACCGGCGTCTGAGCGCGCCGTTGCCCAGGAGCCGACAGCGCCCCCTGGCACGTCCGACATTCGCACCTACGTTGCCGCCGACACGCTCGAGATAACAGCTGCCCGTCCGTCACGTGCCGATGTCGCCGTGCTCCGTGCCGGGTTCGCGACCGTTCACGAGCTCTCCACCGACCAGTCACGTCCCATCACCGTTCCCGACGTCATCGAACGTGGTGCGGGTGTCCACATCCGCCGCTACGGAGGACTCGGCGCCTACAGCGTCGCATCGGTCCGCGGGTCAACGCCGGGTCAGGTCGAGGTCTATCTGGATGGCGTTCCGCTCCGGTCCGGACAGTGGGGTGTGAGTGATCTCTCCGAACTCCCGATCGCCGGCGTCGAGCGGATCGAGGTCTTCCGCGGTGTCGCGCCCGTCGAGTTCGGTGCGTCACCCATCGGAGGTGTTATTCACCTCGTGACGAGTCCGCCGGAGCGGGCGTCAGTCTCGGTGAGCCAGACAGGCGGGAGCTACGAGACCTGGCGGACGAGCCTGTCTGCGACTACGCGGCTCGGCCCCGTGGCCGCCGCGCTCTCGGTGAGCAGACTGTCGAGCGAGGGTGACTATGAGTATCTGAATAGGAACGGCACGCTCGAGAATGAAGTCGACGACGCGGTCGTCCCGCGGCGGAACAACCACATCGAACAGACCAACGCGCTTCTCAGGCTCACGACCGACGAGTTCCGCGGGTGGTCGTTTGGACTGACCGACGAACTGCTTCTCAGGGAACACGGCATCCCCGGGATCGAGAACGTCCCAATCCTGGATGCGCACGCCGATATCGCGAGCAATCTTCTGCGCATCACGGCAGACACGCCCGAGTGGCCGGTGCACGGGAGCGTTGGCGTCTGGCACTCGACCCGGCGCGACCGGTTCTACAACCCGGCGAACGAGGTCGGGCTCCATCGCTCGGATACGATCGACCGGACCACGACGGTCGGTGCGGACGGACGAGCGTCGACGTACTGGCATGCGGGGCGGCAGACGCTGACCGCGTTCGCGTCGCTTCGTGGAGAACGCTATGTGCCTGAGGATGTCGACCCTCGTGTCGGTGTCGGATTCACGCGGAAGCGCACGACGGTGACGCTGGCGTTCGAAGACCGGGTCCGTCTGGCCGACGGACGCATCGAGGTGGCCGCGACGCTGCGACACGTGGGGGCGAGCGACAACTACACGGGCGCTCCTCCGTTCGGAGCGCCGCCGGAGCCGCTGGACGAACTCCACCGGGTGGATATCGCGAGCCCGAGTCTCGGTCTGCGCGTGACGCCGTGGGACTGGTTGACGGTCAAGGCCGGGCTCTCGAAGAACGGCCGCATCCCGACGATGCTCGAGACGTTCGGCGCCGGCGGGACCGTTGAGGCGAACACGGAGCTTGGTCCCGAGACCGCGCGCGCAATCGATGGTGGCGTCGTACTGAGTCCGTGGAACGGCCGGCTGTTCCTCGAGGCGTCGGTCTTTCGCATCGAGGCCGAGGACCTCATTATCTTCCTTCAGAACTCGCAGCGGACGGTCAAGGCGTTCAATCTGGAGTCCGCGCGGACCGACGGGTTCGAGCTGTCGGCGCGCAGCGAACTGGGCGCTTGGTCGCTCTCGGGCGCCTACACGCGTCTTGAGGCGGTCAACACCGGTCCTTCGCCGGTCTACAACGGCAAGACGCTTCCGCACACGCCGGAGCAGGAGCTCTTCGCTCGCGCGTCGTGGTCGGATGACGTCGCGACCTTCTGGTACGAGCACCGGTGGCAGAGTGAGAGCTGGCGCGACCGCGCGAACCTTGCCGAGAACAGGTCGGAGGCGAGACACCTTGCCGGCGGAGGGTTCCGATTCGAGATCGTTCCCGGTCGGCTTGCGCTCGCGGGAGAGATTATCAATGCAGGAAACGAGCGGACGGCCGACGTTGAGGGATTCCCGCTTCCAGGCAGATCCGCATATGCGACACTCGAATACACATGGATGGGGGAGAGGTGATGAGTGCGAATGGGACCTCGCGTGCGACGATGAGTCTGAAGCGATGCGCGAGGCTGTCGTTGATCTTCGCGAGCGTACTGGCAGCGCCGGCGGCGATGGCGCAGACGGCGGAGACCGATCTCATCTTCGCTGTTACGTCCGACTACTCGGTCAGCGGTTCGTGCGCGAGCATCGATGTGCTTCCGATGTGGAGCGTCGAAATGGGACTGGCGCCCGTCCACAGTGACGCCATCGCACGCGTGTACGAGGGGCTTGTCTATGTCGTCAACCGGCTCTACGCGGACAACATCCAGGTGCTCGATCCGTCGGACGGCTTCTCGACGCTGAGACAGTTCTCTGTTGGCCCGGGGACGAACCCGAAGGACATCGCGTTCGTCAGCTCCACCCGTGCGTATGTTTCGCGGTACGAGACCCCGTGGCTGCTCGAGGTCGACCCGACCGCAGGCGCCATCACCGATTCGATCGACCTGTCCGTCTTCGCTGACGGCGATGGCCTCCCGGAGTCCGCCACGATGGCCGTCGTCGGTGACCACCTCTATGTTTCCATCCAGCGGATAGACCGCGATTACTACTGGCAGCCGGTCGCTCCGTCGTGGCTGGCCGTGATCGACACGCGAACGAATACACTTGTTGATGTGGACGCGGCGACGCCCGGCACGCAGGGCATCGAGCTCACGGCAACGAACCCGTACACCGACATCCTTGTCGACGGCGACGGCGCGACGCTCTATGTCGGGGAGAGCGGTGGGTGGACGGCGCTCGACGGCGGCATCGAGGCCATCGACACAACGACATTCACCGCGCTCGGCCACGTCATCACGGAGGCGGAGCTCGGTGGCAACATCGAGGACTTCACGCTGCCCATGGACGGACGCGCGCACGCTGCCATCAGCGTACTGTCACCCTCGGCGGAGGCGTTCTGCGTCGCGTTCGATTGGGAGGAAGGCTCACTTCTCGAGACCGTCTGGCGACCGGGGGAGTGGAGCGTCCCCGACATCGAGCTCCATCGCGGAACCGGACAGCTGTTCGTGGTCGACCGCACGTATACTGCTCCGGGTGTCCGTGTCTTCGATGCGGGAACCGGGACGCAGCTCGCGGGGCTTCTCGATGTCGGGCTTCCACCGCACGATCTGGTGCTGCTGGGGGATGCGGTGACAAGCGTCCCCGACGGCGCCACTGAAGGGCAGAGCGCCGTGGACGGGCCAGCCGCGCTGCGTCTCCTGGCCAGTCCGAATCCAAGCTGGGGAGAGGTGATGCTGACGCTGGTGGGCTCCGGAGCCGGCCGGGCGAGCTCGATCGGGATCATCATCCACGATGTAGGGGGGCGGGTGGTCAGGGAGTTAGGGTCAGACGATGCGCGCGGAGCCGGAGTCCTTCGTTGGGACGGCCGCGACGCGAGCGGTCGGAGGGTTGCCAGCGGTGTCTACTTCGCCCGTGTGGCGGGGGGAACGAGTGGTGCCGACGCGGGGGCCGTCGCCCGGATTCTCATCCTTCGCTGAGTCTCTCTCATCGCGACTTGCCACCCGGCGTTTCGGGGACTAGAATGTCGGCTGAAGCCGCGCCCAGGCGCGCGTATCTCAAGGGCCGGTGCCGGCAGGGCGACAAAGCGCTGGCCTTTTCGTGAGTTCGTATTCATAATGGCGTATGCCCGTTTCGGCGCAGGTGTACCTGCCGCCCGAGGCGGGTCTCGTTGTGAGACCGGGTCTCCGTGTGAGACCGGGTCTCCGTGTGAGACCGGGTCTCCGTGTGAGACCATGCAGCGAGGACCTCAGACTTGAGCACGCGTGCATGAACCGGGATGACGCGGCACGCGGGAACCGGGGGAGTGCAGTCATGGCGGGCACGAGCGACAATGCGACGCTTGTGAAACACAAGGCCGGGTTTGCCGGTGGCATCCTGGTCTTTCTCTTCTTCGTTCTCGTTCCGCTCGGCCTCGAGCCGATGATCCAGCGGATGCTCGGGGTGCTCGCACTCTGCGCTATCTGGTGGGGGACCGAGGCGATCTCGATCTACGCGACCGCGCTCCTGCCGGCCGTGCTTCTTCCGCTCCTGGGAATCCTCCCGCTCAAGGACGCGCTCTCGCCGTACGCGAACCGTTTGATCTTCCTCTTCCTCGGCGGGTTTCTCATCGCCCGCGCGATGATGAAGTGGGGTGTCGACCGGAGACTCGCGCTTGGCATCCTCGGCCGCGTCGGCAAGAGTTCGAAGATGCTCGTCCTCTACTTCATGGGGCTGACCGCGTTTCTCTCCGCGTTCATCTCGAACACAGCGACGACCGCGATGATGCTTCCCATCGGTCTGGCCATCATCACGAATTCCAAGCTCAAGGCGGAATCGAAGTACGGAACCGTGCTTCTTCTCGGCATCGCGTACGCTTCGACCATCGGAGGTGTGGCTACGCTCGTCGGTACGCCGCCGAACGTGCTTCTCGCCGGCTTCTCGCAGCAGCTTCTGGGGTATGAGATCAGCTTCTTCGAGTGGCTCAAGGTCGGACTGCCGTACGCGATCGTCATGCTCCCGCTCACGTGGTGGTTCCTCTGGATCGTTCACAAGCCGAAGGCGCTGACGATCGATAGCGCCGACACCATCGAGCAGGAACGGAAGCTCCTCGGTCCGCTCGAGCGCGGTGGCAAGTACACGATCGCCGCCTTCATACTCGTGGCGACGCTCTGGCTGACGCGTCCGTTCTGGGACATCATCCCGCACCCGTTCGTCCCGCTGCTCCAGTCACGGTTCGACGATGCGCTCATCGCGATGTTCTGCGCGGTGCTGCTCTTCGTCGTTCCGACGAGCGTGAAGAAGTGGGAATTTCCGCTGGTCTGGGCGGACACCCGTGCGATCAGCTTCGGCATTCTCTATCTGTTCGGTGGGGGACTCGCGCTCGGCAAGGGGCTCTTCGAGTCGGGCGCAGCGGCGTGGATCGCCGAGTCGCTTCCGCTCTCGGCGTCGCTCCACCCGTTTCTGCTCATCATGATCGTCACGATCATCGCGTCGTTCGTCAGCGAGATCGCGTCGAACACGGCCGTGGCGAACATGATGATCCCGCTTCTCATCGCGGTCGGAACAGCGATCAATGTCTCGCCGTTCCTGCTCGCCATCCCGGCGACCGTCGCCTGCTCGAACGTCTTCATGCTGCCGATCTCAACACCGCCGAACGCCATCGTGTACGGCTCCGGCAAGCTCGGCATCTCGGAGATGATGCGAACCGGGTTCTGGCTGCATTTGATAGGACTCGTGGTCATGGCGATCACGGTCTATCTGCTGAGCGGGAAGGTCTTCGGGATGTTCCCGGTGTGAGCCTGATCGGGAGCTAGTCCTTCGCTCGCGGGACCGTGATGCTCGCGGAAGGAAGCACGACGGCCCTCGTCTCCGGATCGGCGGCGAGGGCTTCGTCAACGGCGGCCTGGAGGTCGTGGATGGGACGGAAGAAGACGCCTTCGATGACGTCGTCGGGAAGGTCGGTCATCGCCCAGACGCGGCAGCGCGTGACCGCATCGACGACCTTCGCGACCTTGTGGAGCCCGAAGCGGTAAGGTCCTTCGGTCGCCTTGAGCGCATCGGCCGGTGTGGGAGCCGCGGTGAGAGCATTGACGAAGTTCTCCTCACCGACGCCCTCCCTGCACGCGGCGACGAGCAGGAGCACCCCTCCCGCGGCGGCCGCGAGCTTCGCGTGCTCGATGGCCTTGTGGGCCTGGTAGAGGTTGATGTCGAGCGGCGCGGGCGCGGCCGCGATGACGAGCCCGGCTCTCGGGCCGGTCTCGACGACGAACAGCTTCTCGGCGTGGCGCACGGCGGCGCGAAACGACGCGTCCAGCTCGCCCGCGGTGACCGCGTAGATGCGTTCCCGGCGGTCGAGGACCGCCTGGATGGAGTAGAACCGTTCGTCGACGACGAGTTCCGCCGCGTCCATCATGTCGTCGTGGACCGGGTTGCCTTCGAGAGCGGTCGGCAGCGATGCGGGCGACATCGAGTGGGAGTGGTTCGCGACCACCGAGTCGTAGGCGCAGACGCCGGGCAGAACGGACTTCCGTCCGCCGGTCCATCCCGCGAAGTAGTGCGGCTCGACCGAGCCGATGACGAGCACGCGCTCTGCCTCGCGGACGAGCCGGCTGACACGCACCGGCGTGCCGCGGGGCGTGGTTCCGACGTAGGCCATCGCGCTCTCATCGCGGCAGTCGTGGACGAGGAGGCGGGGCCCGAGCTTCTCGAAGAGAGCTCCGAGGATCTCGCGCTTCTCCTCATCGGTCGGGTCACGGTGTGTGCCGGTTGCGACGATGACCGTGATGTCGAGGCCGGCGAGCATCGGCTCGATCTCGCGAAGGATGGCGGCCGTCGGCGTCGTGCGAGTGCGGTCGTTGACGATGATGACGAGTCGGGACGCGCCCGCGAGAAACTGCGAGAGGTCGCGAGCTCCGACGGGTGCTGTGAGGGCGGCCGCGATGGCGGTCGCAGGCGCGGGGAGCGAGACGTCGTGCGGTTCGAACACGCCGGCGAGGCGCTCGTCGGGGATCTCTATCTTGATGATGTTCCCGGCGTAGGGGATCTCGACGAGCATCGCGGCGCTCCTGAGATGACGGCATCCGATGGCACCGCGCCTCGCGCGGCACTGTGACAGCATAGCACCGGCGCGTCAGGCGTCGAAGAGGAATAGCCCGTGAGACGGGCGCGGAGGCATCCCGGAAGGGAAGACCCCCAACGGGAACCAAGACACTCAATGTGGAGGCAGCAATGAAGGTCGTACTGGACGGAGCAAGTCTGACCATTGAGCAGGTCCACGCAGTCGCGCGCGAGGGGGCGAAGGTTGCCCTGGCGCCCGCGGCACGGAAGGCCGTCGTGCGGTGCCGGAAGGTCGCCAGGGAGCTCAGAGAGAGCGGACAGCTCATCTATGGTGTGACGACGGGGATCGGGGAACTCGCGCGTGTGGCCGTCTCACCCGAACATGGTGAGGAGCTCCAGCGACGGATCGTCAGAAGCCACGCGGCCGGCGTCGGTGAGCACTTCAAGGTCGACGAGGTCCGCGCGGCGATGCTCCTCCGCGCCAACGTTCTCGCGCGCGGCTACTCGGCCGTCCGGCTCGAACTGCTTGAAACGATCATCGACATGCTCAACAAGGGCGTCTCACCCGCGGTGCCCGAGAAGGGTTCGGTCGGCACCAGCGGCGACCTTTGCTCGCTCGCGCACATCGCGCTGGTCGTGATGGGCGAGGGGGAGGCGTACTACGAAGGCCGTCTGATGAAGGGCAAGACCGCTATGAAGCGCGCTGGTGTGACGCCGGTGACGCTCAAGTTCAAGGAGGGGCTCGCGCTCATCAACGGCTCACAGTTCTTCACGGCCTGCGGTGCGCTCCGGGTCTACGACGGTGAGCGTCTGATGAAGTCGGCCATCATCGCGAGCGCGATGTCGGCCGATGCGCTGCGGACACCGCTCACGCCGTTCGACCCGCGCATCCACGAGCTCCGTCCGTTCAACGGTCAGAACGCGGTTGCCGACAACATGCGAGAGCTTCTCAAGAGCAGCGGGTTCATCAAGCGCGGCTCGGGCAAGGTCCAGGACGCATACAGCATCCGCTGTATCCCACAGGTCTACAGCCCGTCGATCGACACCCTGAACTACACGCGGAGCCAGATAGAGATCGAGATGAACTCGGTGACCGACAACCCGCTCTTCTTTCCCGATGAGGGCGAGCAGCTCTCGTGCGGGAACTTCCACGGTCAGCCGATCGCGATGCCGCTCGACTTCCTGGGGATAGCGATGAGCGAGATCGGCGGTCTCTCCGAGCGTCACATCAACCGTCTCGTCAATCCGCATCTCAACGGGGGACTCCCCGCGTTCCTTGTCGTGAGCGAAGGGCTCAACTCCGGCTACATGCTCGCGCACTACACCGCGACCGCGCTCTGTTCGGAGAATAAGGTGTTCTCACACCCGGCCGTTGTCGACAACTTCTCCATGGCGGCCGACCAGGAGGACACGGTCTCGATGGGGCCGATCGCGGCGCGGAAGCTCAAGGAGATCATGAGCAACGTGCTGAACGTCGTCGCCATCGAGATGATGTGCGCCGCGCAGGCGTTCGACCTTCTGGAGGGCAAGCCGGGGAAGGGGACGGCCGTTGCGCACAAGCAGATCCGCTCCGTCGTTCCGACCTACGTGAAGGACCGCGTGGTTGCGCCGGACATCAAGAAGATCGCCGAACTCATCTCGAGCTGGGAGCTGCTGGCCGCGGTCGAGAAGGCCGTCGGTCCGGTGCAGCTGAGGTCGACGTCACGGAAGGTGGCGGCGGTGCGGAAGCACTGGTGCGCGTAAGGCGATAGCTGCAGATCAACGAAGAGCGAATGGCGCGCGGGAGCTCCCGCGCGCCATCTGCATTCATCATGCGTCGCCCAACCCGTCGGCTGACAGGTAAACTACGTCACTTCGCTTCCTGTTCGTCCATCTCTGCTCTCAGCAACGTCACAAGACTTGCCATGCCGCCGCCGATGATGACGGTGGATGCCCCTGCCATGCCGCCCAGGATGGGCTGGATCTCCTGGTACATGCCGGTCCCGCTCAGCGCGCGGGAGCACATGATGATCGCGAAGCCCCACATGCACGCGTTGACTATGATCAGGATGCCAAGAACGATACCTGGCCGCTTCATGTTCTGCCTTCCTTTCGTCGCAGGTCTTTGACCGATGCAGGAACTCGGCACTCGCTCTGTTCCCGGACTCGCTGCCACTTCTGAACACACTGCTACTTTCCACCGGAGGCGCCCCCGGAGCCATAGCGCCGGATGAGCGTCTCGAGCCCCGGCGGGCGGAACCGCGTCAGGGTGAGACTGTCCACGAACTCAAGGACATCGTCCGCCGGTCCCCTGTACCTGCACGCGGGACTGATGGCGAGAAGCTCGGCCACCAGGTGGTTGTGCTGCATGCACGACAGGAAGTTGCTGCTGCTCCAGACCGCTTCGTGCACGGTCTCCATGTCCATCGAGAGAAGCCCCAGCACATGCTCCAGGCTGTCGACGACGACGCTGATCTGCTGCCCCGGCCACTTGACCGAGGCGAGATCGCGCTTGGTCATGTTGAGCGTGTGCACGCCTTCGATCTCCTCGTCGGCGTAGACGTGGCACGCGACCAGCACGCCAGACGCCGCTGCCTTGCGCAGGACCGGCGCCAGCCGCTCGCACGGGCCCGGTGAGATATCACAGAGCACGATCGCGGTCGCGTCCCCCACCATGGCTTCGGTTCGCTGGATGACCTGGTCGACGCTCTTGAGATGGAAGATGCCGGCGTAGGCGGACGGGGAGGGGAGAGCCTCCAGCTCGCGCTTGGCCTCGAGCCGGTGCTGCTGGAACTGCTTCTCCAGGCCGTCGAGAAGCTCGGCCGGGGGGACGGCGTAGCAGAGGTTGCTCTCCCCGGACTCGACGATGACGGCGCCCTTGGCCTCGAGCGAGCTCAAAGCCTTGTATGTGTTGGCCGGCTGCTTGCCGATGGCGTGGCTGACCCGGTACCCGGTCGCGGGTGAGTTCTCGACCAGATAGGCGTAGGCCAGCGCCTCGGTCTCTGTGAAGCCGAGGGCCTGAAGCGGGCCGGGATCGTATACATGACTCATGCCTGTGCTTGGACTCCTGCTGTCCGACGGGAACCTGACTGCTGATTCAGTTCGGCGCCGATGTCGACCTTACTATTAGTAGCATACACTACTAGTAGATGGGAGTCAAGCGAAATGGTTGAGTCACGCGACGCAGAATCGCATGTCGAGCTTGCCACCCAGCCACGCGTGGATCTCATCCCCGCGCTCGACCGGACCGACGCCGGACGGTGTTCCGGTCAGGATGATATCGCCGCGCTCCAGCGTGAAGTGCTCGGAGAGCATGGCGACGATCTCGGAGGGCCCCCAGAGCAGGTCGTTGGTGTTGCTCTTCTGCCGAAGCTCGCCGTTGACTTCAAGACCGAGTTCGAGCTGCGAGAGGGCTGCCACATCGGTGACGGGCAGCGCATCCGACAGGGGACAGGCGCCGTCGAACCCCTTCGCCGTATCCCACGGCCACCCCGTCTTCATCGCGGCGAGCTGGATGTCGCGGAGCGTCATGTCGAGCGCCAGGCAGTACGCGCTGATCATTCCGCCGGCCTCGCCCACGGGTACACCCTTGCACGTCTCTCCGATGACGAGCCCCAGCTCCACTTCATGATGCATGACCTCACCGGTCGTCGGGAAGACGATCGGCTGCCCCTCGTGGATGATGGATGTCGCTGGTTTGAGGAAGATCATCGGGGCCTCGGGCATATCGTGACCCATCTCGATGATATGTGCCTTGTAGTTGGCTCCGACCGCCACGATCTTGCCGACCTGGAGCTTCTCTCCGGTGTCTGCGAGCTTCACGTAGGCCATCTGCGCCTCCTTTGAGTGCACGTGGAGCCCCCATGCTAGGGGCGGCTTCGGCTGCAGTCAAGCTGCGGGACACGCCACGGAGTCCGGTCGCACGTGTCCGTCCGGGAGCCTTCTTGATTCCGGCCTCACTCTCGCGGTATCCTTGTCGGACCGTTGCGCACGACCAAGGTACAAACCAAAAGGGAAGCGGCCCCCGAGCCGCCCACTCCACACGGAAGGAGTCGCCCATGCGGCGAGTCTCACTCGTGTCCGTCGCGCTCGCCCTGGTCCTGGCCATCGCCGGAACCGCGTTCGCGCAGACACTCGAGGAGAAGGTGCAGGAGTTCACGCTCGACAACGGCATGCACTTCATCGTCGTCGAGCGTCACGAGGCGCCGGTTGCGTTCGGCGCTGTGGCGTTCAAGGTTGGCAGCATCTACGAGCGCTCCGGCACCACCGGCATCTCTCACCTTCTTGAGCACATGCTCTTCAAGGGGACCGAGACGGTCGGCACCAAGGACTACAAGAAGGAGAAGCCCTTCCTCGATCGCGAGGACGAGCTGGCCGTTGCCGCTCGCGACCTTCGCCATGAACTCGAGTCCTGGCGGCTCGACTTCTTCGATGAGTACGCAGCGGAAGTCGTTTCGTCGTTCTCCGAGGAGGACCGCGAGATCACGGGCGCCGACCGGGCGCTCGAACTCGAGCTCCTTATTGAGAAGCTGACCGAGATGGGGCCGACCTCCGAGATGCTCGACATCTACTCCCTCGTCGAGTTCGAGGACGTCAACTACTACGAGCGCTATCTCGACCTCAAGGGTCTCGAGATGGAGCTCTACGATACGATGGCCGAGCACCGCGAGCTGATCATCAGCAACGAGTTCTGGGAGACCTACGTCAACAACGGCGCGCGGATGCTCAACGCCGGCACGACCTACGACGCGACCTTCTACTTCGCGTACATTCCTGCGAACCGTCTCGAACTCTGGATGCTCATGGAGTCCGACCGCATGATGAACTCCACCTTCCGCGAGTTCTACTCCGAGAAGGACGTGGTCATGGAGGAGCGTCGGATGAGCGAGAACGAGCCGGAGGACGTTCTCGACGAGATGTTCATGGCGACCGCCTACACCGCGTGCATGTACGGAAGCCCCGTGCTTGGCTGGATGACCGACCTCGAGAACACCACGCGGCAGGACCTCATGGACTACTTCCACACGTACTACGCCGCGCAGAACGCCACCGGGATCATCGTCGGCGACGTTGACTTCGCGGACGTGAAGAAGATGGCGGAGAAGTACTTCGGCGACGTTCCGGCAGGCGAGCCGCTTCCCGACATCACCGATGTCGAGCCGGCGCAGCAGGGCGAGCGCCGCGTCGTCGTCAAGCTCGACGCGAAGCCGACGCTGACGATCGGCTATCACATTCCGAAGGCTCCGCATCCGGACGCGTACGCGCTCGAGGTGCTGTCATCGATCCTCTCGGGTGGGCGCACGAGCCGCTTCTACAAGAGCATCCACGAGGAGCAGGGACTGACTCGCCGGGCGCCGTACGCGTACATCGGTCCGGGCAACCGTCTGGACCCGCTGTTCCAGCTCGGGGCGGATCCCAAGGAGCCGCACACGCTCGAGGAGGTCGAGGCCGCGCTCTACGCCGAACTCGAACGCATCAAGGTCGAGGGTGTGACCGAGCGTGAGATCCAGCGTGTGTGGAACCAGACCGACGCCGAACTCGTGCGTGCCCTCGGGTCGAACATGGGTCTGGCGTTCCGTGTCGGTTTCTACGCGGCGCTCCGCGGTGACTGGCGCGAGCTCCTGCGTGACGCGGACCGCTCGAAGGAGGTCACGCCCGAGGATGTCAGGCGTGTGGCGGAGACTTACTTCACCGAGGACAACCGGACGGTCGGCTGGCTCGTCGAGACCGAGTCGGAGGATGGTGATGCCGAAGCCGGTATCGATATGCGCGAACTGATGGGCTGGGTCATGATGAACCTGTCAGAGGACGAGCAGCAGAGCCTGATGATGAGCTTCCAGCAGGCGACCGAGACTGAGCGTGAGGCGATGGCGATGGAGCTCTGGGAGCGGATGAAGGCCTCGCAGGGCGAGTCGGTGGGTGAGGAAGCGGCCGACGCGACTGAGTAACGCAGCTGGTGACCGCGCCCGAACGGGCGCACCAAGGAGATCACGATGAGAAGAACACTCATGATAGCCCTGGTCCTGGTCGCGGCCGTGCTCATCGCATGCCCGGCCATGGCAGGACGAGTCAAGCACCCGAGCGAACTCGAGTTTCCCGACCTGACGGTCGAGCCGCTCGACTATGAGGAGCTCACGTTCGAGAACGGGATGACCGGGTTCTTCGTGGAGGACCACGAGGTGCCGGTCGTGGACATCTACATGCTCATCCCGGTGTCGGCTCCGCCCAGGGAGAAGACCGGGCTGGCCGGACTGACCTCATGGGCCGTCCGCAACGGCGGCAGTGAGAACTGGCCGGCCGAGCGTATCAACGAGGAGCTGGAGTTTGTCGCCGCGTCCGTCGAGTTTGGTGGTGGCGGCGGCGGGATGTTCGGCGGTGGGCGGAGCGTGAGTTCGAGCCGAGCCGTGACCGTCCGCGTCAACTGCCTCAAGAAGGACCTCGACCTCTGTCTCGAGATCCTTGGCGACCTGCTCGCGCACCCGGTATTCCCTGAGGAGCAGATCGAGCTCCGCAAGAGCACGATGCTCGAGGACATCCGGCGCGAGAATGACGATCCGCGTGGGATCGCGAACCGCGAGCTCAGGAAGATTCTCTACGGGGATCATCCGATGGCCTGGCGCTCGACCGTCGAGACGGTCGAAGGTCTCACGAGAGATGATGTCGCGTGGTTCTATGGGCAGTACTACCACCCGAACACGGCCATCATCGGCATCTCGGGTGATGTGACGCAAGACGAGATCACGGCCAAGCTGGACGCGGCGCTCGCTGGCTGGCAGCCGGCGAACGTCGTACTCGAGCCGGAGCCGGAGATCGAGCTCACCTACGAGCCGGGCGTCTACTACGTCGAGAAGGAACTCAATCAGGGCGTCATCCTGATCGGTCACCTGGGCATGAACTCACTCGATGAGAACCGCATCCCGGTCTCTATCATGAACTTCGTCCTCGGCGGCGGGAGCTTCACCTCGAGGATCACGCAGAAGGTCCGGACCGACGAGGGGCTGGCGTACTCGGCGTACTCGCAGTACGGGCATGACGCGTTCGGGTACGGTCTCTTCCGCGCGTCATCACAGACGAAGGCCGAGGCGACCGGGCGCGCGACGACGCTGATCATCGACCTTATCCGCCAGATGCAGGAGGAGGGGCCGACGCAGGACGAGTTCGACCGCGCTGTCGACAGTTCCATCAACAACCGCGTCTTCGAGAATGACTCGAAGGCGGGAGTCGTCACTCGCCTGGTCACCTACAAGTTCCAGGGACGCCCGCTCGACACCTCCGAGCGCGACCTCGAGACGCTTACCAACCTGACACTCGAGGACGTCAAGGCCGCGGCGGCTGAGTATCTCCACCCGGACGGACTGGTTATCCTGGTCGTCGGGGATGAGGAGCTCTTCGACCAGCCGATGTCCCACTTCGGCGAAGTGCAGGTCATCGAGCTGGACTAGGGCCTCTGACGCAGACAGATAGTGTGAATGATGGACGGGCCGGCCCTTCGGGCGGGCCCGTTCTCGTGGGGGCCAGGGCTCTGAATGTTGTGGTTCTCGGTTGACACCATTCTGAGTCTCTGATACTATTCTGTCTGCCGGCTTCGCATCGCCAAGGCGGCCCGCGTCGGGAGGGATTCGGGTTGCTGACCGCGATGTTGAAGGTCGGCGATTCTCTATGTAGTCCGGTCGTATCATGCAGTCCGATCTCCCTGAGGGACAGCGCTGAATGCTCTTCGTCCTCATACTCGCGCTTGCCTACCTCCTCTATGGCATCCTGGAGTACCGCTTCCATCTGCGGAACCTCCAGGCCGTGCCGCTCCGCGTCCATGTCAACGGGACTCGCGGCAAGTCCTCGGTGACGCGTCTCATCGCCGCCGGGCTTCGCGCCGGCGGTATTCGCACATCCGCCAAGACCACCGGCAGTGCCGCGCGCTACATCCATCCCGACGGGTCCGAGGAGCCGGTCTCGCGACCGGGACCGCCGAACATCCGTGAGCAGATCGGTGTCGTGCACCGAGCCGCCCGTGAGGGCAGCCGGGCGCTCGTCATCGAGTGCATGGCACTCCAACCACAGCTCCAGTTCCTGAGCGAGCGACGCATCGTCAAGGCCGCCGTCGGCGTCATCACGAACGCGCGGCCGGACCACCTCGACGTCATGGGCCCCACGGTCGATGACGTGGCCGCCGCGCTTGCCGGCACTGTGCCCAAGGGGACCGCCTTCTACACAGCCGAACACGAGCGGAACGGTCCGATGCGGGAGGCCGCGGAGGAGCTCGGCTCCGAGTATCACGAGATTCACGAGAAGGACTACCCGGCCGACATCGCCCACGGGTTTGAGTACGTCGAGCACCGCGAGAACATCGCGCTCGCGCTCGGCGTCTGTGAGAAGCTCGGTGTAGCACAAGAAGTGGCACTGACGGGGATGCGGATGGCGCAGCCCGATATCGGCGCTCTGACCATCCAGCGAGTGAACGTCGACGGGAAGTCACTCGAGTTCGTCAACGCATTCGCCGCGAACGACCGCGAGTCGACGGCCGCCGTCTGGAACGCGGTCGAGCCGCGCTCGGATGCCGGCAGGAAGGTCATCGGCATCGTCAGCATGCGCGCCGACCGGCCCGACCGGGTGCTGCAGTTCGGCGAGATCGTCGCGAAGGACCTTGACGCGGACCACTTCATTCTTACCGGCGGAATGACCGGCACGGTCAAGTCGACCGCGATGAAGCTCGGCGTCCCCGCATCGAAGCTCATCGATCTCGGCGGCAGGAGCGCGGCCGAGGTCTTCAACAAGACTCTGGAGCTTACAACCGACCGATCGATCGTGATCGGCGTCGGCAATATCGGCGGGACCGGTGGACAGGTCGTCTCGCTGTTCAGGGAGAGGAGCGAACGGACGTGATAGAACTCCTCGATGGCGCGAAGACCGTCCCGACCGCTGTCGGGCTGGGTCTCGTCATCAGTCTCATCTTCTCGGAGGCCTTTGGCCTCGCGGCGGGGGGCATGGTCGTCCCCGGCTATCTCGCGCTCGCGCTCGGTGAGCCGTGGCGCGTCGTCGGTACGATCGGCGCCGCGCTGATCACATTCCTCATCGTGCGGCTGATGAGCCAGTTCATGCTGCTCTACGGACGGCGACACCTCGTGATGGTCATCCTCATCGGATTCGTCATCGGCCATCTCACGCGAGTCGTCTTCGGTCGTCCGGAGATTCCCGAGCTTCTGAGCTTCGAGGCGATCGGGTACGTCATCCCCGGGCTCATGGCCTACTGGATGGAGCGGCAGGGGGCGTTCATGACACTCATGGCGATGATCATGGCATCGACGCTCGTGCGTCTGATCCTCATGGTCGG
>CAZRAD010000038.1:0-18779 GCA_964597945.1 uncultured bacterium
GTCGCATGCCGTGAGGAGGAGGGTGTTTCCATCCTCTTCGGGAGAGGTGACGGCACGTTCATGGCCACGCCGTGGTACGATGCGGGGCTCGGACCATCCGACGTGGTCGTCGCGGACTTCGATGGTGATCAGAACCCTGATGTTGCCGTGGCCGCGGGCACATCCGAACAGGTCGGCATCCTGCTCGGCAACGGCGACGGCACGTTCGTCTACGATGCCGGCTATGGCGCCGGCGACTCCCCGTCCGCCATCGTGGCCGGGCACTTCGATGGCGACCAGCACATCGATCTCGCGTCGGCGGCCGGCAACGACCGCAGGATCTCCGTGTTCCTCGGCGACGGCGACGGGACGTTCTCGCCGGGGACCGGATTCGACATCCCGTTCCCGTTCGGGCTTGTCTGCGCGGAGCTCGACGGACGGGGCTCTCCCGATCTCATCGTCGCCGGCGGTACGGCACGGCAGATGTACGTCTATACCGGCAACGGGGACGGGACGTTCACATCCGCCGGCTCGTGTACCACTGGAGGGAGTATGTGGTGGACGGCGCGCAGTCCGGCCATCGGTGACTTCGACGGGGATCAGATTCCCGACATGGCGGTTCCGGTCGGCGAGTACAGCGTCAGTCAGATGACGATACTCCTCGGCAACGGCGACGGGACGTTCGAGTTCGACGGCACATACCTCGGGGATGGCCGGGGCGGGGGTCTGGCCGATGCCGGTGACTTCGATCAGGACGGCCATCTCGACGTCGTGATGGCAAACCAGCACTCGAACGACGTGTCAATCTTCCTGGGCAACGGCGACGGAACGCTCCAGCCGGCGATCGCCGAGACCGTCGGCCTCGAGCCATGGGATGTCGCCGCGAAGGATTTCGACGGGGACGGTTTCCTCGACATCCTGGCGGCGTGCAGTAGCGGATGGACCGGCGCCGCGCTGCTCCTCGGTAACGGCGACGGCACGTTCGAGGATCCCGATCCGTACGGGACAGGGACCGGCACCTTCTATCTGGATGTCGGTGACCTCAACTCGGACAGCAGGATGGATGCGGTCGTCGGAAGCCCCTGGTCGGACCAGGTCTCCGTTCTCATGAATATCGGTCCCAACACGCCGGTCGAACAGTCGTTCTACGCGACGGCGACCGGCGATGGTTCGGTCATGGTCCGGTGGCTTCTCTCATCGTTCGATGATGCGAGGGCGGTGAGGCTCTATCGCGCGACCTCGTTCGACGGCCCGTTCGAATTCCTCGCCGAGCAGACTCTGCCGGATGCGTCATCCGGCGAGTTCCGCGACGAGACCACCTGGCCCGGCGCCACATTCTGGTACGACCTCCGTGCCGTGCTCCACGACGGGAGCGAGGCGAGCTTCGTCCAGTTCCTCCCGAGTGTGACGGTCGGCGGATCGCTCCACCTCGCGATGCGCGCGCCGACACCGAATCCGTTCGCATCGCAGTGCAGCTTCTCGATCGACATCCCGAACCACGACGGGGGAGTCAGACTGGATGTCTACAACGTCCGCGGCCAGCTCGTGCGGACGCTTCTGAACGAGCCGCTGCCGGCGGGCCGATACTCGGTGAACTGGGACGGACGCGACGCATACGGCCGACAGGCTGCCTCAGGCGTCTACTTCATGAGACTCGGCGCGGGTCAGGCACACGTGGAGGAGAAGGCGATCCTGCTGCGCTAGCAAGGCCGTCCGGCTCGAGTCACGCGACCGCCTTTGCTGACGCGGCACGAGGAGTCAAGACAAGAACCGCCCGGGCCTCTCGGTCCGGGCGGTCCTGCATTCGTGGATAGCGTTTGGTGTTCGCGTACTACCGGTACAACGCCTTGATCGATCCCCAGGCCGACTGCTCAACCGGGTTGACGTCGCACTCGCAGTAGGGGAGCACGCCCTCCAGGTCGCCGACCTCGACGTTCGTGGAGAACTTGATGCCGAGGTGGTCGGTGAAGATCTGATGCCCGGTCGGCGGGAAGAGTGAGAAGTAACAGACGTGCATCCATCCAAATTCGCCGAGTTCGCAGAGCGACTCGTCGGGCTCGAACTTGAGCGTCGGTCCTTCGGTTGGGAAGTGTGGGTCTCCGCCGCAGTCGAACTCGGGATACATGTCGACCTCGCAGTTGTCCTCGCCGTACGCGAGTCCGGCGGGGTGGAGTTCGATGAAGTAGCCCTCGTCGCACGCGCACTCGCATCCGGCCAGCGCCAGGTAGATCGTCGAATGACTGAGTCCGAGCCCGCCGTACTCCGTGGTGTCCCAGTAGATGTGGTAGCAGTAGTGCCAGTAGCCGGGATAGCCGGCCGGGGTCGCGTCGTAGGCGAGCCCCGTACCCCAGACCGCGTCGGCCTGCGCCGCCGGCGACACCGCAAGACACATGACGAGGACAAGACACATCAAGAGAGTCTTCGCACTCGTGACCATGACACACCTTCCCGATACGGGGATGCCGATGCGCCGGCCGCCCCGCGGCGAGCTGCCAGATTGTGGATTGAAATGATTCATACTCACGGTACTACTTTGAGGCTATCATGTCAAGAATGCGACCCGAGAAGCCTGCAGAGCCGCGCACTGGGTCTGTCACAGCCCGTGCGGGCAGTGGCTTGACGGGTTGTGCACACATGACTAGGATGGCGGCATGGAGACTGACCACACATTCCAGCGAGCACTCGTCATAGCCAATCCTGGTTCCGGAAGGGCGAACCGGGAGAAGCTCGAGGCTGCTCTCGACCGACATGCCGGAGCGATCGAACTCAGGATACGCTGGCTTGGTGAGGGTGAGGACGCCGAGACCGTGGCTCGGGAAGGGCTTCGGTCGAGCGCAGATAATCGGTCCGGCTTCGACCTGGTCGTCGCTGCAGGGGGTGACGGTACGGTCTCCGCCGTCGCACGCGCCGCGGTCGAGGTCGACATCCCAATCGCGATCGCTCCGATGGGGACCGCCAATCAGCTTGCGGTGCAGCTCCGGGTTCCGGGAGATCTCTCCGGTGCGCTGCGGCTCCTGAGCGAGGGAGGGGCGATCAGGCGGATCGACGCGATGGAGATAGACGGCCGCCTTCACCTTCTCAATGCCGGGATCGGGCTCAGCGCGCAGACCGTGCACGACGTACCCGCTGATGACAAGCGACGCTTCGGGCTCTTTGCGTATCTGTGGACCGGCGTGACCCGCAGCTTCTCGTTCACACCGGTTCTCTGCACCATATCGGTCGACGATGACGTGCAGCAGCTTCGAGCCCTCGATGTCTCCATCATCAACGCCGGGTTCCGCGAGGGGAAGCAGGTGCCCGGTTTTCCCAGCGTCGATCCCGACGACGGCCGGCTCAATGTCCTGACCGTGTGGGCGCCGAGCGCGTCCGAGTATCTGGCGCATCTCTGGCGCGCATTCACGCTCTGGAGACGGGTCAATCCGAACATCAAGTGGTCGGTCGCACAGCGGGAGGTCCGCATCGAATGCGCCGAGCCGACACCGATACAGGCGGATGGCGATCTCATAGGTGAAACGCCCGTGACGGTCCGGATCGTACGAAGTGCCGTCGGTGTCCTCGTCCCTGCAGGCTGAGGTCGGTCATGAGCGCACGATATCGAACAGCGACCATCGCTCTGTCTCTCCTCTTCATCTGCGCCCTCGCGTCGACCGTGCACGGGAGGACTTCGACGGCACCGTCCGAAGGTCCGCTCGGCGAGTGGCCGGACTTCCAGCCGATCGGCTCGATCACCGCACCGCACCCTGATAATCCCGACATCCAGACCTACCTGTACGGCGACTGGGGCGGCATCGTCGGGGAGGAGTTCATGTTCCTCCAGGACGGGATGCTCACGCTCCTCTATCACAGCTACCATGAGAGCTATCTCACCGAGCGACCGCATGGAGCCCGCATCCTCGAGGACTGGACTCTCGGGTACGACCCCATCACGAAGGTCAAGCACACGCCGATCGTTCAGCCCGGCGGGCCGCAGCCCGGCCCGGCCTGGAGCCACACAGACACACCCGCGTACATCCGGCATCCGCTCACGGGAGAGCACCTCATCTACAACACTGTTCGTCCGGGGACGAAGGACGACAATCCGGACTGGCAGAGTCTGCCGGGGCACGTGGGCGCCATCCAGGTCGCGACGAGCGATACACCCCCCGCCATCGGCACACCGTTCACCCAGTCCTACGAGAACGCGCTGGTCGCCGAGTACTGGTGGGAGAAGGGCTGGAACAACAACGGGATCATCAAGGGAGGGCTGTCCGAGCCGACGCCGGTTTGGGTCCCGCACCTTGGAACACAGGGGAAGGTGCGGCTCTTCTACCGGGGACTTCACGGCGCGGTGGGTTCGTACTGGAACTGGCGGATCTCGTATGCCGACAGCGAGGACGGGAAGACGGGATGGGTGAAGCACGGTGTCCCGACCTTCGACCCGTCGGATCCGGCCAATCCGGCGTATCGGTGGACGCAGCCTCCGCCGACCGGCTTCGGGTTCCGCGGCGCGTGGCAGGCGCACTGTACTGGTGACACGCTCGCCGACGGTGTCCATATGGTGATGAGCGTCTCGAACCAGAACTACGCCGGGCACGGTCACCTCGCCTACTACTGGTCGCCCGACTGGGGTGATACCTGGTACGGGCACCCGGACAATCCGATCATCGCGCCGGGGCAGTTCCCGGACGGCGCGCCCGCCGAAGGGTTCCAGCGGACACCGGCGATCATGATCGACGAGGAGTACCACCGCTATATCATCACATACAACGCCGGGCACGACGCATCGGCTCCCGCGCGTCGGCACACGTACATCGCGCTGGCGGACCGGCCGGACATGACCTCTGTTCCCGATGTGCCACACGTGGATGCGACGCTCCAGCTCGCATCAGTCTATCCGAACCCGGGACCCGGCGAGACGCGCATTTCCTTCTCGCTACCTCGCGCGGGCCGTTTCTCAGTTCGCATCTACTCAGTGGACGGTCGATTGGTCGCGGATCTCGGCGAGTGGGATTGCGCCGCCGGAACGCGGTCGGTCGCATGGGACAAGTCCTCGAACGGCGAGCCCGTCGCATCGGGGGTCTATCTCGTGCGCGCCCGTCTGAATGCGGGCGGCCGCGAGTCGGTGACCCATGGCCGCATCGTTGTTCTGCGCTAGTCTCACGTGCTCAGTAGCGAGGTGGCACGTACCGACCTCTCAGCTTCTACCTGATCAGCACGCTCCGCCTCTCCATCGATTCCCCGCCGATGCTCACACGGAAGAAGTACACCCCGGACGCCACCGAGCGGCCGCTGTCGTCCCGCCCGTTCCAGCTGAGAGATCTGAGTCCCGCCGTCTGGCGCTCTGAGTCGACAAGCGTGCGGACGAGTCGTCCCGATACATCGAAGACGCGCACGTCGACCCTCTCTGCGACGGGGAGTTCGTAGGAGAGAGAGGTGCTTCGGCGGAACGGGTTCGGTGCGGAGTTGTGAACAACGAGGACCGGCATGTCGTCCGGCACGGTCGTGGATGGGGCACAGCCGAGACCGTGTGCCCCCATCAGCACGCCGCACGCGCTCGCGCCCGGCAGGCACGGCGAGTCCTCGTGGAGCGTGAGGATGATGTTGAGCATCTCACAGAAGAGGGGAGGTTCGCTGATGTTGCCGGCAGTCCCCAGAAGGGGTGCAAGCATTCCAATCCAATCGCCTCCAGCATTCCCGTAGATATCAGTACACGAGACAGCCGGCGGTATGTCACCCCAGGGAGCGATCGCCTCGCCGTCCGCGCTGTACGCGAGGATCGATGTATCCACATCGAGCGACGATGATCCGTCGAGATAGATGCCGCCGCCGGTGTTGCTCGCAGCATTGTCATAGAATGTCGAGCTAGTGACTTTAACGACCGAGCTTCCCGCAATGCTCAGGCCGCCGCCATCGACAGCCGAATTCCGCGCGAATGTCGCGCGTGTGATGGTGGGCGTGTTCGTTGCGTTGCACGCCATACCGCCACCGGTCGTCGCAGCCGTGTTGTCGAGGAACACGGCATCCGTGAGCACCAGCGTGCCGGCAGGGCTGACTTCACACAGGAGTCCGCCGCCCTGGCCGTACGCGGCCGTGTTCTCGGTGAACGTGACGTTTCTCAGCGTGCAGGGGCGACAGGTGTCGTAGTGGATGGCTCCGCCGTGGGATGCCCAATTGTCGTGGAAGAGGGCGCCATCGATCGTGGTCGGGGTTCCACTAACGTGGATCGCGCCTCCGCCACCGACCGTGCTGGATGAATTGTCAGTGAACGTCACGTCGTCCATTCTGATGACACCTCCTGAGTACCCCTCGATGGAGAGCGCGCCGCCCCAGCTGTCGGTCACCCAGTTCATGTCAAAGGTGACGTTGCTGAGAGTCGGATAGGATGCCCCCAGTGTGACCATCGCGCCGCCGCCGTGGGCAGTGGCGTCCTGGAGTACGCAGCCGTGGAATTCCACGTTGGTGAGAGTGGGCGAGGAGTTGAGGCACCCCAGCCCTCCGCCTCCCTGGCCGTCTGCAGCGCGCACCTGGCAGAAGATGAATTCCAGGTTCTCCAGCCGCGGGGAGGAGTTGGAGCACGAGATACCACCACCGTAGCCACCCGGACTCGTCACGAAGCCGTTGACGAATCTGATCCCGATAATGGCCGTCGTATCGTCGCAGTCGACGCACTCTATGACCCGGCTTGTGTTCTGTCCGCTGATGGTCACACAGCCGACCTCACCGGATTCGCCGATAAGGGTGACGCCGCTCTTCATCAGGATGTTGCCCTCGTTGTACGTGCCGCACGCGACGAGGACGGTGTCCCCTCGTGACGCGAAGACCATGGCGTCGGCGATGAGCGGGTACTGGCTCGGGACGTGAAGCGTCGTGGCGGATGCGGGAGTCGCCGGGAGGATGGCGCACAGCATCGTGCACAGAAGCATGGCGAGGATCGGGTGGCGCATGGAGATCCTCCTTGCTGTTTGGTAGGGTTGCACGACATATCGTGTGAGTGATAATCATGATACCGTGCTGACACAACCGTGTCAAGAATGTGAGATGCGCGCTGGCGTCGCGGCTCTCGACGAGCGGGAGCGTGATGTGGATCGCGGTCATCCCGCTTCCGGTGGGTCTTACGGTCAGACCGCACTACGGCCGTACGGGTCATATGGCTTGATTTGTTCCCGAATATGCTGTAAAATGGCAAGAAGAATTCAGGAGTGTGGGACAGGCCGTCGCTGAGCCGTTCCGCTTCCACAGTACATGAACCGCCGGTCGGGATGTACGGCGGTTGTGCATCTTGATCCGGTCCGGACGGACCGGGACGGCCCGGTGTCTCGGGTGGGATCGGACGGCGTCACGGACGCCGGGAAGGGATTGGCTCATGAAGAACGTCCGCTCAGCGATCCTCATGATCGTTGTCCTTATGCTCGCGGGAACGGCCTGGGCAGGTGTCATCACGCCCGGACTGGAGTCGCAGATGCAGACGCTCAGCGGCGATGATGAGGTCAAGGTGCTCGTCGTTCTGAGTGACCAGGCCGATATCGAGAGCATCAACCGCGAACTCCACGAGATGCGGTCGAGCCGACAGCTGCGCCACGAGACGGTCATGGGCGCGCTTCAGGACGCTGCTCGTCGTTCTCAGGGGGCGCTGCTGGACCATCTGGATGCCCGTCAGAGAGACGGCGGCATCCGCGGCTACACCCCGCATTGGCTCGTCAATGCGGTCGTGGTCGTCGGGACGGTCGACGCAATCCGCGAGATCTCGCTCCGCGACGACGTGATCGCGATCGAGCCCGACCTTCAGGTGGAGCTGATCGAGCCGATGAAGGACGTCAAGCCGGCGCCCGCCGGCGGCCACCGCGGCATCGGCATCACCCCGGGTGTGCAGGCGATCAACGCCGACCGGGTCTGGCGCGAGCTCGGCATTGACGGCACAGGCGTCGTCGTCGGCAGCATGGACACCGGTGTGGACGGCACACACCCGGCGCTGGCGTCCCGCTGGCGCGGTCTCGTGGCCGACCCGAGCGAATGCTGGCTTGACAACTCCGGCCAGGGCTCGCCGAGCTTCCCTGTGGACTACAACTACTACGGCCACGGCACACACGTGATGGGGACGATCACCGGCCTGGCGCCGGACGATACCATCGGCGTCGCGCCGGGTGCGCTGTGGATCGCCTCGAACACGATCGATCAGGGCGTCAGCTCCGAGTTCGACAACGATGTCCTCGGATCTCTTGAGTGGTTCACCGACCCGGACGGCAACCCGTCGACGACCGCGGACGTGCCGTGCGTGGTCCAGAACAGCTGGGGCACCAACGGGAGCCTCGGGTATCCGGAGTGCTACAGCTACTGGTGGACCGCGATCGACAACTGCGAGGCGGCCGGTGTCGTGCTGACCTGGTCAGCGGGCAACGAGGGTTCGAGTTCGGGAACGATGCGTTCGCCGGCCGACCGCGCCGACAGCCCGTACAACGCTTTCAGCGTCGGTTCGACCCAGAACTATGCGCCCTACACCATCAGCAGCTTCTCCAGCCGCGGTCCGAGCGGGTGCGGCGGGCCGTACGCGATGAAGCCCGAGATCAGCGCGCCGGGCTCCAACATCTACAGCGCGGAACCGGGTGGCGGATATCAGTACATGGACGGGACGTCGATGGCCGGTCCGCACGTGGCGGGTGTTGTCGCTCTGATGTTCGCCGCGAACCCCGATCTCGACGTCGAGACCGCCAAGCAGGTCATCATGGACACAGCGGTCGACCTGGGGCCCAGCGGTGAGGACAACACGTACGGCCACGGCCTCATCGACGCATACGAGGCCGTGCTCGCGGTCGCTGGTGGTCTGGGCACCGTCAGCGGAACCGTCACCGATGCTGCGACAGGCCTCCCGCTCGAGGGCGTCGAGGTGACCGTCAGCGGTCACGCGGCGAACCGAGAGACGGATGAGTACGGTGACTTCCAGCTGATGCTTCCGGTCGGGGACTGGACGCTCAACTACGATCTCTTCGCGTACGGCGGCGAGACCGAGGTCGTCACCATCATCGAGAACGACACCGTCGACGGGTCCACCACGATGAGTGCGCTCTCCGTCGCGACGCTGTCGGGAGTGGTCTACGACCATCTGAGCGGTGTTGTCGTGGGAGCGACGGTTGAGGTCCTCGATACGCCTCTCGCGCCGGTGACAAGCGGTGCGGGCGGGGCGTACTCGATCGACATCCCGGCCGGCGCTACGTACGAGGTCCTGGCCCGCGCGGCGGGGCACGGCGCCGACCAGCGGACGGTGAACTTCCAGGGCGCCATGACGCAGAACTTCGTTCTTCCGGAGCTTGTCGCCGAGGACTTCGAGTCGGGCGGCTTCGTCTCCTATCCGTGGGTCATGGGTGGTGACGCCGACTGGTATCTCTGCGATGCGGTCCCGTACGAGGGGTCCTACTCCGCGCGCTCAGGCGACATCAACGACAACCAGGACTCGGAGATGCAGGTGACGCTGGACGTGACGGCGGCAAGCGACATCTCCTTCTGGTACAAGGTCTCGTCGGAGGCCAACTACGATTACCTCCGCTTCTACGTGGATGGATCGGAGATCGCCAATTGGGAGGGCGAGGAGGGGTGGTCGCAGCTGACGCACCCGGTCACCGCCGGCACGCACACGTTCAAGTGGTCCTTCATCAAGGACTACTCGGTCAGCAACGGCAGCGACTGCGCCTGGATCGACTTCATCGAGTTCCCGACGCTGGCCGCTCCGCCGTGTCCCAACGCGACGTGCGGCACAACGTCCATCGATGAGACCGTCGCGCCTGACGACATCGTCCAGACCGACATCGAGCTCGGAAACGAGGGCGACGCTGACCTGACCTTCTCGACGTCGGTCGATTGTCACGGCGGGCCGACATGGCTCAGTGTGAAGCCGTCGTCGGGCGTTGTCGTGCCGATGGCGAGCGCGGACCTTGACGTGACGCTGGACGCGACCGGTCTGGCCGAAGACGACTACACTGCGGATATCAACATCACGACGAACGATCCTGCGAACCCGACCATCACGATCCCGGTCTCCATGACGGTGACCACGTGGGTCGGCGTGGACGGGGATCTGCCGCTGGCGACCGTGTTCTTCGGCGCCGTGCCGAACCCGTTCAACCCGTCAACGAGCCTGCACTTCAGCCTCCCGCGCGAGAGTCACGTGGATCTCAAGATCTACGACGTCGCGGGTCGTCTGGTTCGTGAGGTCGTGTCGGGGTCGCGCCCCGCCGGTCGCAACGAGGTGCGCTGGGACGGCAAGGACAGCGCCGGGCAGGAGATCGCGTCGGGCACGTACTTCGCCCGTCTCATCGTCGATGAGCAGATCGAGATCAAGTCTCTGACGCTCGTGCGGTAGGTCGGAGACGCCCGACGGAGCCGGGGTTCCGGCGATCGGAGGGCACGCAGCTTCACGACATCGGCCCGCTCCCTTCCCGGGGGCGGGCCGATTCGCATCATCTCTCGGCGGCTCCGACGCAGGCATCGCCATGCACCCCGGCGGAATCTCCAGAAAACCCTTGACGCGGCTATGGCCCCTTGTCATAATGACTTTGTAGTACAAAGTTCTTTGTTCTTCATAGAGGGGGGTCGCATGACGACAGATCACGTTCAGGAGCGGTTGTCGATCATCCAGGAGATGATCGACAGAAGTCGCCGCGAGACGGCGGAGTCCGGGCGTTTCTTCGTCTGGATCGGGCTGATCAGCATCGTGGCGGTCTTCGTCGTTCGCTGGATCGAGGCGACCGGTCTGACGCAGCTCGTGTTGCCGGCGCTGGCAGTGGTTCTCGTGGCGAACGGCGTCGTTGGGTACGCGGCCATCGCGCGTCGGCAGAAGATGGTAGGGGCGCGTTCGTACCCGGCTGCCGTAAGTACCGCGCTGTGGTTCGCGTGTGGCGTTGCCGTCGCGCTCGCTTTGTTTCTGTTCCCAGTGCTAGGAGTCTACCGATGGGACCAGACGCCCGTCCTTGCGGCGCTCATCATGGGGGTCGGTGCGTTCGCATCGGGGAGCGTCTTCGAGACCCCGATCATCGCCTGGAGCAGCATCGCGTGGTGGGGTGGCGCGGTGGCGCTCGCTCTGGTCGACAGCGCCTGGCCCCGGGGCTTCATCATGGCGGCCGTGCTTCTTCTGGGGATGGTGGTTCCGGGCCTTGTCCTCGACCGGCAGTACGCCCGGCAGCGAGGTAGCGATGTGTCCTGATCCCATCCTCGAACTCGACCAGCTGATCCATGCGCCGGTGAGACTCGCCATACTCTCTCTTCTCGCGAACTTGAAGGATGCGGACTTCGTCTTCCTCAGGGACGCGACGGAAACCACGGACGGCAATCTCAGCACGCACATCTCGAAGCTCGAGGGAGCCGGGTATGTGAGAGTCAGCAAGACGTTTGTTGGAAAGAAGCCGCAGACGAAGTGCGCGATCACGGCGAAGGGAAGACGGGCGTTTATCGCCTATCTCCGGCAGCTCGATGCGATCGTTCAGGGACACAAACGTCCATAGGAGGAACGACAATGCGCACGATGACGATCACCGCTGTAACAGCAGGTCTTCTGGTGGCCCTTTCGGGCATGACTGCCGCCGGCGAACCGGTCGAGTCGCCTGACGACGGCCTCTCGGTGTTTCCGCTCGCGCCTTCCATGGAGGAGAGTAGCCCCCAGACCTACCGACTCGAGTACGATGTCTTTACAAGGGATATCGTCGGGTCGATGCTCAACAGCGTGCATGTCACCGGCAACTACCATCGGAATCCTGCCGATGGACGCATGCGTTGGAGCGGCGTCGAGATCGCGGGGTCGGCTGATGACGGCGCGCGGCCGGCCGCCGGCGCACCCCTGGGGGCAATGGAGGGGTTCGAGTACGGGCTTGGAATGGAGATGGTCGAGGAGGCCACCTTCGAGCGCTTTGAGAACGAGGATCTCAGACACGTGGTCAAGACGATGGTCTGGGACGCGGCCTGGATCGAGGCCTTCGCTCTGCTTCGGGATACGTTCAAAGATCTGAAGCCGAACCAGTTCGTGCGGATTGACGAATATCAGGACTTCGATGTTCGAATGGGTGAGTGGGGCAGTCTCAGAATGCGGGACCTGCAGATGAAGTGGACAGGCATATCGAAGATGCACGGTGAGCGATGTGCCGTCGTGTTCTACCAGTCATTCTCGAACCCTGTCGATGGGGGCGCCATCAGAGGGCGGTCCTGTTACTGGGGTCAGTTCTGGCTGTCATCTGTAGACGGCGACATCGAGTATCTGACATTCAACGAAGATGTGATTCTCGAGATGCCCGTCGGCCCCGAGACGACCACGGTCCTCAATATGCAACGTGAAGCCCGTTTCGAGAAGACGCTGTAGTGGTGTGAGCGCGTTGAAGGTCTGCATCAGTCGCGACGCATCACTCGGAACACTCGAAGCCGTCGAAGTGACGCATCAGCGCAGCCGTGCTCTCCTCGGAGACGCTGATCCCCCAGCGCTCGCAGAACGTGCTGAAGAGTTCGCGGTTGACGACGGGATCATACGGGACGAAGTGGTCGCGCACGTCGCCGTCGAGATCGTCGTTGATGTCGAGCATCAGGAGCGGCTCACCGCATGAGAGGTCGAACCACTCCATCGCAATGTGCTTGTAGGTCTCGCTTTGGTCGGAGCGGTACCAGATGTCGCGGTCGTCGATGTCGAACACGATGCTCCACCGCGTGTGCGGGGCCGCCACATAGTAGCGGAGCGTCCCGAAGGCGTAGTTGACCGCACTCGTGTCGCTGACCGCGTCGAACGTGCGGCTCCGGTCTTCTGCGGCAGCGACCCGCTCGGCCGACCGTCCCGGGTTCGACCACCACCAGCGCGTGCCGCCGCGCTCGTAGGCGAACGCGGAGCGTTCATACGGCATGTTGGCCAACGCACGCACCGGCAGCGTCTCATCGACGTAGCAGAAGTACTCTCCGTCGCGGTACTCGATCGCGCCGCAGTTCCCTCCGGCATCCGCGAACAGGTAGTGGCTCGGCGGGGAGCTTCGCTCGTAGACCCTCAACAGCTCGTTCAGCTTCGTGACCTCCTCCACACTCCCGCACGTGTCAAGCACATACTGGACGAAGGCGCCATCGTTCACCGGTGGCCGTTCGTCGGCCCTCGGATATTCGCCCGACGAGAGCATCATCGTGCTGATCACGAGCCCCACCTCGTTCATGCCGCCCCATGCGAACTCGCGCCCGCAGAGGCTGAACGCGACGCTCCCGTATTCCGAGACCCACTCGAGCGTCTCGCCCGTCGTGCTCTCCATGTAGCCGGACTTCGCGACACCACGCTGGTTGACGAGGATGAGTCCGTCGCCCGGAATGAAGAGATCGAGGTTGGTTCCGTAGATGGGCCCGTCAGGGGAGTCCATGAGAAACGATGTGCAGGCGACTGCGCAGCCGCCCAGGGGGAGCGCCAGCAGCAAAAGGCAGGACACCGCCGTGGTGAGCGCGCGCAACATGTTGGACCTCCGTTCTGCATGGAGAGGCCGAACGACCGGGATGGCCGACAACAGTGAAGGCTTCACGGTACATCGTATCACAGGAAGAGCAGCTACGTGGGCAGCTTCGGATCAGACCTGTGGACCGGCAGAGAAACACCGATTCCTCGGACATCCAGAGACGTGCGGCGATCACATACGAGGCGGCAGACGGGCCGGGGTCAGATAGTAACTATAGAAATGAATTGCATAGTAACAATATGTGAGCTACGCTTGGTCCCGAGTCGTTGAAGGATGCGTTCACGCAGGTTCAGACACGGCACAGCACAAGGAGATACCGTGGGACACGAGACGCTTCACGAGAAGAACAGTGACCTTTCACCGTCCACGCTCGACATGCACCGCGCCCTCACGTCGCTCATCGAGGAACTCGAGGCTATCGACTGGTATAACCAGCGCGCAGATGCTTGCGGCGACGCGGAACTCACGAGGATTCTCGAGCACAACCGCGATGAGGAGAAGGAGCACGCCGCGATGCTCATCGAGTGGGCGCGTCGGCACGATGAGTCCTTGTCTGCAGAGCTCAAGGACTACTTGTTCACCAAGGAGGCATTGACCGAGATCGAAGAAGGTTAGAACGAAGACGCGAGACGAGGAGGTACTGAGATGGCAACGATCGGCGAGTTCTATCGCAGTGATGACTGGAAGACCGAGAAGCACGTGCCCGTGATCGAGTTCGCCGGCACACCTTCTTCTGGAGAGATGTTCGAGGTGAGTGTGTCGGTCGGGCGCGAGGTGGCCCATCCGAACACCACGGAGCATCACATCAGATGGATCCGGGTCTACTTCGTTCCGGAGGGTTCAAAGTCGCCGTACGAGATCGGCAGCTTCGAGTTCTGCGCGCACGGAGCTTCCGTCGATGGTGCTGACACGAGCACGGTCTACACGGACCATCGTGTGGTGTTCCGTTTCAAGGCCGAGAAGAGTGGGACCGTGATCGCCACATCGTTCTGCAACATCCACGGCCTGTGGGAGAACTCAATGAAGCTCGAGATGGACTAGGCCGACGCGGACTGGGTGACGCCGCCTGATCCTATTCGAAGCCCTCCACGACGGCCTTGTACTTCTCGTGGATCATGCCGCGATCGAACTCCCACATCTCGGTAAGCATGGCGTCGCGCTCCGACGAGTCGAAGTACTGCATCGACGCCGGGAAGAAGACCTTGTCTTCCTTCTCGATGTGCACTGGATAGAACCGGGCCAGGAAACGCAGTTTGTCGATGATCGTCGGCAATGACTCTGCGTCGCCGCAACGGTATCGGTCCGTCGCGGACACCAGCTCGCGGACCGTCCTCCGCCCCAGCTTGTGCTCCTCCATGAGGTCGTCCATGACGCGACGATCGTCCTCGGACAGATGGCGCGTCGCCAGGTCGCGGAAGAGGATCTCCTCTTCCTTGCCGTGATGCGTCCGATCCGCGTACACGCGCACGAAGTCGACGGCCGCGTCGATGAAGAGCGGATCGATCTCACCCTCACCCTCTGCGCGAACGGCCCTCGCATCGATGAGCGTGATCATGCGCTCGATCAGACGGTGCTCGATCATGAGTGGTCCGATTGGCTGCACGAGGTTCTCCTTCACTATGTACCACTGTGGTCCCGCTGACGAGAACACCACATGAGCGACAGCACCGCGCCCAAGACGATTCCTGCGGCGAAGACGATGCCCAGAAGAACGACGTGAGGTAGTGTTACTCTCCAGAACAGGACCGTCGTGTCAACCGGCTGGAAGTTCTGCAGAACGATGATGGCGCCGATTGCGCCGAACACGATTCCAACGATCATCTTGGCACGCGACGGACCGGTCATCGGTGACCTCCCTCTTCATCGCACCGGGACGGGATTTAACTACGATTCTGACGTCGGCTTGGGGATCGTCATCACGGGGCATGTTGCCTTGCGGACGACCATCTCGGCCACGGAGCCGAAGAGGAACCGGTGCCATCCGGACTCCCCGTGTGTCGCCAGCACGATGAGGTCGACGTCCTCGCTCTGCGCTGTTTCGATGATCTGATACGCCGGTTCGCCCATGGCTGCGAGCGGCCGCACACGGACGGTCTCTGGAACACGTTCCTTGACCAGCTTCGCGAGCTTCTCATCGGCGGACTTCGTCAGCTCGGTCCTGTAGCTGCCGACGTCGAAAGCAGGGGAGACCTGGGGAAAAGCCGTTACCGGCACTGGTGGCACCACGTGGAGGACTATCAGCTCTGCGGAGAATCGGGACGCCATATCGATGGCCTCCTTCAGTCCCGTCTGCGACGGTTCGCTGAAGTCCACCGGACAGAGTACGCGTTTGTAGTCTGGCATACTGTCTACTCCTCCTTCCCTGTTGCTTCTCGTGTGGTACGAAGTGCGGTACGAAACGGCGCTTCAGGTCGGCGGGGCCGGTTGACATGTCAGGTCCGGCTATGGCCTGTGTTTCTCGGCTACGAGCGCCGGAGGGAGTCTGCCGTACGGTGTCTCTCCGTCGATTCTCTCCGCGCCGAGAACCTCGACAAGCCGATCGAGAGTGTCCGCGATGCGGTTCGCCTCCGTCCTGCTCAGGTTGTTGCGCCGACGCTCGAGGAGATTCTGGATGGGGTGCTGCGTCTTGCCGACGAGCGCCCGCCCCTTCCGCGTGAGTGCCACTCTGACGACACGACGATCCTGCGTGTCGCGTCTCCGTTCCAGAAGCTCGTTCGCCTGGAGCCGGTCGAGGATGCCGACGACCGTGCTCGGACTGAGATGTACGAGACGCGCCAATGCGGTGGCCGTGTCCGCTTCCTCTGTGGCGAGGGTATTCAAGCAGAGAAGCTGAACGCTCGTGACCCCCTTCTCGGCGGCGAGCTTGCGTGAGTTGATATCCAGCGCGCGCGCGATGCGGCGAAGCGAATGCAGGATCCGGTCGTGAGGGTCGGGGTTCGTGCTGCTCTTCTTCGGATCACTCTCACGATTCCGTCTTCCGGTCACACGGCTCTCCTCTCAACGGTGCGGCTGACAACCCGGTGCGCCTCAACACGGCGGTCACAACCTCCAGACGCCTGTTGACAGCCTGCGCCACAATGGTTACTATACTAATGAGTCTAACAGAACCTTTATTTATAGCAACTACTTTCTGGGCCGCTGGCCCCATCTGTCTCCCATGAAGAGGAGTCCACTAAGGAGGTGCGATCATGCGTATCCCTCGTATTGCTCTGCTCGCGATCCTGGCGATCCTCTCATCTTTCGTTCTGATCTCGTGCACCGATGGCGGGCGTGAACTGACAATGATAGCAGACTTTCCCGTCGCCGGCATGGCGGAGCCGGCGGACACCCTGAACGCGGCTTTCGATCTGGGAGAGACAAGCGATGGAAACGGCTCCTTCCGTATCGACGCAGCGGAGCCGCTCACCGTCCATCTGTTCACGGTCGAGGATGTCGATGTAGAGGGTGTGCCGCTCATGTGTGAGGCGTTGGTGAGAACCGAGGACGTCGACGGGCACGTGTATCTGAGCATGGTTGCCCATATGGATGACGGTCTCGGATACCCGTCACGGACCACGGACTCACCGCTCTATGGCTCGAACGGTTGGACCGAGCAGGATACTTCGTACGAACTGGACATCGGCGAGAGCCCGACCAGGGTTGAGATCAATCTCGTCATCAACGGCACGGGGACCGCATGGGTCGACGAGGTGAGACTCATGGCAGCGACCGGTTGATGTTGTGTGCCCGGTTCCGCTGCCGACTCATCGTAGCGATTACCGCCCCATCTAGCGACAGCCGTGCCACGTCTACGCAGACCGGTCAGTCAGGAGGTTGGGATGAGCGACCAGCAGAGAGACCAGGAGAGGCCCGAGAGCTCGCTCTCGGACGAGGCCGTGCAGAAGGCGCTCGCGGAGTGTGAGGCTCGTCTTGGCGAGATCAAGAAGGACGCGAAGAGTGAGGAGGCCAGGAAGAACCTGGACTCCGCAGAGGAGATGCTCCAGGCCTGCCGACGCGAGCTGGATCAGCATGAAGCGGCCGCCGACGAAGACGCCTGGCAGGAGGCGAAGCACGGTATCGTCACCAAGCTGAACGATGTGCAGAAGAACCTCCAGCTGACGAAGAGGCGCATGGCCGACTATCTCCGATAGCGGGTCGGCGCGCCTCTCTGGCAGGCGCCGGGCATCGGTCGGCAGGCACCCGGTGTCCGCAGCAGGCGGTTGCCACCATTTCGAGTGCAGAGCAGCATGGTGCGAATGCCAACAGAGGAGATGTGATGGCCGAAGCGCAAAGAGGTGATGTCGTCAGAGTGCACTACGTCGCGAAGCTGGACGACGGGTCCGTCGTTGACAGCTCCCGGGCCAGTGAACCGGTCGAATTCGCGCTGGGGCATCGCAAGGTTATCGAAGGACTGGACGATGCCGTCGTCGGTATGAAACCGGGCTCGATCAAGACCGAACGTGTACCTCCGGAGCGGGCATTCGGCGAGCGGAGAGAACAGCGGGTCATTGAGATGAGCCGCGGTGACCTGCCGGACTGGCTCGATCCGGAGCCGGGACAGATCCTGAGGACGCGCCAACCGAGCGGCGACATCAGGTTCGTGACGATCAGGAAGGTCGCCGACGAGAGGGTGATGATCGATGCGAACCACCCTCTGGCCGGGGAGGAACTCACGATCGAGATGGAGCTCGTGGAGATCATGTAGTCCGGGGCTTCCAAGGCGGTGAGGCCCGGCACGTCGATCGCAGAGACCGTTCGCAGAAGGGAGAGTTTCATGACTGACCGAAGCACATATCAGCAGAAGCGGGAGGCGGACATCCGTCTGATCGAGGCCGAACTCGAGAAGATGAAGGCGCGCGCCGAGCGCGCCGAGGCGGACGCGAAGATACTCTACCAGGGGCAGGTCGAAGCTCTCCAGGAGAGACTGGACGCGGCGAGAACGAAGCTCAAGGAACTCGGCGAGGCGTCCGAGGACGCATGGGATTCCGTGCGGTCCGGGACCGAGAAGGCCGTCGATGAACTGAAGGCAGGGTTCGAGAAGGCGAAGCGGAAGCTCGACTCGGCGTAGCCGTCACCCCGGCCGTGTGTCGATTGTGAATCGTGCCGCGCAGATCCTGTGCCGCGCAGATCCTCGAGGTTGGAGGGACTGCTCTGACTTCAAAGGAGAAGCAGATGGGCCACGGTGACCACGAACGGAGTGACGCTCACCAGCGACACGGTGGCCACGACCACCACGGCGGCCACGACCACCACGCTGGACACGATGATCACGCCGGCCATGACCACCACGCGCATCACGAAGCGATGGTGCGTGACTTCCGGCGGCGCTTCTGGATCTCGCTCCTGCTCACCCTTCCGATCCTCTACCTCTCGGAGATGCTTCGATCGCTC
>CAZRAD010000039.1:0-18713 GCA_964597945.1 uncultured bacterium
CCCCGACCGAGGCCGCTGAACCATCGGCGGAGGATCCGACACCGGCCATCGAAGCGCCGTCGGAGGCGGTCTCCCTGACGAGCGAACTGGCACATCTCTCCGATCTCTTCGGCCCGTCGCCCGGAAGCCCTGCAGACCGGGACGGGGCTGGAGAGCTGACCGGTATCGCGACACTGACCCTCGCGGAGATCTACGCGAGACAGGGACTTCCCGACAAGGCCGTCGAGGTCTGCCAGCAGATCCTGGCGAAGGATCCGGAGAACGCTGACGCGTCCAGCCGGTTGGAGGAGTACGAGCGCGCGCTGGCCGAATCGCGCTAGGCGGCGGCACACACGCCTCGTGACGAACACCCCGCATCCCGGCGACGAACTCGCCGGGACACGCACAACTGGCCTGTAGGAGGGAACTTGCGGTCAGAAACATACCGGTTGACGGGTGATGTCGGCGGTTGTATTCTGCATGGGTTCCATAGGAGCCAGCGGATAACAGCCGACAGGCAGAACGATTACCTCTCTCACAGGTGAGCAGATGGCAACGACAAGCAACGATTTTCGCAACGGAATGGTCATCCGGAAGGACGGCAAGCTCTACGCGATCGTCGAGTTTCTGCACGTCAAGCCCGGCAAGGGCGGCGCGTTCGTCCGCAGCAAGCTCAAGGACGTCAAGTCCGGCAAGGTGCTTGACGTCACGTGGCGCGCGGGTGAGAAGGTCGAGAGCGTCCGGCTCGACCGCATCACGGCGCAGTTCCTCTACAAGGACGACCAACTCAACTTCATGAAGATGGACAACTTCGACCAGATCGCGTTGTCGATCGAGGCCGTGGGGGAGAGCAACGCGCTCCTTCTCAAGGACGGCACGGAGGTCGAGATGCTGTTCGATGGGGACGAGGCCGTCTCTGTCGAGCTCCCGACGTTCGTCGAGCTCGAGATCACACAGACTGACCCCGGTGTCAAGGGTGACACGGTCTCCGGCGGCACCAAGCCCGCCACGCTCGAGACCGGCGCAGTCGTACAGGTGCCCCTCTTCCTCTCGGAGGGCGACGTCGTGAAGGTCGACACCCGGACCGGACAGTACGTTTCCCGCGTCTGACGTCTGCGCGACGACGCGCAGCGCACTGTGGAGGAGACGAGATGGACAGAAAGGAACTTGAAGAGCTCATCAGGCTTGTCGAGGACAGCGATGTCCAGGAGCTGCACGTCCGGAATCTGCTGACCTCCGTGAGAATCGTGAAGGCACAGCCGCACGAACTCACCGCGCATGCCGCAGCGGAGGCCCCGCCCGCAACGTCCGCTCCCGTCACCGCTCCCGCGGCCTCAGCCGCAGACGCCGCTGAGGAAGCTCCATCGTTGGAGACGAACGCCGATGCCGGGCTCGTACCGGTCACCTCACCCATGGTCGGAACGTACTACGCGGCCTCCTCGCCCGATTCGGCGCCCTACATAGCTCAGGGCGACCACATCAACAAGGGACAGGTCGTCGGTATCGTCGAGGCCATGAAGCTGATGAACGAGATCGAGTCCGAGGTCGCCGGAACCATCGTGCGAATCGTCGCTGAGAACGGCATGCCCGTCGAGTTCGGTTCACCGCTCTTCATGGTGCAACCCGACTGATCCACTTCTGATCCAGGAGGCGTTCCTCCGTGTTCAGCAAGATCCTGGTCGCCAATCGCGGTGAGATCGCGCTCCGCGTGATGCGAGCCTGCAAGGAACTCGGCATCCCCACGGTCGCTGTCCACTCCGAGGCCGACGAGGACGCGCTCCACGTCAAATTCGCGGACGAGAGCGTGTGCATCGGCCCTCCACCCGGGGCGGAGAGCTACCTCAACGTCCGGGCCATCCTCAGTGCCGCCGAGCTCACGGGAGCTGACGCGCTCCATCCCGGGTACGGATTCCTCGCGGAGAACGCGGAGTTCGCCGAGATCTGCGCGGTTCATGACATCACCTTCATCGGTCCGACCGGTGAGATGATGCGCCTGATGGGCAACAAGGCGACCGCCCGCACCATGATGCAGAAGGCCGGCGTGCCCGTGGTGCCCGGCACGGACGGCGCGGTTCAGGACATCGAGGAGGCGAGGCTCGAGGCAGAGCGGATCGGGTACCCGGTCATGATCAAGGCGTCAGCCGGTGGCGGCGGGAAGGGTATGCGGATCGCCGTCGACCCTGAGAATCTCGTGACGAATTTCGCGGTCGCCAGCGGTGAGGCGGAGGCGGCCTTCGGAGACGGAGAGATCTATCTCGAGAAGCTCCTGATCGAGCCGCGGCACATCGAGTTTCAGATCCTCGGAGACAGCCACGGAAACGTCGTGCATCTCGGCGAGCGTGACTGCTCGATCCAGCGGCGTCACCAGAAGCTCATCGAGGAGTCGCCGTCACCCGCGGTGACGGACGATCTGCGGGAGCGCATGGGCAGGGCGGCCGTCGAGGGGGCACGCGGCATCGGATACGCCAGCGCAGGGACCGTCGAGTTCCTGCTGGATGCGCGAGGCGGATTCTACTTCATGGAGATGAACACGCGTATCCAGGTCGAGCATCCCGTGACAGAGCTCGTGACGGGCATCGATCTGGTCAAGGAGCAGATCCGCATTGCGGCGGGAGAGAAGCTCACGCTGACACAGGACAAGCTCCACCTCCGCGGCCATGCTATCGAGTGCCGCATCAACGCCGAGGACCCGTCCCGGAATTTCGCGCCCCGCCCGGGAACCGTCAGAGAACTCTACGTTCCCGGCGGGCCTGGGGTGAGAGTCGACACGCACGTGTTCAGCGGATACGCGATCCCCCCGTACTACGATTCAATGATCGCGAAGCTCCTGACGCACGGCAGCACCCGTGAGGAGGCGCTCGCGCGTATGCGGAGAGCGCTGAGCGAGTTCGTCATCGAGGGTGTCACGACGACCATCCCGTTCCACATTGAGATGATGGACGACCCCGATTTCGTGTCCGGTGTTTTCGACACAGGAACGCTCGAACGCCGCCGTGCGCCGTCCACAGAGAACGACGTGCGCTGATGCGCCCGCTGCCAGGCACCGCGACGAGACATCCGAGGGGGCAGGCACCACGATGAAGCTGAATCTCTACGCCGCACCGAGGGACTTCACCGAAGCGCTCGCCAAGGGCGCGCATGTCATCGTTATCGACGTCCTCCGTGCTTCGAGCACGATCGTGCAGTCCTGCGAGAACGGCGTCGAGCGGATCATCCCCGTAGCCGATGTCGAAGATGCCACGAAGCTGATCCCGACGCTGGATCGCTCCGAGTCGCTTCTCGGCGGCGAGCAGGACGGTCACACCATCGATGGCTTCGATCTCGGGAACTCGCCGATCGAGTACACGAGACGAGTCGTCGAGGGGAAGACGATCATCTTCTGTACGACCAACGGGACGGTAGCCATCACCCGGAGCGCGCCCGCGGCGGACATCGCCATCGGCTGCTTCCTCAACCTCTCGGCCGTGGTTGATCGCCTCCTCGAGGCCGCGCCCGAGCGCGCAGCCATCCTCTGCTCGGGCAACTCAGGGGTTCTGTCCCTCGAGGACTTCGTCTGCGGCGGTCACATGGCTGCCCGAATACAGGCTCGTCTTGGGACAGCCGCTGCGTTGAACGATGGAGCTGAGGCAGCGCGGGTCATCGCCGGCTGCATGCCGGACCCCGAGACCGTAATCCGATCATCACTGCACGGCCGCCGGCTCGCCGAACTCGGATTCGAGCAGGACCTAGAGTTCTGCGCGCGAATGGACAGGTATTCCGGCGTTCCCGTCGTCGTCGACGGCAGGATCTCCGGTCATGATCCCAACTCTCGCTGACCTCCGGCTTCCTGGCCGCGCGAGAGGACGCACACACGACACGCTTGCGGGAGGCACTCGAAATGGGGCTCTTTGATCACATGGACGATGACAGGCGCCGCCAGTTCATCGGCGTGCTCCTGCTGTTCCTCGGGTTGCTGCTGACGGCAAGCCTCGGCACTCACCTCTATCTCGCACTCACCGACAACATCGGCCCGGACGTCCCGAATGCCAGCCGCGCCGTCTCGCTGTATCTGTTCGAGACGCTCGGTGTCATGGCCTGGGTGCTCCCCGTCCTCCTCGTCGCATGGGGATGGAACCGTCTCGTCGACGGCGAAGTGGAGACGCTCGCCCTGCGAAGCGTCTTCCTCTCAGCGGCCGGGATTCTCGTCGTCACTCTCGTGCGCGTGGTCGGCGGACCGCCGATGGTCAGGATCTCCGGGCTGGTCGGTGAGAAGCTCGCCGTGCTCGGGGGCGAGAGCATCGGTCGGGTCTGGACCTTCATCGCGGGGCTCGGCGGCATCGTGCTGATCGCCCTTCTGACCACGGAGTTCGATATCGACGCGCTGACCTATCCGTTCGTCCGGCTCGGTGAGACACTGGCCGAGTGGGCAAGTTCGTTCGCGGAGTGGTTCCGCTCGTTCCTCGAGAACCTCTTCGACAGGGAGGAACGCGCCCCATCGAAGCCCAGACGGCGACGCGCCGGCAAGCCCGCGCGGAGCAAGGAAAAGACTCCCCGTCCGGCGAAGGCGCGGCGCAAGCGCGATGCCTTCGACGAGGAAGAAGAAGAGGAGGAGGATGTTCCGGTCGCCGCGGCGCCGGTCCGCGAACAGCCGGCACGCCGGAGGCGGCCCAAGGCTCCGACGATCGTGCAGCAGGCGCGTGCCCGAAAGGCGGCCGCCGCTCCGAAGGTCAGGAAGACCGCCAGCTACAAGCTCCCGTCGATCTCGCTCCTTGACGACCCGCCCGCCAACGCGCACAACGAGGTCTCGCGCGACGAGCTCCTCATGCGTTCGAAGATGCTCGAGGAGAAACTCTCGGACTTCGGGGTCGCGGCGACGGTCGCACAGGTTCAGCCGGGTCCGATCATCACGCGATTCGAGGTCGAGCCGGCGCGCGGCGTCAAGGTCAGCCAGATCGCGAATCTGCAGGACGATCTGGCGCTGGCGATGCGCGCCACGGCGATCCGGATCATCGCGCCGATCCCGGGCAAGGGAGCGGTCGGCATCGAGATCCCGAACGCGAATCCCGCCGTTGTCTATCTGAAGGATACGCTCGCGTCCGACGCATTCCAGAATCTCACAACCGAGATCCCGCTCGCGCTCGGGAAGGACACGACGGGGAAGGTCTACTGCTCCGACATCGCCAAGATGCCGCACCTTCTCGTGGCGGGCGCAACGGGCTCGGGCAAGAGTGTCTGTCTCAACACGCTGATCGGCGGCATTCTCTTTCGGTCCACGCCTGATGAGGTCCGCTTCCTGATGATCGATCCGAAGCGGCTCGAACTGACGCGCTACGCCGACATCCCGCATCTGCTCTCACCCGTCGTCACCGAGGCCAAGTCGGCGGCCATGGCGCTTCAATGGCTCGTCGGCGAGATGGATCGCCGGTACGACACGCTCTCCCTGCTCGGCGTCCGCGATATCTACGGTTTCAACAAGCGTATCGCCGACAGAGACGACATCGACGCGCTCAAGGAGAACGATCGTCACCGACTTCCTCACGTCATAGTCATCGTTGATGAGTTCGCCGATCTGATGGTCCGTGCGCCGCGTGAGGTCGAGGCCCCTGTGCAGCGACTTGCCCAGATGGCTCGCGCGGTCGGCATCCATCTGGTCTTCGCAACTCAGCGCCCGTCAGTCGACGTCATCACCGGTGTCATCAAGGCGAACTTCGCCTCGAGAATCTCGTTCCGGGTGATCTCGATGACGGACTCGCGAACCGTCCTCGACCGGAACGGCGCGCAGTCGCTGCTCGGAAACGGCGACATGCTCTTCCTGCCGACGGGCAAGCCGGAGCCGATCCGTGTTCACGGCGCCTTCATGTCCACGGCCGAGACGGCCCGCATCGTCTCGTACTGGCGGACGCAGGGCAAGCCTGACTACCTGTTTGATTTCGAGGACGCCAAGAGCGTCGCACGGATGTCGGCGGTGAAATCGGACGAGTACTACGAGAAGGCCCTCCAGGTGGTCGTCGGGACCCAGATGGGATCGACGTCGCTCCTCCAACGACGGCTCTCGGTCGGCTACGCTCGCGCAGGGCGACTCATGGATCTTCTTGAGGCCAACGGGATCGTCGGGCCGTTCCAGGGCAGCAAGGCCCGCGACGTTCTGGTGGGACCGGAGTACCTCGAGCACGGCCCCGGGGTGGCGGTCGCAACCGCCGAGGCGCCCATCGAGGATGTCGTCTACGATGAGCCCGAACACGAGCCCGTCGATGAGACCGAGGACGAGTATGAGGATGACGGCGATGAATTCGAGGAGGATGAGAGCGACGAAGATGACGACGGAGACGATGACGAGGAGTACGAGGATGTAGAGGACGACGAGGGAGACGACGAGGAGTACCAGACGGAGGGCGATGAAGAGGACGATGAAGAGGACGATGAAGAGGACGATGAAGAGGACGATGACGATGACGATGATGATGACGATGATGATGACGAGGAGGAGGAAGAGGATGAGTAGCCACGGGCTCGCGCGGCCGCTTCTGACCCGTGTGCTTCTCGCGGCGCTCGCTCTCTGCCTTGCATCGGGTACCGCATCGGCCGATGGACTGAGCCTCACCGATGTTGAACGCGAGATCGAGCAGACCGCGGCCGCCTATCTCGATGAGGAGAGCTACCGGCTCACGTTCTCCCAGGAGAACTACTGGGCCCTCGCCGATTCGAGTTTCATCACGCGCGCCGTGCTCTCGGCAAGACCGCCTGACGCACTCGCCATCAGCTACGACGACGGCGGGCGCATCGTGGCATCCGGCGGCACGCTCCGTGTCTTCATCCCTCAGACGAACCAGTTCTTCGTCTCCCGCATCGACTCAACGGGACTCACGATCGACCCGGCGTCCATCCTTCGGAGCTACCGTCTTCACTCATCGGAACCGATCATCTCCTGTGACGAGACGCATCTGCGTGTCCATCTCGTTCCCGACAACAGGTTCATGGATCCCTCCAGGGTCGATGTGACCATCGATCGCACACGTCACATCGTCGTTCGTCTCGCCGCCCACGCATTATCCGGGGACCGGTCGACCTACGTCATCGAGCGCACCGAACTCGGCCCGGCCATCCCCGATGGTGAGTTCCGACTGGCGGCTCCTCCCGGTGCCAGCGTTCAGAGCGGGTCACCGTACGATCACGGCGACCTCGGCTCGTGACCGCCGCGCCCCGATCCGGCATGAAGATAGCCCTCATAACGCTCGGATGCCCGAAGAACCTCGTCGATGCCGAGGTCATGCTCGGTCTGCTCGACGAGGCCGGACACACGCTCGTCGCCAGCCCCGACGGCGCCGACCTGGCCATCATCAACACGTGCTCCTTCATCGCCTCGGCCGTGCAGGAATCGACCGATGTAGTGGCCGGGTGCCTCGATCTCAAGCAGCGAGGGCGCCTCGGACGTGTCCTCGTAACCGGCTGTCTTCCTCAGCGCTACGGAGAGGACGTCTTCGCGATGCTGCCGGGTGTCGACGGAGTTGTCGGATGCTCCGATATCGACAAGATCGCCGGAGCCGTCGAGGCGATTCATACCGGCGGATCCGTCACCGCGGTGCACGAGCCGATCTTCCTCTACGATCACACGACACCTCGCGTACTCGGCACACCGGATCACATCGCGTACGTGAAGGTCTCCGAAGGATGCGACAACCGATGCGCCTACTGCATGATACCGTCGATCCGGGGACGCCTCAGAAGCCGTGACGCGATATCGGTCCGCTGCGAGATCGACGACCTCGCCCGGGCGGGCGTTCGTGAGGTCAATCTCATCGCACAGGACACGACAGCCTACGGCACGGACATTGCTTCTGCTGAGTCCCTTGCGGGACTCCTCCTGGAGCTCGACCGCGCGGACATCGAGTGGATCAGGATCCTCTATACGCACCCGGCTCACCTGACGGACGGGATCATCGACGCGGTGGCGTCACTCGATTCGGTCGTTCCGTACCTGGACATCCCGATCCAGCACGTTTCGAACCACATCCTGAACGCGATGGGGCGCGGTACGGACGGGGACCACATCCGCGGTCTCCTGAGACGGGTTCGCGAACGTGTCCCGGGCGTCTGGATCCGGAGCTCCGTCATGGTCGGATTTCCGGGCGAGACGGATCGGGACTTCGACGAGCTCAGAGACCTCGTCGCATCCGGTGCGATCGACCATCTCGGGGTCTTCGAGTTCTCTCCGGAGGAGGGAACGAGGGCCGCCCTCCTCGGCGAGCAGATCCCCCGGGAGGTTGCCTCAGCACGTGCCTGTGAGCTCATCGAGCTCACCGAGGCACTCGCGGTGGAGCGCGGCACGACGCTGGCCGGACGCAGACTCACCGTGCTCATCGATGAGGTCACGCCCGATGAGGTCACCGGGCGGCACGCCGGACAGGCGTGGGAGCTCGACGGGGTCGTCCGGATCCCGCACACGCCGGACGCGCGCCGCGGGGACCTGATCGAGGTCGATATCACGGGACCGGCCGGCTTCGATCTCGAGGGCAGTATCGCGCTCTCCGATAGAAACCGCTTGTAGATGAAACGGGCGCTGTGCTAGCGTATCCGGGAACCGGGGTGGAGGTGTGGGGTGAGAAACGAGATGTCCGGGGCGATACCGCCGGTGCAGCCGACGGACGCCGATCTGCTGACGCTCCTCGCGTCCGGTGCAACGGGGCCGGTGCCGCCCGCTGTGGTATCAGACTGCCTGCTGGCGGAGTTCGGCTCGCTGTCCGCCGTGCTCAGGGAGTCGTCTTCGAGTCTGTCGAGAGTGCGGGGAGTGGGACGCTCGCTCGCCGCGAGGATCCGGGCGGTCCGTGAGATCGGACAGCGCTTCGCGCGGCTCGAGAGGACCGCGCCGAGATTGCACGTCTCTGGTCCCGAGGATGTCGCAGACCTCCTCCTGGATGAGATGCGCGCGCTCGACCGAGAGCATTTCCGGGCAATCCTCCTCAACACCAAGAACAGGATCCTCGGTGTTCGAACGATCTCCATCGGTTCGCTCAACGCGTCGGTCGTTCACGCCCGTGAGGTCTTCAAAGCGGCCGTCACCGAGAGCGCTCAGGCGATCGTGCTGGTGCACAACCATCCATCGGGGCAGCCCGAACCGAGTCCCGAGGACCTCGCCGTAACGGATCGTCTCGTTCACGCGGGACGCATCCTCGGCATAGAGATTCTGGACCACGTCATACTCGGCAACCGCGAGTACGTGAGTCTCAAGGAGCTGGGACACATCTGACACACGACGGGAAGACGCCATGTTCTTGGACTCCATTCTCGGAATCGTCAACGACGTCGCCATCGACCTCGGAACGGCGAACACACTCGTCTATGTGAAGGGGCGAGGGGTCGTGCTCAACGAACCCTCCGTCATCGCCGTCGAGAAGGCCACCGGCAACGTCGTCGCAGTCGGAACCAGGGCCAAGGAGATGCTCGGACGCACACCGGACGGGATCAAGGCCCTCCGCCCTCTGAAGGACGGCGTGATCGCGGACTTCGAGGGAACGGAGGACCTGCTCCGGGAGTTCATTCTCCAGGTGCAGCGCCGCCGCCTGCTCGTGAGGCCTCGGATGGTCATCTGCGTGCCCTCCGGCATTACGGAGGTCGAGCGCAGAGCCGTGCAGGACTCCGCTGAACACGCGGGCGCACGTGAGGTCTTTCTCGTGGCGGAACCGGTAGCCGCGGCGATCGGTGTCGGCCTTCCCGTGGAGAAGCCGGCAGGCAACATGGTCGTCGACATCGGCGGAGGAACCACCGAGATCGCCGTCATCGCGCTTTCGGGTATCGTCAACCACACATCGGTGCGTGTCGGCGGAGACGAGATGGACGAGGCGATCATGAACCATCTCCGGCGGAGCTACAACCTGCTCATCGGCGAACAGACGGCGGAGAAGATCAAGATCGAGATCGGGTCCGCCTATCCACTCGACGAGGAGATGGAGGCTGAGGTGAAGGGGCGTGATCTCGTGGGCGGCGTCCCGCGCACGCTCAGGATCACCTCAGAGGAGATCCGCGAGGCGCTCCAGGAGCCGATCTCCGCGATCGTCGAGGGGCTCAAGCTCTCCCTTGAGGAGACGCCGCCCGAACTGGCGGCCGATCTGGTCGACCGGGGTATCGTGATGACCGGCGGTGGGTCGCTCCTCCGGGGGCTCGATGTGCTGCTCCGTGAGGAGACGAAGCTCCCGATCAACGTCGTTGAGAACCCGCTGGTCTGCGTCGTGCTCGGCACCGGGAAGATCCTCGAGAACATATCGCACTACGAACCCGTCCTCATGCGCTCCGCCAAGAGGTAGGAGAGCGGATGGTCTCGCTGCTTGCGCGGTTCCTTCGTGAGAACCGCGAATTGTCCACACTCATCATCTGTGCCCTCATCTCACTGACGCTTCTGGCGCTGCCTCCGGCCGTCAAGAACGCGGTGTCGTTCATCGTGTCCACGCCCACGCTCGGCCCGGTCAAGCGCGTCACGAGCGGCGCCACGGAGCTCCTGCGCGTGCGGCGCGAGAACACCGCGCTCAGGCGACTCACGATCGAGCTCATGGAGGAGCGCTCCGGTCTGCTGGCCTGCCGGCACGAGAACGACCGGCTGCGGGAGCTCACGAGCTTCCTCATCGCGTTCGAGGAGGAGGAGCGTTTCGAGATGATCCCGGCGAGCGTCATCGGGATGCCCGGAGGGCGTGTCCTCGAGGGAATCGAGATCGACCGCGGCCTTGAACACGGGATCACGGCGGGAATGCCCGTCATCGTCTCCGAAGGCCTGGTCGGGAAGATCTCGACTGCTTTCCCCGGCAGGTCGCTCATCGAGCCACTGACAAGCGCCTCATCGGCGGTCGCGGTCACGGTCGAGCGGAGCCGCGTGCGCGGGATCGTCCGTCCGAGGTATCGCTCCGCCGCCGAACTGCTCAGCTGGGAGATGGACTACGTTCCGGCCAGATCCGACATCCAGGCGGGAGACCGCGTCGTGACCTCGGGTCTCGGAGGCGTCTACCCACCGGGGCTCGTCGTGGGAGAGGTGACGCTGGCGTCCGAGGGTCCGCTGACGATGACTGTTGCCGTGAAGCTCGCTGTCGAGTTCGCGACGACGGAGCAGGTGTTCATCGTGACCGGCCGCGCCGACCGTGAGCCCGGCAGGGGAGACCGCCTCGAGGAGCTTGCCCGCACGCTGCTACGCAACACGCCCGGCGATGAGCTCGAACTCCCCGGCAACCTCTCCGGTGACGAGCCCGACTCGCTCGGCGAGAGCACGGCCCTCGACCCGGGGGAGGCGGAACGATGAGGATGGGGCCCTACATCGCCACGTGCGTGCTCGCCGTCGTCCTCGACGCTACGCTCGCGCCCGAGATCGAGATACTCGGGGCACGACCGGATTTCGCCGTGCTCGTTATCGTGTACGGCGCGCTGCTCATGGGTGGACGCACGCCGATCATCTCCGGCTTCCTCATGGGCCTGGTCGCGGACTCCGAACTGCCCGAGTATCTCGGTCTCAACGCGCTGGCGCTGGCGATCACCGGGTATCTCGCCTCAAAGCTGCTCGATCACCTCGTCAAGGCGAACATCTTCGTTCAGTGCACGGTCATCGCCGGCGCAACGCTCCTGCACGATGCGATCTACTACGTCGTGTACTACCGTAATCACCTCGATCTGTTCGGCCGTTTCTTCGTCCATCAGGCGCTTCTCGGAGCCGTCTACACGGCCATGCTCGGCGCCGTCATCTACGCTGTGGCCCGAGCCGCGAACTGGAGGGGTGTGACCAGTGCCTCTCACTGGTAGAGATACCGCGATCATCGACGAGCGGAGGCTGCGCTCCCGTGTGCTCCGGCTCGCGGCGGTCGTTGTGTGCATCATCATTGTGGGACGCCTCGGCTGGCTTCAGCTCATCCGCGGTGAGTTCTACCGCAACCTCTCCGAGGACAACTACGTTCAGGGATTCGAGGTTCGCGCACCACGCGGGCTCATTCTCGACCGACATGGCGAGATACTCGCCGACAACCGCGCCTCGCTCTCCGTCACACTCTCGCGTCTGAAACGACGGGACGACCTCTCGGTCGCCGTGCTTCTTTCACAGCTCCTCGAGCTGGACGAGGCGCTCGTCGCGGAGAAGCTGGAGGAGGCCGCGAACCGCTTCTACGGAAACGTCGTGCTCGTCACAGATGCCAGTTTCGAACAGATCGCCAGGATCGAGGAACACCGATCCGACCTGCCGGGTGTCAAGGTCGAGGTCACTGCGGTGCGGAGGTATCTTCATGACGCGCTGGCCACGCACGGTATCGGGTACGTCGGCGAGGTCAACGACCGGGAGCTCGCCTCCATGGGCCCACTCGGCTACGCCGCGCGCGACGTCGTCGGAAAGACAGGCGTAGAGGAACGCTACGAACTCGTGCTCAGAGGCAGAGACGGGGCAGAGTACTGGGTCTGTGACGCCGTCGGCCACGAGCTGTATCCGTTCGAAGGCGGTCCGTCGCGCGAGGTCCGTCCCGGCCACAACCTCGTGTTGACGCTCGATCTCAACGCGCAGCGCGCGGCTGAGGAGGCTCTCGCGCGCCACGACGGCGGGTCGGTCGTGGCCATCGAGCCGTCCACCGGTGAGATCCTCGTCCTGGCCTCGCAACCGGCCCCGAACCCGAATGAGATCGTCGACGGCATCACGAGAGAGGAGTGGGACGCGCTGACGGGATCGGACGGACACCCGCTGCTCAACCGATCCATCCAGGCGACCTACCCGCCGGGGAGCCCGTTCAAGCTTATCACGGTCGGAGCGGGTCTGGAGACCGGTCTCGCCAATCACTATGAGACCGTCACCTGCACGGGCGCGCACAAGTACGGCATTCGGACCTTCCGCTGCTGGAAACGCGAGGGCCACGGAATCGTCGACGTGATGAAGGGCGTGGTCGAATCGTGCGATGTATACTTCTATCAGCTCGGCGCGCGCCTCGGTGTGGCACAGCTCATGGACTGGGCGGAGCGAGCCGGGATCGGACGACGGACGGGCATCGACATAGCAGGTGAGGTGAGCGGCAATGTTCCGACACCGTCGTGGTACGACAGGATCTACGGAGCGCGCCGCTGGAGCCGCGGCGTCGTCCTCAACCTCGCCATCGGCCAGGGAGAGCTCCTTGTGACGCCACTCCAGGCAGCGTGCCTCGTATGCGGGATCGTCAACGAGGGGCCCGTCCACGCTCCGCACATTCTCAAGCGTGTCGAGACCCACTCCGGACGCGTCATCGGGACGGCGCGGACCACGACGTCGTACGATATCCCGTTCTCGCGAAGCACCTTCGCCTTCATCAGGGAGTCGATGGTCAACGTCGTCGAAGCATCGAACGGAACCGGGAAGCTCGCACGCGTGCCGGGGATCGAGGTCGCCGGCAAGACGGGAACCGCGCAGAATCCACACGGCGAGGACCACGCATGGTTCGTCTCGTACGCACCTGCCGACGACCCGCGGATCGCTGTCGCCGTGCTCATCGAACACGGGGGTGGCGGCGGGGCCATCGCAGCACCGGTCGCGGGCGAGGTCATCCGTGCGTACCTCGGCATCGAACTGCCCGAACCCGTGCCTGTGTTTCTCGAGGACGCACCGCCGGGAGACGATACCGTGCTGTTGCCCGAAACAGCAGATGTTCCTGTTGAGATCGGCGACGCTCTTGAGGAGTCAGGAGATGGGGTCGGTGTCGGCGCCGAGACCGATGACGGGAGGGCAGACGAATGATCGATCGCCGTCAGCTGCGCGATTTCGACGTCGGACTCTTCGTCACGATGCTCATCATCGTCATCATCGGTGTCGTGATGATCCACAGCGCAACACACGCCCCGGACGGCGGTGCGTCATCGCTCGTCAAACGACAGTTCCTGTGGGCCGGCCTGGGTATCATCGGCCTCACTGTAGCCATGTTCATCTCACAGGACACGATCGATGCGCTCGCGCCGTTCTTCTACGCGGTGGCGTTGCTCCTGCTCGTCGCGGTGCTTCTCGTTGGTGTCGGGAAGACGGGAGAGAGGCGTTGGTTCGATCTCGGGCCGATGAGGCTCCAACCGAGCGAGCTGGCGAAGTACGCCACCATCTTCATCCTCGCGAAGTATCTCGCAAGGAAGAAGACGCGCCTGGACCGGCCGATCCACCTCGCGCTCCCGCTCGCGATCGTACTCGTGCCGACGCTGCTCGTGCTTCGCGAACCGGACCTCGGGACATCCATCATCTTCCTGCTGATGCTCCCACCCATGCTCTACTGGGCGGGGATGCGCCCGGCTCTGCTGCTCGTCATGCTCGCGCCCGTCGTCAGCATGATCATCGCGTTCAACATGGTCGCATGGCTGCTGTTCGTGGCGGTCCTCGCGTGGCTGCTCTACGTATCACGCTTCTTCGTCGCGGACAAGCTGCTCGTCTTCATCACGACCGTCGTCATGGGGCGGCTGAGTCCGTTCCTGTGGAACCACCTCGAGGACTACCAGCGACACAGAGTCCTTGCCTTCCTCAATCCCGAGAAGTACCGTTTCAGTACAGGGTATCAGCTGATCCAGTCGAAGATCGCGATCGGGTCCGGGTCGGTGTTCGGCAAGGGATTCCTTCAGGGGACGCAGAAGAACTTCGCATTCCTGCCCGAGCAGCATACGGACTTCATCTTCTCGGTGCTCGCGGAGGAGTTCGGTTTCGCCGGGTGCGCGATCGTCATCGCGCTCTATCTGTATCTGGTCATCCGCATGCTCAGACTGGCGTCACAGGTACGCAACCGCTTCGCTGCCCTGACGATCGTCGGGATAGCAGGAGCGCTCTTCGTCCAGTCCGCCATCAACATCGGCGTCACGCTGGGGCTGTCGCCGGTCACGGGCATGACACTGCCGCTTCTCAGCTACGGAGGGTCCTCACTCCTCGTGACGATGACGTCGATCGGCATCGTGCTGGGGATGGGGCTTCGGAGAATGGAGTACTGAGGTGCATCCCATCCTCTTCCACATCGGTTCACTGCCCATCCGCAGCTATGGTCTGATGGTCGCCCTCGCATTCGCGGGAGCCATCTGGCTGGCGCGCAGACGTGCCCCGGCACGGAACGTCGATCCCGACGCCATCATCGATCTGGCCTTCTTCGTCATCATCGCCTCGATCATCGGCGCGCGGATCACGTACGTCATCGTCCACTGGGAGAACTACGCCGGCGATCCGCTCCGCGCGTTCAGGATCTGGGATGGGGGTCTGGCACTCTACGGCGGTATGGTCCTCGGCATGCTCTGCGGTCTCTGGTTCTTCAGAAAGCGCGGCATCCGACCCTGGGTCGGCGCGGACATCACGGCACCGTCACTCGCGCTCGGCATCGGGATCGGTCGCATCGGGTGCTTCCTCAACGGATGCTGCTTCGGGAGGCACTGCGAGCTTCCATGGGCGGTCACGTTCCCTGGGGTATCCGGGGCCGGAGCCTGGTTCCCCGACGTACCGCTTCACCCGACCCAGCTCTACGAATCCGCGGCGGCGTTCGCCGTCATGGCCATCCTGCTTCTCCTCGATCGGAAGAGGCGCTTCCCTGGGTTCCTGCTCTGGACCTTCATGCTGCTGCTGTCGATCTACCGGTTCCTGATCGACCCGCTCCGGTTCTACGAGTCGACCTCGATGGTGGTCGAGAGCACCACCTTCAACCTCACGAGCAACCAGCTGATCGGTATCATTCTCGCCGTGGTCTCGGTCGTCTTCCTTCTCATACTGTCCAGACGAGCGGAGCAGAGCGGCCCGCTCTGACCCCCATACGGCCCTCCGGCGGCCACCCCACGTCGGAGCACCCACCGCCCCTCCGAGAGAACCTGGCGAATGTCGAGACTCGTTCACTCGAGGTACATCCGGGGGCTTCTTGCCGGTGCGAAACGCGCGCTGCTGAGCTTCGCGCTCCCGGACTCCTGTCTGCACTGCCACGCACCGCTCACCGGCGGTGAGGCGTGTCTGTGTCCTGTCTGTCGGCGAAGCCTCCGTCCGGAACCCGGGCTGCTCCGACTCGAGCCGACACCCGTCCTCTACGCCACGCCATACGCCGGAGCCGCGGCGACGCTCATCCGCGCGCTCAAGTTCGGCGATCGCCCCGATGCCTCCGGGCTCCTGGGCGGCCTCGTCTGCTCGCTGCTGGAGAGCCTCCTGACACGGAGGGAGCGCGAGCGGGTCATCCTCATCCCGCTGCCCCTGCACCGCACGAGGCGCAGGGAGCGGGGATACGACCAGACACGCCTTCTGTGTGAGTCGGTCGCATCATGTGGCGGCTACCCGGTCGCCCACGGAGTCCTCAGACGCGTCCGCGCGACTCGCCCCCAGACCCTGCTTGCCCGGGAGCAGCGCCTCGCGAACGTCATCGGCTGTTTCCGCGTCGCTCAGGCCACGCCGGGAGGCGGACTGCTCGTCCTGCTCGACGATGTCGCGACGACGGGCGCCACGCTCGGGGCCGCACGCGCAGCGCTGGAGCTGGCTGGGTTCCCCGTGCGTCTCGCCGTAGCCGCGGCGGGTTCCCGTCCTCATGACCACGACCATCAGACATCGTGGGGAGGAACGGCCCACTACTAGGGCATTTCTAACGCGAATCGGGTTGACACTCGCATGACCCGAGCGTAGTATGTTGAGTTCGGATACGCAGATGCGGTCAACATACCGACAGTTCCTATGGAGGCATTCATGAAAGTCGGCATCCTCACTGGCGGGGGCGACTGTCCCGGGCTCAACGCGGTCATCCGCGCCGTGGTTCGTCGCACCATCGGGAAGTACGGCGGCGAGGTCCTCGGGTTCAAGTACGGATGGGCCGGCATCCTTGAAGGGAACTACCAGACGCTCGGCATCAACGAGGTCTCAGGGATCCTGCCGAGGGGGGGGACCATTCTCGGCACTTCGCGAACCAATGTCGGGCACGAGGATCGCGGCGTCGAGCGCGTCAAGGAGACCTTCGAGAAGCTCGAGCTCGACGGTCTCGTGGCCATCGGCGGCGAGGACACGCTCGGCGTCGGAGCGCAGCTGTATAAGGAGGGACTCCGCGTCGTCGGCGTTCCGAAGACGATCGACAACGACATCAACGGCACGGATTTCACCTTCGGGTTCGACACGGCCGTCCACATCGCGACCGAGGCGATCGACCGCCTGCACACAACGGCCGAGTCGCATAACCGCGTCGTGGTCGTCGAGGTCATGGGGCGGCACACGGGCTGGATCGCGGTCAAATCCGGCATCGCCGGCGGGGCCGACCTCATTCTGATCCCGGAGGTCCCCTTCACGATCGAGGAGGTCTGTGACGTCATCCGGAAGCGTCACTCCCGCGGCAAGAACTTCAGTATCGTCGTCGTGGGCGAGGGCGCAGAGTACCCGGTGGAACAGAACGATGACTCCGGCGAGCTCGTTCTCGCCGAACAGGAGACCGACGCGTTCGGTCACGTCAGGCTTGGCGGGATCGGCAACAAGCTGGCGCGCGCCATCGAGCACGGCACGGGCTATGAGACGCGCGTGACGGTGCTCGGATACACGCAGCGCGGCGGAACGCCGACGGCGTTCGACCGCGTCCTCGGGACACGTTTCGGTGTGATGGCGGCCGACCTCGTTCACGCCGGGCAGTTCGGCAAGATGGTCAGCCTCCAGGGCGACAGAATCGTCCCCGTGGAGATGTCGCACGCAACCGAATGCCTCAAGCGCGTCGACTCGGAACTCTATGAGGTCGCACGGACCTTCTTCGGCTAGGGAGACACTATGGCACTGGTCAACAACAATGATCTGATGATCCCGGGACGCCGCGACGGCTATGCGGTCGGGGGATTCAATACGAGCAATCTTGAGATCACCGCGGCCATCTTCCAAGCGGCCGCGGAGAGACGTTCGCCCGTCATCGTGGCGACCTCGCAATCGGCCATCGCGTATGCCGGGTACGACAATATCCGCATGATGGTCGACAACATGTCCCGCGAGGCCGACATCCCTGCGTCGCTCCATCTCGACCACGGGACCGACATGGAGATCATCAAGGGCTGCATCGAGCACGGCTGGACGTCCCTGATGATCGACGGATCGCACTTCCCGTTCGATGAGAACATCTCCGCGACGAAGGCGGTCGTCGACCTCGCTCACCCGCACGGCATCAGCGTCGAGGCGGAGCTGGGACGACTCGAAGGTGTCGAGGACGAGATATCGGTCGACTCGAAAGACGCCTCGATGACGAACCCGGAGGAGGCCGCGCAGTTCGTCGAGCGCACGGGCGTCGATTCGCTGGCGGTCGCCATCGGAACGTCGCACGGCGCATACAAGTTCAAGGGCGAGCCCAGGCTGGATATCGAGCGCCTCCAGAAGATCGCTGCGCTCGTCAGCATCCCGCTCGTGCTCCACGGCGCCTCCGCGGTCCCTCCCGAGGTCCTGGAGCTCGCGCAGCGCTACGGCGCGGACCTTCCCGGCGCAAAGGGGGTCCCGGCGGACAGCATTCGCGCGGCGCTCAAGCACGGCGTGGCCAAGGTCAATATCGACACGGATCTCAGACTCGCATTCACGGGCCATGTCAGGCAGATCCTGACCGAGAGCCCGAAGGTGTTCGACCCGCGGAAGATCCTCGCAGCAGCTCGTGATGGAATGGCTGAAGTCATCAAGGCGAAGATGGACCTGTTCGGATCCGCCGGCAAGGCGTAGGAGGTAGACATGGCGCTCAAGTACGCGATCAACGGTTTCGGCCGCATCGGCAGGCTCGTCCTCAGGTTCGCCCGTCTCGACTCGGACTTCGAGATCATGGCGATCAACGATCTCACGGACGCCGCCACGCTGG
>CAZRAD010000040.1:0-18618 GCA_964597945.1 uncultured bacterium
CCCCTGATCGAGGAGGTGCTGCGCGTCACGGGGGGGAACCAGGTCCGGGCCGCGAAGCTTCTTGGTATCAGTCGCAATACTCTCAGGAAGCGGATGGCTGAGGAGGCTCGATGACGAGAACTGCGACGGCTGTGCGGTGTCTTCTTCTGGTGGCGGCGTGCGCGCTCATCGCGGGCTGTTCGCATTACAGCTTCTCCGCGGCCGCAAAGACGCACATCTCCACGATCGCCATCCCCATTCTCGAGAACGAGACCGTTGAGTACGGCACCGAACTCGGTATCACCAACGCGCTGATCGAGCAGTTCACCTCGGACAACACGCTGCGCATCGTTGGTGAGGACGAGGCCGACTCGATCCTCCGCGGAGCGGTTGTGCTCTACGAGCGTCCCGTCATGTCGTACGATGCCGGTGGGACTCCTCTTGAGTACAAGGTCCGCGTCGTGGCCAAGCTCACGTACGAGGACGTCACACGAGGGAGCACGGTCTGGGAGGAGGAGGTCGAGGGCTGGGCCGTCTACTCGGTCTCGGGTGACTCCGGTGAGCTGACCACGGAGGAACAGGCGCAGACCCGTGCGTACGAGAAGCTCTCGGAGGATGTGCTCTCGAAGACAGTACAGGGATGGTAGACCGGAGGGCGTGTGACATTCGCTGAACTACAGAGATCTCTGGCGAAAGCGAAGATCCCGCCGGTTCTTCTCTTCCATGGTGAGGAACCCTATCTGGCGCGTCTCGGTGTCCGTCTGCTCAGGCGCGCGATCCTGACGCCGGGGAGCGACGCCTTCGATTTCGTGAGTCTGAGCGGTCGCGAGACGACCGCGGAGGCGATTGTCTCTCAGGCAGGAACAGTGCCGATGCTCTCCGAGCGGCGGCTGACCGTGGTCTATGAGTTCGAGGGGCTGAGTCCGGCGCAGCGCACGAAGCTTCTGGAGTACGTCCGATCGCCCTATGAGACGTCCTGCCTCGCGCTGGTGAGCTTCTCGCGATTGTCCGGCCGTAACAAGTTCGAGCGGGGACTTCTCGGAAGCGCAGCCGTCGTCGAGTGCGGAAGCCTTGGTCACGATTCACTCACAGCGCTCGCTTCGCGCATGGCGGAGGAGCGGGGGCTCGCTGTCGAGAGCGATGCGATGGCCGTGCTGATCGACTGGACGAGCGGAGATCTCAGCCGCGTCGACAACGAACTCGGCAAACTCGAGTCGTACTGCGCGTCGGGAACCGTGAGCGTCGATGACATCGAGACCGTCGTCGGTGCCAAGGCGTCCAGTCTCGGAGATCTTGCCGCAGCCGTGGCGGAGAGGCGTTCAGGCGATGCACTGGCGCGGCTCTCCGAACTCGTGGACGGGGGAGTCGATCCAGCTCAGCTTGTCACGCAGCTCTTCGGGTGCTGGACGGCGCTCTGGCTCATCCGTTCCGGGGGAGGTGGACGCTCCGCCCCGGGCGGCCAGTCGCGCGCGATGCTCTCAGGGATCTCGAACATACGTGAGACCGCCATGCTCAGGACCTCGCGCGACTACGCCAGGGGGATCGAGCTCTTCTACCGAGCAGACGTTGATATCCGCCGCGGCATCCCAGCCGCGACGACGGTCGGCCTGCTCATCCACGGACTGACGAGCGGGAGATGGAGCGGCGCGGCATGAGCGGTGGTGCTGCGCGCGCCGACCGGCGCAGGATGCGTTCGGACCGGCACGAGGAACCCGGCATGACGCGCGCGTCGGCGCGACGGATGCTGAAGGTGGTGACGGACGCGCTCGAGGACCGATACGGAGTCCCGACCCACGCACCCTATGGGGACGTCGTGGCAAGCCTCGTCGGGACCATTCTCTCTCAGAACACCAGCGATGTGAACTCAGGCCGTGCTTTCAGAGGCCTGCGTGAGAGATTCCCGACGTGGTCCGAGGTCGCCCACGCGCGCGCATCATCGATCGAGTCTGCCATTCGCTCCGGGGGACTGGCGCGCACGAAGTCCGTCCGGATTCACGCTATCCTGCGCGAGATCGAGAGACGGACGGGGAGTATCGACCTTTCGTTCCTCGCGGACAGACCGACCGAGGATGTGCTAGAATATCTCATGGCTTTCGACGGCGTCGGTCGGAAGACGGCCGCCTGCGTGGCCCTGTTCGAACTCGGGCGCGACGTTGTACCGGTGGACACACACGTCCACCGCGTTGTCTCTCGGCTCGGGGTCGTCGGTAGACCGAGGACTCCCGAGGTGACGTTCGACCGGCTTCGGGAGGTGGCTCCGGCCGGACGGGCGCTCTCACTTCACGTGAATCTGATCGGGCTCGGCCGCGAAATCTGCAGACCGCGGTCTCCCGGATGCGACCGATGTCCCATCAACGGGCGCTGCACACACGCCGGGGAGGGCCGCTCGCAGCGGGGGACGGGCACCGAGGGAGGATAGATGGTACGGCTGCCTGGACGTCGATTCTGGATTGCTCTCGTGATCGTCGCGATCGCGGCGTTCTTCGGCCTGAATGCCTACAGCCAGCGCTCGCAGTTCTGTGGGAGCTGCCACGCGGTGATGGGCGAGTACTACGAGAGCTGGCAGACCTCCACGCACGGAGAGACCGCCGAGTGCCTCGACTGCCACAGCGAGCCCGGATGGACCGGTTACTACCACTCGAAGGTCGAGGGGGCTCGCAACGCCCTCCAGTTCTATCTGAACATCGAAAAGGGAGAGAAGGCGTCGCCGCCGGGACCGGCCGCCTGTCTCCGCGAAGGCTGTCACGTTGTCGCTGAGCTGGAGCGGTCGCCGGGACAGGCGGGGTTCGCTCACTCCGGTCACATCGGCAGCGTCAGCTGCGTCGAGTGCCACGGGGATGTCGGCCATCGCGGAGCCGAGCGGGAGCGGGCCGTATCATGCGCCGCGTGTCACGGCGGCAGCGACGAAGCGACTTCTGAGTAGCCCTCACGATCGAGATGCGCCCAACGTCCCGTCCTCAGCCTGCAACGGTCGCTCAGAAGGGCGGCCGTCGGCTTTGAGACGAGTGGCTGGGAGAAAAGGGCTTGACGGGCCCAATTCCGCTGTGGTATTGAAGATAGAACCACGGCAATCGGTGCGTCCCCCGACGCTCCCAGTGGATAGATGCGGACGGGCGCCGTGTCTGCGTGCCTGTACCTGAGGAGGAAGAACACCATGCGTCGAAACCTGATCATCGCAACATCGTGTCTCTTGGCGCTCCTCGTGTGCCCGCTGGCTGCATCCGCCTCGGGTTTGTACGTCCCGACGGTCGGCGTACGCGCGAGCGCGATGGGCGGGGCTTTTGTAGGGTTGGCGGACGACTACAGCGCCGTGCACTACAATCCCGCGGGCATCTACCAGATTCGGGGATTCCAGGCGACCGCATCGCTGCAGGACGCGGTGCTGCTGGCTTCGCGTGAAGGGACACTGAGGTTCGGGGGAGCTTCCGGGTCAGCGCAGCCCGTGGTTGATGCTCTGGAGGCGACCTCGGAGGTGAACCACTACTTCGTGCCGGGTGTCTACATCTACATGGACGCCGGGTCCATCGCCGACAAGTTCGGCATCTGTGCCTACACGCTCGCCGACTACGGGGTGGAGTGGGACGGCGACAAGCTCTACGATGACATCATCAACAGATACAACACGCTGCCGGACGACCCGGCAGGCTATCGCCAGGTGATGGGCGATCCACCGGATTTCGAGAGTCGCGTGACCGGCTACGTCGTCTCGCCCGTCCTCGCGAAGCGCCTTTCTGACAAGCTCTCGGTCGGTGTGACCGGCCATTTGCTCGTCGCGAGCCTGGATCTTCGCGATGGCGGCTGGTTCGAGATCTCGGATGAAGACTCATCGAAGCTCTATCCGTACCAGACCGAAGAGGCGCTGACGGGCACGGGGTATGGCGCCACCATCGGCGCACTCTACCATGTCCATCCTCAGATCTCCGTCGGTCTGACTGTGCGGACGCCGATGACCGTCACCCTCGAAGGTGACATTGAGGTTGACTCGCCGCTGGCCGCAGCCGTGTCGGAGAGGCAGAGCGAGGATCTCGATTTTACGTTCCCGCTTTGGGCCGCGGGTGGCTTCGCCTACCGCGACTTCCTGTTCGACGGACTGACGGTGACCGCGGACGTCGAGTGGACACAGTGGTCTGAGGTCACGGGATTCACCAGGAATCTGTCCACGGCACTACCCGTGTACGTTGAGGTCCTGACAGATCTGGATTGGGAAGATGCGCTCGGCGTGCACGTCGGCGCCGACTACCGCCTGTCACGGTCGACGTCCATCATGTTCGGGTACTCGAGCGTGGAAGGGCTCAGCACGCCGGAGACGTTCGATTTCGTGATGCCGCAGCAGGCGCACTCGACCTTCTCGTTCGGGTTCCAGCAGCGACAGGATCGGTGGACGCTCGATCTCGGCCTTGTCTACTACATCGGTGACACGGTCAACGTCGCCTACGAGCCTCGCACCGGCGACTACTCGCAGGGCAAGAACCTCCACGACGTGCTCGTCCCCAGCGTAGGTTTCTCGTACCTGTTCTAGCGGGACGGCCGGAAACACAGATAGTCCCCGGCCGGCACCGAGTCCCGGTGCCGGCCGTTTTTTTGACTTCTCTACGCCCTCCGGGCACCACGAACGAGGCGCACGACCATGAGTCGCTATCCGTTTCAGGAGATCGAGCCGAAGTGGCAGAAGACGTGGGATGAGATCGGTCTGTTCGAGTGTCCGACCGACGCTGAGGACCGCTTCTACTGTCTCGTGATGTACCCTTACCCGTCCGGCGATCTGCACGTCGGGCACGGCCGGAACTACATCATCGGCGACGCGCTCTCGCGCTTTGAGATGATGCGCGGCCGCTCGGTGCTGACGCCGATGGGGTGGGACGCGTTCGGTCTTCCTGCGGAGAATGCGGCCATCCAGCGCGGCATCCACCCGCCCGTCTGGACCGACGCCAATATCGATAAGATGAAGGTCCAGTTCCGCACGTGGGGGATCGGATACGACTGGACGCGCGAGATCTCATCGCATCGGCCGTCGTTCTACCGCTGGACGCAGTGGATCTTCGTGAAGATGCTCGAGCGCGGTCTGGCCTACAGGAAGGGCGCGCCGGTGAACTGGTGTCCGTCGTGCGCGACGGTGCTTGCCAACGAACAGGTGGTGGACGGGAGATGCGAGCGGTGCGACGCGACCGTCGGCATCCGTGACCTCGAGCAGTGGTTCTTCCGGATCACCGACTACGCCGATGAGCTCCTCGAGTGCCTCGAGACGATGGACGGCTGGCCCGATCGTGTGAAGACCATGCAGCGGAACTGGATCGGCCGGAGCGAGGGCGTCGAGATCGACTTCACGATCGAGGAGACGGGCGAGTTGCTCCCGTGCTTCACCACGCGCGTGGACACGATCTTCGGTGTGACCTACATGGTCATGGCCGCCGAGCATCCGAAGGTGCGGGAACTCGTGGCTGGGACCGAACACGAGGAGAGGGTCCTCGAGTTTGCGGAGCGTGTGAAGGCGCAGGGCGCCTTCGAACGCGGCGCCGCTGACGTCCGCAAGGAGGGCATCTGGACCGGCGTGCACGTCATCAATCCGGTCAATGGTGAGAGGGTGCCTCTCTGGATCGCGAACTACGTTCTGATGGAGTACGGCACCGGTGCCGTGATGGCGGTTCCGGCGCACGACCAGCGCGACTTCGAGTTCGCGCGCGAGTACGAGTTGCCGATCAAGGTCGTCATCGATCAACGCGGCGAACCGCTGGATGCAGCCGTGATGGGGGAGGCGTACGTTGACGACGGCGTGATGACGAACTCCGCGCAGTTCGACGGCCTTCCCAACCGCGACGGCATCGAACAGATCGCTGATTGGATGGAGGAGACCGGTATAGGGCGTCGGACCGTGAGCTACCGGCTCAGGGACTGGCTCATCTCACGTCAGCGGTACTGGGGCACTCCGATCCCCGTGATCTATTGTGACACCTGCGGTCCCGTGGGGGTCCCGGAGGAGGACCTGCCGGTTCTGCTCCCGACCGATGTCGAGTTCACTGGCACCGGTGAATCGCCGTTGACCACATCGAAGACGTTCCTGGAAGCGCCGTGTCCGAAGTGCGGCGCGCCTGGAAGGCGAGAGACAGACACGCTCGACACGTTCGTCGATTCGAGTTGGTATCTCCTGCGGTACATCGACGCGCAGAACGATGAGGTCCCGTTCGTTCGCGAGCATGTTGACCGCTGGTTTCCGGTCGACCAGTACATCGGCGGCGTGGAGCACGCATGCGGGCATCTGATCTTCGTCAGGTTCATGACCAAGGTCCTCCGGGATTTGGGAATGCTGAGCTTCGACGAACCGATCACGAAGCTCTTCTCGCAGGGTATGATCTACAAGGACGGACAGAAGATGTCCAAGTCCAAAGGCAACGTGGTGCCTCCCGACGAGCTCATCGAGCGATACGGCGCCGACACGGAGCGGCTCTACACACTGTTCGCCGGGCCTCCTGACCGGGATGCCGAGTGGAACGATACAGCTGTGGAGGGAGCGTTCCGGTTCCTCAATCGCGTCTGGTCGCTCGTGACCGAGCATCCGTTTCGCGCCGGAGGTCTTAACGAGGCGGCGAAGACGCTTGGAGCCGACGGTCCGGCTGAGGGCGTCGTGGCGCTCCACCGGAAGACACATCAGACGATCCGCAAGGTGACGCACGATATGCAGGAGTTCCACTTCAACACGGCTATCGCCGCCGTGATGGAACTCGTCAATGCGACGCGCGCGTTCGCTGACGGACTGGGTAGCGATTCGACCGACCACGAGCGAGTAGCCATCGCTGAGGCGCTCGAGGCCGCGACCGTGCTACTGGCACCGATGGTCCCGCATTTCTCCGAGGAACTCTGGCAGCGCGCCGGTGGTAAGGAGACGCTCTTCCGCTCCACGTGGCCCACGTTCGACGAGGAGGCCGCACGTGAGGACGTGGTGACCATCGCTGTGCAGATCAACGGAAAGCTTCGGGGTGACGTCGAGGCCGAGCGAGGGGCTGTGCAGGATGATGTGCTCGAGCTTGCGAAGGCATCCGAGAGGATCGCGAAGCACCTCGAGGGCAAGACGGTGCGTCGTGTCATCTTCGTTCCCGATCGTCTTCTCAATATCGTGGTGGGGTAGGGGGCGCGGCGGAGACCATGGCGGGGTGCGCTCCGCTCGAATGACCGAGGCACACATCGAAGAGGGCCATCTCCTGCCGGGGGTGGCCCTCTTCATGTGTCCCTGTGGCCGTGTTTTCAGAGGCCGGCTACTCCTCCGCCTGTGGTTCAGACTCGCGGAGACGCAAGGCGGCATCGGAGTGCGTTCGCGCACTGTCTGCGTTCGCTGAGCCGGGGACGCCCGTGACCGACCCGTCATACGAGCGGGCGAGTCCTTCATGTGACCGCCAATCCGCAGGGTCTGCTCTCAGGCGTGCGCGATACGCGGATCGGGCCATGGCGATGTCGACGGTGGCGCGATCGATGCGGCCGACCTGAGAGTAGGCCCACGCGGATATAAGGCGTTCGTCAGGGCCAAGGGCGGCGAGCTGCGAAAGGTGTTCATGAGCGCCTGCGCGCGCCCACCAGAGCGCCGCCTGTCGTCCGAGAGGGTCGCGGTCGTCCTCGGGTGCGCCGCGGGCGATGTCGATGTAGGTGGACGCAAGCTGCATCGCGGCGTCGACAGGTATCGCAGGATGATACGGGCTGTCAAGCTCATCATAGGACCCGGATGCGTAGACAAGGCTCCCGGTCGCGTGGTGGGTTCGACCCTGGAGGAGCTGCGCATAGCCCAACAGTGAAAGCTGCGCGTAGGACCTCGCGGGGGAGGTGTCTGCGCCGGCCGTGACAAGTGTGAGGTCGATCTCGGCGCGGCCGGGTTGCCCGGCGTCAATGTGAGCGAGGGCGCGAGCCATCAGCTCATCGTGCGAGAGAGCCATGAGCTCACTGACGGCGTCCATCTGCGCGAGGGTCAGACTGTCGCCAGACACGGTCGCCGTGAGCGCGCCGAAGACGAGAGCGTCGTCCGGTCCCGGGATGATGACGGGATCGGTCTGAGCAAGCACCGACGTCGCGACGATCAGCACCAGACCGAGCACGATCAGTCGTGCGACGGTCGCGGAGACGGTCCCTCCATGAGCACCAGAGGGGAGGCCCGTTCGCCGGTCCTCAGCAGCCGCTCTCGGCGTTGAAACTTGTAGGTTTACATAATATATCTTATGCGACATGCGGCTTCCCGGGGAAAGGACCGGCCCGGCTGCTCGGTGGACTTGCCTCCGAGTGAGCGCCGGGCCGCGTCACCGTGCTATCTATCTTCGCGGTGCGGTGCCGCTGCGCGGTCGCTTACCTCTTCGTCCCCGCCTCGGCGAGGACCATGCGCGCCTCGGACTCCCACGGCGTGTCCGGGTTTTCGTGGATGAGCGTCTGTGCGATACGCGTCACGGCTTCCGCATTGCCGGCGGAACGGTGATTCCTCAACGCCGCCGTGAAGTAGCGCGCACGCGATCCGGTTTCGCGGGAAGCATCATCCGCGAGGTCTTCGTAGACGGCCGCAGCCTGCGTGAAGTCACGACGCTGCTCGTGGACCGATGCCTTGCCCTCGAGCGCGGTGCGGTCGAGATTGCGATTGCCGGTGTGACGTGCAAGGTACTCCTCGAAGTGCGCGAGCGCCTGATCGTACTGCCCCATCTGGAAGTCGAGCGACCCGAGATAGCACGTGGCGGCGGCGGCGCTGCGCGTTCCGGGATAGCGGTCGATGATCGCCTGGAACTGGTCGGCGGCCTGCGTCTGCATGCCGGCATTCATCGTCTGGGTCGCCGTGGCAAGCTCGCCGGCTGCGACGGTCTCGGTGGCACGCTGTGAGCGGCCGATCATCATGACAACGACGATCACGACAACGATGGCCAGAACTCCGATGAGGAGCTTGTTGGCGTGCTCCTCGATGAATCTGCTCGCTGTTGATGTGGTCTCGATGAATGCGTCGTGCTTGAGCTGCTTCTTGGTGATCCTGGTGCGCTTGCCCACCTTGGCTCTCCTCCGGATGTGACGTTGGGGAGCGTTCGCCGCTCCCTCGCATGATTCGATAGCATCAAACCACAAGGATAGCACGACGGAGTGCGGGACTCAAGGCGCGGGTGGATTCGTGAAGGCGCGCGTGAACGCAGAGAGAGGGGCCTCCGTGGAAGCCCCTCTCCCGCATCTGATCTCAGATCTCCATCTGTTCTTCTCGGAACAAGACTCGATGACTACCTGTACAGAGCCTTGATGCCGCCCCACGTGCTCTCCTCGACCGGGCTCGGCTCGCACGGCAGGTAGATCTGACAGGCGTCCGGCGCCGTGATCATGAGGTCGTCGATGTAGACAATGGCTCCCTCGACCGAGTACGTACGTGCCTCGATGACGAGGCCGTCTCTCGTCCCACCGTCGGAATCAAAGGTCCATGAGTGCGAGAGCTGCTCCCAGCCGATGCCGGAGCTGTAGGTGCTGCTCCCGCCGGCGCTGCCGGCGTAGGCAAGAATGTCACCGTCGACGTAGTGACCCCAGATGCGTCCCGAGGGCGACACGTCGGGTGTGTCGTCGTAGCAGTAGAAGCTGGCCGTGACGACGTCGCCGTCCGTGAGACCGCAGATCCATGCGACGAAGGCCTGCGGCGTGTTCGACGGGCTTGCGTCCTCGAGCTTGAGCGCGTGCATGCCAGCGTAGACAGGATCCGGAGCGGTCACGTTGGTCGCGATCATCTCACCGTCGGGGTACATGCCCAGAATCGTCTCGCCGTTCTCCCAGCCGTACAGGACCGTGGTGGCCATGACGGGGACAGCGACGAGGATCATGAGCGCGCAGAGAACCAGTCTCTTCACGTTTCCCTCCCTCGTTGTGGACGGATCCGCGCATGGGCAGACCGTCCTATCCAAGTACTCGCCGGCGCGCGCGCATCTCTCGCAGTCGCTACGCTCCGGCGTCTCCACCCAGTCGAGGTGTGTGCGCGCTGACGCACCGTGTCCATGCATCCACCATAGACCGTGCATCACCCTCAACATCTGAGTATATCGCAGACCCGATGGGTCTGTCAAGAGGCGTGAGCTGCTGTTCATAATTGTGAATGTAGTTCACGTGTGATGGGCTGCGGGTGTGGCGAGGAGTCGAAAGAGGGGCCTCCTCTGGAGGCCCCTCTCCCGTGTCTGTTCTCTCAGATCAAGTCTCGAGAATTAGCGGTACAGAGCCTTGATGCCGCCCCACGTGCTCTCCTCGACCGGCGAGAAGGGCTCAGGGAAATGCACGACAGCGTGGTCCGGGACCGTCACCGTGATGTCATCGATGAAGAAGTCGGTGTGGTCGGGGTCGCTGGTCGACGGCGTGCTGTAGAGACGCGCGTGGATGTTGAGACCGTCACGCGAGCCCATGTCGGTGTCGAACGTCCAGCTGTGCGAGACCAGATCCCAGCCGAGACCGGCCGTGTAGGCGTCGTTGCCACCGGCGCTGCCGGCGTAGTCGTCGATCGTGCCGCCGACTGCCGTGTAGCTACCCCAGATACGAAGCGAGGGGCTGGCGTCCGGGGTGAGGTCAAAGCCGTAGAACATCGCGTCGACAACGTCACCATCCTGCAGACCGGTGACCCAGCAGAGGAACGCCTGAGGCGTGCTGGAGTGCGGGTCCTCAGCGACGTGCAGGTAGTACGTGCCGTCAACAGCGCCCGGGCAGGTGTAGTCCGGCAGGGTTGAACCCTGCGCACCAACCTGAACGCCCGAGACATTCGTATCGCAGCAGAGGTTGCCGTACTGACCCAGGATCGTGCCACCGTTCTCCCAGCTGTAGTTCAGCGTCTGCTGGGCGAACGCGGGCGTCACGAAGAGCAGGACGATCGCCAGAATAGCTAGCTTCTGCATAGTGTCCTCCAACGGAGACTGTCTCGCCTCCAGTTGCGGTTCCACCGTCTATCGGCATCGATCCGTTCGATGCCACTCACAAATCGAACGCATGCACAACCAAAGCAGCTGTCCACAATCCACCGTGTCAGCGTCACCTCCTTCAGGTGAATGTACCCCGCCGCCCGGCGCCCCGGCCGGCGGGAACCACATGTGACTTTCCTGCCTGTCGTTCATTCACGAGACCGGGGGGCCGCAGCCAACCTACTCCAGTCACCTAGATTGTACCAAACGTCCCGCAGCAGGTCAAGAAAAATGGGTAATACCTAACAGGGACTCAGGTTAGAAGCGTATCAGCGGACCCATGGGTCTGGATTCTGTGCAAACATACGCACACGCTCTCCTGACGCCGCTCCCTGTCCCGATTGTTCCTCATGAATCAAGGGAACTCCCCGGGTGAATGCGTCGTCCGGATCCAGCTGGCCCGCCCCGGACGTGCGAACGCCCGGCGGCTCATCGTGAGCTGTCGGGCGTTCGGGATCCTTCGTGTCGTGTGCGGCGGCGACGCACCAGACGAGGTCTAGACCTTGACTCTGTGACGGTCCTTGAGCTCGCCTGTCTTGCCCTTGTTCCAACCGCTCGTTCGCGAGAAGTAGCCGGTGACCCGCGTGATGTGGTCAACGTCCTTCCCCTGCGAACAGGCAGCGGCGATCGCTTCGAGACTCTGATTCTCAACGGCCTCGAAAGTGCAATGCGTGAGTGTCTGGAGCCTGTCATTCTTGATGAGGACGCCCTTCTCGTCGGTCTGGTAGTCCCAGTCCTCATTGGCGTCCAGCCAGTTCGTCAGCTCCTCCAGCTTCATGGACCCTCCCGGTCCCCTTCTACCGCGCTCTCCGGTCCGCGCCCAGGCTCCGAGGTCGCCGCCTGGCAGGCACCCGCCCGAGCACCACCGGTCCAGCGTCTATCTTTCAGGCGCCGCCGATGCTTCGCCCGCGCTCTTGGCCGCTTCGACAGCCGCTTCGTTGAGATCGGTCATGAGCGATTCGACGTCAATGCCGTGCGCCTGTGCGCCCTCGGCAACCGACTCGAACGCCGCGACGTGACATCCTATGCAGTGCAGTCCATGCTTCAGGAAGACCGGAACCGTCTCCGGATGCTCCTTCACGACAGCGCCGATCGGCATGTCCCTCTTGATGATGTCGGAACCCATGTCAGCTCCCCAGGATGGTGTGGTTGTCCATGCGAGGATACCCGAACCGCATCGTACCCGAGCGGCTCCGTCACTGCAAGTCGGTTCTGAATCTATCCGGCGAATTCCTCGCGCGCAAGTCGGACCTTGAGTCTCTTTCTGAGAGCCACCTCAGACAGGACGGCGAGCAGGGCGAGCAGCACGACCGCGATCATCCCCGGCAGCGGGGCATCCCGGATGGTCTCCTTGATGGCCACGAGAGCTCCCATGGCTACACCGAGGAGCATGACGAGGCCAAGCTGACGCGCCTGTCGGGTCTTCTCGACCGACTGAGACAGCGGCAGATACGGCGAGGCGAGCGAGAGCAGCGAGAACGTCAGGAGTGACAGAAGCAGTGTCAGGATCAGATAGACGGCGGCGCTGACCGGTGGGATGACGAGCGACAGCAGCACGAAGAGGGCGGCGAAGAACGGAAGGATGTACCTCCAGATGACGAGCTTCCGTGCGCCCACGATGATGGCGACCCGGTCGCGGACCGGAGCCGCGTGGAAGATCCAGCTTGCCTTCCACTGGTCGGACTGCGTCATCGCCGTGGCGAAGAACAGCGTGATGAACACGCAGTAGAACCCGAGCAGCTCCTGGATGGGGAACCCCTCTTCCACCGGGCGCGGCCCGAAGGGGTCAGCGAAGCTCCTCGTGACGAGACCGAACAGATAGACGGCGAGCGGGAGTCCGAACGCCGGGTAGATCCGCATGCGGAGCTTGCGGTCCCGGTGCATGTAGCGCCCCATGAGGTCGTAGCCGGCGCGCTCCTCGTCGGTGCGGCACAGCGCCCGTCCGATGAGCCCGAGCCTCGTCGATACGCGGCTCCCGCGTCTGTCCGATGCGATGTTGGGTGACGTCGCCGCGAGCTCCGCGATGCGGCGCGAGTAGTCGAGCGAGATCAAGCTCAGCGCCAGCGTGATCACCGCGCCCGCGGACCCGAGCGCCATGAGCAAGAAGATGACATTGTGGGTCCCCGGGTTGCCCGCGGCGAGTTCGACCGTACCCGCGTACCATGCGGGTGGTACGAACCACACCCACCGTCCCTGTGATATCTCGAGTGCGACGCCTTCGCGCATCAGCATCCGCGGAACGAGCACGTATCCGAACGTCAGGACGAGCGTCGCAGCGGAGTGAACGTAGGTGATGGCGCTCGAGAACCGCTGCGAATCGAATGTCCGTATCGCCGTCGAGTATATCAGGACGACGACCGCGGCAGCCGAGACGCAGCCGACGATCGCCAGCAGCGCGTATGAGATGGCGAGCGGAACTCCCCCGCCGAAGCGAAGGCCGATCGCGATCGATGCGGGCAGACTGAGCGCCAGCGCGGTCGACCCCACGTAGAAGAACAGATTTGCGATCTTGGCCCAGAAGTACGTTCGCGATGAGACCGGACGGTGCGAGAGGATGTCGTGGTCATCGGGGTTCACCACGACCGAGCTGTACTCCATGATGACCGTTACCGCGGTCATGAACATCGCCGCCGACAGCGTCAGGAGAGCGAAGGTGAACGGGTCGCTCGTCTTCCAGAGCGAGATGGCCAGGAACGAACCGATGATGAGATAGGTCACGAGCATGGAGACCATCGGGGGCATTCCGAGGCGAGTCCGCCCACGTCGCCTTGCAGAGCGCATATCAAGCCGGATCCCCGCGGCGATGAGAGCGCGAAGCTGCCTCATGTCCACACCGTGCTCGGCCGGCTCCGTTCGGACGTCGCTCATCGTCAGGAGTCTCCTCCCCTGTCCGATCCGGGCTCGCCGCCCGTGACGTTGTCGGAGAGAGCGCGCACGATGCTGTCGACATCGACGGTCGATGTCAGGTCGGTGAACGCATCCTCCAGCGACGCCTGATGGGTCAGGACCTTGAGTTCGTCGACCGCGCCGTCGGCAACGATCTCGCCGCGGTTGATGATGACGACACGGTCGCAGATCCGTTCCACGACCTCGAGGATGTGGGAGCAGTAGAAGATCGTCTTACCACGCGCCGCCAGGTCACGGAGCAGCTCTTTGAGGACGAGCGCTGTGTTCGCGTCGAGTCCTGACAGCGGCTCGTCGAGGAACAGAATGCTCGGGTTGTGGATGAGCGCGGCGGAGATGAGGACCTTCTGGCGCATGCCGCGGGAGAAGGACGTCATCAGTCGGTCGGTGGCGTCGGCGATCCCGAAGTGTGAGAGGAAGCGGTCGGTGCGTCCGGCGGCGAGTTCCGGATCGAGATGGTAGAGGTTCCCGACGAGCGCCAGATACTCGCGTGGGGTGAGGTTCTCATAGAGCGCCCCCGTCTCCGGGACGAACCCGATGCGCATCTTCGCCTCGACCGGACGCTCGGCGACGTTGATGCCCTCGATGAGCGCTGTGCCCTCGGTCGGCATGAGCATTCCGACCGCCATCTTGACGGTGGTCGTCTTGCCCGCGCCGTTCGGACCGAGATAGCCGCAGATCTGGCCGTGTGGAATGGTGAGGTCGACACCTCGAACCGCATCGACCGTGTCGAACCGTTTCGTGAGGTTCCTGAATTCGATTGCGTGCACGTGCTCTCCCTGATGTTTCAGTGGCTGTTGCTTCCTGATTCCCCCGCTCCGGCTTCGCGCGTCTCAGCGATCATCCGGAGAGCCGCCTGTGCGACCGCCGCCAGCTCGGGCGGGGCCGGCGGGTCCGCCGTGAGGACGCGTCTCGCCGCGTCCGCGGCTGCGGCCGGACGACCCAGTTCGTGATGGGCGCGCGCCAGCGCCAGTGATGCTTCGTGGTACCCGGGGTGGATCTCGACCGCCCTCTCCAGGTGCTCAGCGGCCTCCTCCGGCCGTCCAAGCTCGAGGAGCGACAGGCCCAGGTTGTACCGCGCGGAGAGGTCGGTCGGACTGATCCCGACGGCCGCCGCGAACTCGCGGGCGGCTCCCTCCATGTCCCCGCGCGACCCCAGCAGCGCGCCGAGCGTGTTGTGCATGGGCGCGGCGCCGAACTCGATCGTCCGGATGTTGACGGCTGCGCCGAGGAGGACGAGCGCGGCCAGGATCGGCACGAGTGTTCTCCAAGCGCGTGCGCGGGCGGTTCGCCAGAGCCACGTGAGCGAGAACCCCGCACCGACGAGAAGCGGGGGCACGACGGCGAGACGGTATCTCGCCGTGATGAAGAAGGGAACGACCGAGACCATGAAGACCGTTCCGAAGAGGATAAGAAGACCGACTCTCCGCCTGTCGCTCCAGGCCAGCGCGAGCCCGAGCAATCCGAGGGGCGCGATGAGCGCGAAACGAGACGGGCTGAAACGCAGGACGGGCGCGAATTCCGACACGAAGTTCATGTCATAGTGGTTCGGGATCTCGAAGTGATTCCAGAACAGAACGAGTTTGCGTGCCGTGAGTCCGAGAAAGGCGCCGGGGTGCGTCCTGATGAAGCGGAACGCCTGACGCGCCCAGAAGTCGGACACCGCTCCGTCCGACAGGGTTCGGCCCTCTGCCCTCTCCGCTGCTCTCTTCGACGCCACGCGAAGGTCGAACCGCATGTCGGGCGGGACGCTGAACACGCCCTGCGCGCCCTCGTGGTTGCCGATGTACAGATTGATCCCGCCGTTCGATGAGATCGGGATCAGGTCGCCGGATGCGCGCCAGTTGTGAATGGTTGCCGGGAGCACCACAGTTCCCGCGACGATGAAGAACAGCACGGCGAGGAGCGCAGCGGGACGATATCCGAGAGCCCGCCGGCCGCGGTCCGACCGACGCGGCCCGTCCCGCTTGACGGGGCGGCGCATCACCGCGTGCACCCACAGGCTGCCGAAGGGGGCGAACAGGAGAAGATTCGGCTTCCCCAGCGACGCGATGCCCAGGAGCACCGCGGCCGCGACCACGTGCGACGCGCGGCCGCTTCTCTGCGCCGTGAGGAGCATGATGAGGCAGCCCTCCACAGCTGCGATCACGATCGTGATCTCCAGAAGTTCGGCCTCAAAGAAGAGAAACGGCGCATAGGCAGCGGCGAGGAACGCCGCCACCAGACCGGCCGTCCTCCCGACGCTGAGTCGTCCGAGGACGAAGATGAGCGGGATCGACGCGATGCCGATGAGTGCCTGCACTATCCGCACGGGCGCGAGACCTGCGCCGAAGACGCGTTCCACGAGCGCGAGGAAGAACGGATAGAACGGACACGAGTGGAAGAAGGCGTGCGACGGGACCGCGATGCCGTCGAGGATGCCGCGCGCCCGATCGAGATAGACCGCGGGGTCGCCGGTCACGACCTCATACAACAGGTGACCGCTGATATCGTGAAGGAACAGGACCCTGAGGATGACGCCGAGGAGGACGGCCGCCGAGAGGAAGCCCGCATCGCGCTTCGTCACGGCCCCTCCCCTTCCGCGCTCTCAGTTCCCTCCGTGTTCTCGGCTCCCTCGGTGCTCTCAGTTCTGTGCGCGCTCTCGGGTTCCTCTGTGCTTGTGGCCACCGGCGCTTCATGGAGCGGGACAGGGAAGGCGATGCGTGCGGCGACCGGTTCGCCGTCGACCGTCGCCGGCGTGAACAGCCAGCGTGCGGCCGCGAACGTGAGATCGACCAGCGCGCTGCAATCGATGGTGTCACAGCCGTCCACGCGAACATCCTCGACTATCCCATCGGCGTTCACGAGGAGTTCGACGTTGAGGGTATCACCGCCGCCGGGAGGCGAGTCGACGTCCACGGTCTCCGGCCACGGTTCGATGTAGCTCGCGAGCACGGGCGGGACGAGCGTGACGACCGTGGAGTCGCCGCGTGCGACCACGGTCGTGTCATCGTCCGCGGTCTCGACGTCGCCGAGCGAGAGATCGGTCTCGGCGGGTGGAGGTGCGGTATCGACGAGCTGGATAACGCGAGTATAGGGTTCGGTCCGCGGGTCCGCCCCCGGGTCCGGCAGCGGAGGGAGCACATCGGTGTCTCCGACGGTCGGGTCGAGTGCGAGCGCGCGGGAGCGCTCGGCGGCGGCATCACCCCATGGAACATCGACGCGCTCGAACATCACAGCGAGACGGTGGAATGCGCGGGCCGCCTTGGGTGATGCGAGCCCCATCCGGTCGGCGTACGCGCGGTACAGACGGTCCGCTCGTCTGACCTCTCCCTCTTCATCACGACAGATGGCCAGTCCGAAGAGCGCATCCATCTGCGTCGGCGTGAGTTCGACCTCCGCCCCGTCCCCGTTCTCGATGGCCGTCACCGCGTCACGTCCTACGATCTGAGCGAATTCGGAGCGCGCCTCAACGAAGAGGCCGCGTCGAAGCAGCGTCGAGCCGAGGGCCGACCTGGCGGTCTCCCAGGTCGGACTCTCGCTGACGATGCCCCTGAGCTCCTTCAGGGCTTCGGCGCCGCGCCTCGAGTCCAGCAGCGAGAGTGCGTTCACCAGGCGTGCCTCAGGTGTCGACGGCGTTGTTCGGGAGGACGCGTCCCGGGGTCCGACGAACAGCATGGTGACCACTGAGAGCGCCAGAACGCCCCGGCGCCACGCGAGGGCTCGCAGGGCGGCCTGAGGCCGCGAAATCGCGGCTCTGTGTGTACTTCCCGGTATCAGATGAGAGAATCCCCGAGCCGCATACGAAGCCACGCTGGAGGCCTTCTCAGGAGCGTTGTCAATTGACAGGGGTTTACGTTCGGATTCACATGAGGACCGCCGGCTCGGGTTCACAGTCACTGTACGCCTCCCCGCTCGCTCTTCGTCGGAGGGGTTGCGCAGAGCGCAGAGAGTGATGCGCTGATGTGCCGCTCGGCGCTGTCGAGGTGCGGCCACCGGGCCGAGGTGAGGCTCTGGTTCACCGCCTGTCGTGAGATTCCGAGATGCGTGGCCACGTCCTGCTGCGTTCTCAGGGACTTGACGAGTTGGATGATCTGGCGCTGTCGCTCGGTCATCGAGTCGTACGCCTCGAGAAGGAGGTCGATGGCTGCAGCGAGGGCCTGCACGGCTCCCGGGCCGAGAACGCGAACCCGGGAGATGCGGTGGTCCGTCTCCGAGAGCCCGGCGCGAGCCGATGCGTCGGCGGCGTGTGCGCCGAGGACGGCGGTCTCGAGGTCGCGAGCCGGCGTGCGTGCAAGAGCGTCTTCCGGTCGTTCGCGGATCAGATCGTCCGGCATCGTCATCGTGACACAGAAGGTCGTGTGTTCAGGGCGCGCGGCCGCAGCGATTGCGAGCACGATGTCGACAACCCCCTCCGGCGCGTACGGTGTGACCGAGAGGACGCCGTCCGGAGCGACGACGACCGGCAGCGCCAGGAGCCGCGCCGAATGGGCGGCCAGTTCTCCGCTCGCGCGGCGCAGGAGATCGAGGGCCGCCGGGTCGGCGCGGCGGATACCGCTCGGGTCGCATATCTGCGCGGCCACAAGAAGAGCACACGTGCTCTGGCCCGATGCGCCGCTCATCCGATCGTCCTCTCGACTGCGGCATAGACGTTGTGAGCGCTGACGCTCTCCAGACTCTCGGCATGGATGCGGTAGGAGCGTGCCCGCACGTCCGCCTCGAGCCTCTCGGCGATACAGCGCACCAGGTCCTCCGCGAAGACGGGACGCAGCGCGGCGCTCTCGATGACGGCCCGCTCGTCCTCCCCCGACAGGAGCGGATAGACGGGAGCGCT
>CAZRAD010000041.1:0-17885 GCA_964597945.1 uncultured bacterium
AGATCTCCGCGGCGAGCCGTCTGGCGCTCGCGTCGATGCTCGTGGCACGCGCGACACCCGAGACCGCCGAGGCGTCGGTGGGTGAGTCGATCGAGCTTCTGGAGTCCGTTCGCGACCGATACTCGTTCGACCGGAACCTCGCGATCGACGCCGGGCTCAGACTGGCATCCGTCCGAGAACTGACGGGGGACTTCAGCGGCGCGATCGATGAGATGGGGGACCTGCTCGATCGATGGGGACCGGCGATGGATGCGGAGGGTGATGCGCCCGACGTCCGGATCCTGCGTCTCCCGCTGCGTCGGGCGACGTCGTACGCGGTCCGCGGCATGTCAGACCAGGCGGTGCGTGTCTTCGGCGAGGCGAGTGAGACGTACGCGACGTGGTCCGAGACCTGGAGCGGCACCCGGACCGGCGAGGCCGCGCTCCGCATGAACGCTGACACGTACTCCGCACAGGCTCGCTGGGCGGACGCGGTGGCCGTCTATCGGAAGCTGGACGAGACCTACGGCAACGACGACAACAGACCCAGCATCTGGCTCTCGCTGGCCGAGATCCATGGTTCGCGGCTTGGGGACAGAGCGACATCCCGCTCGTACTACGAGCGCGTCTCCGAATCGTATGGAGAGACGACCGCCGGGGCGACGGCCGATGTGGCTCTTGCTCTTATGGACATCTCGGACGGTCGCCATGAGGCGGCGAGAGAACGACTCAGCATGGTGGTCGAGCGATTCGGCGACGAGGAGGCCATCGCCGCGACGGCGAAGCAGCACCGCGCGGCGAGCTACGAGCTCGAGGGCCGCTGGGATTCGGCCGTAGCCGAGTACTCGGCGCTCGCGGCGGAGTTCCCGACCACGATGTACGGACTGGCCGCGCCGCTGAGGATCGTCGACATGTACGGAGAGATAGGCGAGACCGAGGCCGGTGTGACAGCTCTCGACGACGCTGCCCAGGTCTACGCTCGCGTCATCAGAGACTATGGCGGTACGCCGGCGGAGATGGCCGCCCGGAACTACATGATCGAGACACGGCTGCGGCAGGAGTCATGGGGCGACGCCGCAGCGCTGCTGTCGGAGACGGCCGCGCAGTTCCCGGACGCGCAGGCCGCCGCCGGCATGCTGCTGCAGGCTGCCGACATATACCGGGAGGAACTCGACAGGCCTGAGCTTGCCAGAGAGCTGCTCCAGGCGGTCGTTGAACGATACCCCGAACACGACGGGGTCGACCGTGCGCGTGAGATCCTGGATTCAATGACGGAGTAAGAGGAGATGGACGGGTTCTCGTTCCTGACACTCATCGTGTGCGTTGCGTGTCTGGCCGCGGCCGTTCTTGCCCTCGCTCGGGGGCACAGGCGAGCCGACCGGCTGTGGTTCGCGGTGGCCGCCGCGCTCACCGCCACATGGCTCTTCACGGCCGGTTCCGTACGTGTGAGCCCGACGGCGTACGTGGCTTACGGCCGCGTGAACGTGGCCGCAGCACTCGCACCGCTCGTCCCGATCCCGTGGCTGTTCGCAACGCTTCTGCTGGCGCGGCAGCGCGGGACGGAGCTTCTGAAGCGTCACCGGGGACTGCTCGCCGCAGCAGTCGTTCTCTCCGCCCTCGCGAGTTGGGCCGGCGCCTATGACATCCTCGTCGAGGGCGTCGACCGGGAGGCCGGCGGATACGTCATCTCGCTGACATCGCAGGGCCGCTACGCTGCGCTCGTCATGATCGGCGTTTGCGTGATGAGCCTCTTCAATCTCGAGGTGACGGCGCGCTCCTCCACGCCTTCGACGCTCGCCGCACTGAAGCATGCGCTCATCGGGATCGCGGCGGCCATCGTGTACCACGTGTTCGTGCTCTCGATGGCGCTGCTGTACTCCGTTGTGCGGCTTCCTCATCTGACGGCAGGAGCCGTTCCGATCCTGGCCGCGCTCGCTCTCGTGGGCTGGTCGATGGCGCGTCGCAGACTCGACGAGTCCCACGTGGCGGTGGGCAGACCGGTCTTCTATACATCGCTGACGGCATTCCTCGCCGGTGCATACCTGCTCGTGCTTGGCGCCGCCGGATGGGTTGCCAGAGAGCAAGGCTGGGGGCCGACGCTCGCTACCACCGTCTCGCTCATCTTCGCCGCAGTGCTCATTCTCGTCGTCTTCATGTTCTCCACGCGAACACGGCGGGCGATCAGGCGGTTCATCGACACGAATTTCTACGTGAGTCGATACGACTACCGGCGGGAGTGGAGCAGGACGTCGCTCGCCCTTGCCGGCGTGACGCGGGAGTCGGACATCCTGGAGCGCGTGCTCGGGCTGATGCGTGAGACACTCGATGCGGATCCGGTGGTCGGTGCGACCCTGGAGCGCGGTGGAGTCCACCCGCGCGTGCGTGCGCGGCGCGGGCTCACGCCCGGTCTCGTGGATGCGGTCTCCGACCCGGACCTCGTCGAAGCACTCGAGGCGAAGTCCGGACCGCTCAGGATCGCACGCGGGACGATGGACCCGGTACTTCGTGACTGGGGGGAGCGACATGACGCCGCGCTCGGGGCGGGCGGCTATGAGGTCGCGGTTCCGCTCGGCGCGAACGGCGGGCTCATCGGCGTTGTCTTCGTGAGTCACAGCGGCGGTCGTGGACCCGCCCGGTACACGCACGAGGACCTGCTCCTGCTCGAGATGGTCGGCCGCCAGGCGGGGAGCACGCTGATGGCCTCACGTCTGGCCGCCGACCTTTCGGCGACGCGCGAGATGGAGTCGCTCCACCGCGTCTCGTCGTTCGTGGTTCACGATCTTAAGAACTCCGTGGCGGGGCTCTCGCTGATGGTCCGCAATGCCGAGAGGCTGATCGACGACCCGGCGTTCCAGCGGGACCTCATCGAGTCGGTCGCCGAGACCGCCGGTGGTATCCAGCGGGTCATTGATCGGGTCTCCGGGCACACAGGTGGCGCGAGTGCGGATGCGGCCGGCCTCATCCGCGCTGAGGAGGGGGTGTCGCTGAGATCGGTGGTGGCCGCGGCGGTCCGCCGTGCCGGCGTCGGTGCTCCGGGCTCAGGTGTTCGAGTCAACGTCGAGGTGGACGACGTCGACGAGTTGTGTGGAAGCGCTCGGACGGTCGGCACCGTTCTGGAGAATCTTCTGCGCAACGCGGTCGATGCGATGGCAGGCACGGGGATGGTCGATATCCGCGCCAGCGGCGCGGCCGGCAGGCGCCTCGTCCTGCGGGTGAGCGACACGGGTCCGGGCGTGTCCCCCGACCTGGTCGAGTCGGGTGAGCTCTTCGCGCCGTTTCGTACCGAAACCGAGTCGGGACTTGGTGTCGGTCTCTACCAGTGCCGGGTCATGCTTGAGGAACTCGGAGGCGGTATCGCTCTCGTGCCGAGCGACACCGGCGCCAGCTTCGAGCTCTGGGTTCCTGCGGAGGGAATCTGATGGAGCGACGATCGAATGAGGTCAAGCGCATCCTCGTCGTCGACGACGACGCCGCGATTCGCACGCAGCTCCGATGGGCACTGTCCGGCGAGTACGACGTGTCGCTCGCGGCGTCGCCGGCTGAGGCTCTGGAGCTCGCCGAGCGCGAGCGGCCCGGTCTCGTCACGCTCGATCTCTCGCTCCTCGGGCATCCCGGCGAGGGAGAGGAAGGGCTGGAGATACTCCCGGCGCTCAAGGCGATGGACCCGTTCCTCAAGGTCGTCATCGTGACGGCAAGCGACAACATGAACCGGGCATCGCGGGCGCTCGCGCTCGGGGCCTTCGACTACTACGTCAAACCGATCGATCTCGACGAGCTGCGGGTCCTCATCGCCAGAGCGTTTAAGGTACAGGAGATCGAGCGATACGGAGGACCGACGGGAGGCGGGGAGGCGATCGTTCTGGGGGGCATGGTGGGCGAGTGCGAGGCGATGCGGGCCGTGTTCGGACAGGCTCGTCGGGCCGCGGAGTCGACCGCCCCGGTGCTCATCGTGGGTGAACCGGGCGTTGGAAGGGAGACGCTCGCCGGCGTTATTCATCGAATCAGTCCGCGAACCGGCGGGCCGTTTGAGGTCGCCGTCGGCGGTACGCTGGCCGAGGCTCTCGCCCGAGCCGCGGGCGGCACGCTGCTGCTGCCCGACGTGTCGGTGGTCGACGGCGCCAGGGACGGACTCGGACGGTATCTGCGTGAAGGCGCGACCGGCGATGGTGACTCTGCAGCTCCGGATGTGCGCGTCATCATGTGCACCGATGCCGTTCCGGCCGCCGGAGGCGGAGGGTCCCGGCGGGACAGCAGTCTCGCCGAGCGCCTTTGCGACGCGGTCGACTGTCATGTCATTGCGCTTCCGCCGCTTCGCGACCGCGGGCGCGATGTTGTGCTTCTGGCGGGGGAGTTCGCGCGACGCATCGCGAGCGAGCGAGGAAGATCGGGCCGGGGGGGGCGCAGGGTGGCCGCACCGGCGTTCACTCGGGCGTCGGTACGTGCGCTCATGACCTACGACTGGCCCGGCAACATCCCCGAACTCATCAACCGGGTGCGTCACGCGCTGGCGACCGGCCGAGGAGGCAAGGTGACGCCGGACGATCTCGGCCTGTCGGCGGCCGCGCTGTCCGACCGAACGCTTGGCGAGGCCAGGAGCGAACTCGAACGCGACATGGTGACCGAGGCGCTGCGCCGGACCGCCGGCAATGTCAGTCGCGCCGCTCGCGCCATCGGCGTCAGCCGGCCCACGATGTACGATCTTCTGCGGAAGTTCGGCGTCGACCCGGCCGAATTCAAGGATGCTACATAGGGCGGCCGTCGGGTCTGTTGACACCCGGGGGGACCGGCCATAGAATCACGGCGCAATGAAAGAATCACGACGCAATGGGAAGCGTCTTCCGAAGGAGCGAGAAATGAGACCTGTACGAATGCTCATGCTGCTGGTCGCTCTCGCGATGGTCGTGGCCTCGAGCCTTCCGGCCTGGGGACAGACGGGGGGCGTGGTGATCACGTCTGTGCCGTCAGGGGCCATCGTGGAGCTCGAGGGCGAGCACGTTCTGCGAGGCGTCACGCCGTGGCGACTCGACCGCGGCCTCTCGGGTCCGTTCCGGGTCCGTGCGTACAAGCTCGGCTACAACGACTGGGAAGGGCTGGTGATGCTGTCGAGCACGCGTCAGGACTCGATATCCGTACGGTTGTCCCGGAAGACGCCGCTCGGCGCGGGCTGGCGGTCGGCCGTCATCCCGGGGTGGGGTCAGTTCCACACGGAGCAGAATCTGAAAGGCACGGCGTTTCTCATCGCGGAAGCCGTGGCCGTGGGTGCCGCGTTCTGGGCCGACGCGGAGCGCAACGAGGCGGAGGACAAGTACGAGGATGCGCGTGACATCTATCTCGCCGCCACGCAGACCGATGAGATCGAGGCGAGCTATGTCGAGATGCTCGACGCGTATGAGAAGTTCGAGGACGAGCATCTTCTGAGGCGGAGACTGATATATGTCGCCGGGATCATCTATCTCGCCAACATCGCCGACGCGGTCTTCCTGTTCCCGGAGTCGGGAGACGGGTACTTCGCCGCGGCAACGATGACCGAGAGTCCCGGCTTTTTCGCGAGTGTTGAACCGGACGCCGTCGTGTTCGGCGTCAACGTACCGTTCTGAGAGCGGTGATACCGGAGGTGCCATGATGAAGACCAGGATCACACTCCTCACGGTGCTCGTTGGCGTCACTGCGGCGTTTCTGTTTGGATGCCTTGGAGACATCTCCGAGCCCACACATACCAATCCCGCGGACCCGGACAACCCGGGCACGAACTCCGTCGAACCCGCACGGCCGAGCGGTCTGGCTGCCGTCGTCTCCGACCGACTCATCGCGATGACCTGGGGTGTCAGCGACACAACGGGCATTGCCGAGTACATCGTCTACCGCTGGGAGTTTCAGAGCGGGGAGGACGAGGAGTACGAGGAGATCGCCACAGTCGACGAGATGGAGTACGACGACGCGCGCGTGAGAAACGGCGTCGAGTACTCGTACAAGGTCTCGGCGGTGAACCGACACGGTCTCGAGGGGGCGATGTCCTACCCGATGTCGGCGACACCGCGGATCTTCAGCGTCGCCATCAATGGTGGACAGGCCCGGACATCCGACCGGGACGTCGTCGTTACGATGTCCGCGTCGGGCGCCACGGAACTGATGATGCTGTCCAACACGTCCGACATGTCCGGCGCCCAATGGCAGCCGTTTCAGACGGCCGTGAGCTGGGAGCTCACGACCGGCGACGGTGACAAGACCGTCTACGCGCGATTCCGGGACGTCGAGGACAACGAGTCGCTCGTCGTCAGCGACGCCATCGAACTCGACCAGACCGCCGTCATTCTGTCGGTCAGTGAGGACACCGGCGGCGCGACGATGTTTGTCGGGGACACCGTGCACTTCACACTCGATGCGGACGAGACCGACGGCTATGCGTCCGTCGACATCGGTACGATCGCGCTCGGCATCGAACTCAACGACGATGGGACCGGCGGCGATGCCGCGGCCGGCGACGGACTCTACGAACGTGACTTCGCCATCGAGGCCGGTTCGGAGATTATCGGGGCGGTCGTCATAGGGCGCTTCACGGACGAACTCGGCAATGCCGCGGAGCCGTTGCAGGCGGTCGGGACGATAACCGTCCAGGAACCGCCGACGGCCGTGGTGCTGGCAACACCTGTGGCCCTGACGGAGCGAGCGGTCGCGCTGTCGTGGTCGCGGTGCAACGACTATGACTTCGACCGGTACCGGCTCTACCGCTCCGAGACGCCGGGCGTTGACACGGCTGCCGACCGTGAACTGATCGCGGACATCTCGAGCCAGAGCGAGACGACGTACGGCGACTACGGTCTCGAGGAGGCGACAACCTACTTCTACGCGGTCTACGTCGTGGATGAGATCGGTCTGACGGCGATGAGCAACGAGGAGGCGGGGACGACGCTCGCGAACGTTCCGCCGGACGCTGTTGAGCTCTTCGAGCCGTGGGCACCCGACACGACATCCATCATGCTCTCGTGGACGCAGTCCGACGAGGATGACTTCGCGGCATACGAACTCTTCGCATGGGAGGAGATCCCGCCGGATCCGCCGGCGGTGGGCGACAAGCGCCTCGTCGCCCGGATCACGGCGATCGATGAGACCTTCTACACGCACGAGTCGCTCATTGAGTCGATCATCTACTGGTATGAGGTGGCGGTCGTCGATTCGTTCGGCGCCAGTGTCACGTCCAATGCGGTCTCGGGTTCGCCCAGGCCCACGCCGTAAGGCACAAGCACAGCGAGCGGGTACCGGTCATGCAGACCCGGACCCGCCAGAGCTGAAGGACCCGCCCGTCGATGTGACGGGCGGGTCTCTTTGTATCAGGGTGCGTTGGCGGAGGACACGCAGGGAATCGGACCGTCGCGACCCCGAGGCGGTAGCGGCGGCAGCGGCCTAAGAGCATATCTAACATGAACTTAGACTGGCAGAGCCGGGTGAGGAACGGTCACCTCATCGCGGACGGTGATACATGCGGCTGTTACTTACTATGTGGCACAGGTTGTGCATTCCATGAATGTGCGCATCAACTTCACTCTCCTCGTCCGTGCGCAAAGGAGCAGCATCAAGGGATCCGTGGGAGCCGAGCAGGCACTCGAGAAGCCTCGGTCGCACTGGCCGGTCTACTGACCCCCACAACGGGCCGGCCGCAGTACCTCACCGTACTGGCTACCCCCTATGCACCCGCCTCCGGCTCCGCGGGTCCCGGATACGACAACAGGAGATGCTCTGAGCGTGGACCGACAGAGACGACAGTGGACGCGCGCGTGCACGGCCGCAGTGATGCTGGCCGTGCTGTTCTGTGTGGCGGCTGAGGCCGGAGCGCAGGCCGGCGGCGAGCGAGCGACGGGGACACACGTCGTCGTCGGCGTCGAGCCGGTCAGCTCGTTCGACGTCACCGTCGGGGGCGAGGCCGTACCGGGGAGTCCGGTCACCTCAAGCTCGACCGGCCTGCTCTCGTTCGAGGTCGATGAAGCCGGTCTTCCACCGGGCGGCAGCGCCGTGATCATCTCTCAGAACGGCGACCTCGTCATCGGCGGGGTCACCGCGAGTGGAGTAAGCACATCGAGCGCCGTGATCACCTGGAGCACGAACCAGCCGGCATCGTCCCTCGTTGAGTACGGGACGACCCTCGCGTACGGCTCGTCGAGCCCGCTCGATCCGGCGCCTGTGACGAGCCACAGTGTGTCGTTGACCGGGCTTGCCGCCGGAACCCCGTACTACTTCCGTGTCGTCTCGGAGGACGGCGGAGGGGGGAGCGCGGAGTCGGGAGGACACACCTTCGAGACGGAGCCGGCGGATCTCGTCATCAGCAACGTCGCCGTGACGAGCGTCTCGTGGAGCACGGCCCGGATCCGGTGGAACACCGACCGTCCGGCCTCCTCGCAGGTGCTCTACGGAGAGACCGCGGCATACGGCGAGGACAGCGGGTTCGACCCGGAACTCGTGACGACGCACGATGTACTCATCACCGGTCTCAGCGAAGACACCGTCCATCATTACGCCGTCGTGAGCGTGGATGCTAACCAGAACTCGACCCAGTCTGCGGACGCCACGTTCACGACGGCGGTGATTCCACTTGTCGTTTCTGAGGTTGCTGTCGCCGCGGAGATCGACTCCGCGGTCATCACGTGGAGGACGAACAAACCGTCGGATACCAAGGTCGAGTACGGCCTCACCGACGACTACGGGTTGGAGACCACTCTGAAGACGGCGTTCGTCGAGGAGCACAGCGACACCCTCAGAGGACTGACACCAGGTCAGACGTACCACTTCCGCGCCAGGAGCGCCGCCGGAGGTGAGCCTGCGTACTCGGTTGACACCGTGTTCCAGACGGGGGTGGATCCGCTGTTGATCGCCGACGTGAACGCGGACGCTGATGTCTCCACGGCTACTATCTCATGGGGGACGAACCGCGTGGCGGACTCGCAGGTGGAGTACGGGACGACGGCCGCATACGGACAGACAACACCGCTTGATGGCCGGATGGTTCTGGGACACGAAGCGGAACTCGACGGTCTGGCGCAGGGGAGTACGTACCACTTCCGGGTTCGGAGCGAGGACGGCTTCGGAAACGTCGAATGGTCCGACGACGAGACGTTCGAGACGCTGATGCCGGCGCCCATGATCGGCGGCGTCGCCGTGACATCGCGCGGTGTGACCTGGGCCGTTCTCGAGTGGACGACCGACCAGCCAACCGACGGCTGGGTGGTCTTCGGGACGACGACCTCGTTCGGCGATTCGATATCGAGCCCGGCGAGCCTCTCCACTGCTCACGCGTGCACCCTGACTGGACTTATGGAGTCCACGGAGTACCATTACTCGATCGGCGCCCGAAATACTCAGGACGCCGTTTCGATGTCACCGACCGATACGTTCGAAACGATGCAGGGCATCCCGATGGTCCCGCCAGAGATCAGCACGCCGTCCGCGATGACGATCAACGCGATGTCGGTCGTCGTCACGTGGACGACGGACGTGCCCGCGTCCTCGACGATTCGCTACGGTGTGGCCGGAGGCGATACGGTCACGATCGAGAGCACGATGCTCGTGTTGATGCATGAGGTGGTCATCTCGCCGGTCGTGCCCTACGTGGAGTACCTCTACATGGTCGAGAGCTGCTGCCCCGGAGGGGTGGCGACGAGCGAGCCGTGCTCCTTCCGAACGGGTCCATCGATGGGTTCGGTCGTCGATGACAAGGAACCGCTCATCGTGCGTCCCGCCATCTGGGTCGTTGGGGAGCGGGACGCGGCCGTTCGCTGGTCGACCGACCGCGCGTGCAGTACATGGGTGGAGTTCGGCAGGAACGCCGAGTACGGTGATATCGTTCCGGGGGTGAGCACCGGCGAGTGCGGGTACGAGAGCATCATCGCCGGTCTCGAACCCGACACCGAGTATCACTTCCGGATCCACGCCGTTGACGAGGCCGGCGGTATGGTTACGAGCGGCGATGAGTCGTTCCGCACGCTGGCTCCACCAGACCTGTGGCCACCCGAGGCCCCTTCGGCGCTCACGTGTCGGCTCGGCAACGCCTTCGTCGAACTGACGTGGCTCGCCTCGCCCGAGTCCGATCTTGCAGGGTACAATGTCTACCGGGTTCGCATGAGCGACGACCCGGCCGAGCCCGACCGTACCGAGAAGCTGAACCAGGCGCTGATCGCGGATTCCGTGTTCCTCGACCATGAGGTCGAGGCGGGTCTGACATACGCCTATGAGACGACGGCCGTCGACAGCGCGGGGAACGAGAGTGCACACTCCGCCTCGGCGGCGATCACGCTGCCCCCGCCTCCGCCTCCGGTCGTGGCGTTCGCGCAGTATCCCAACCCGTGCCGTGGGGACGCGACCATGGCATTCGCGGTTCCGGGGCCGGCCCCGGCTGATGTCGAGCTGAGGGTCCTGTCGATCGACGGACGCGTCGTGTGTCGCGTCGTCGACGGCGAGTACCCGCCGGGAGAGCACGTGGCGTCCTGGGATGGCTACGAACGAAGCGGGGAGATCGCGGCGAGCGGCATCTACGTCTGTGAGCTCCGCGTCGGCGAGTCGACCGTCCGTCGGAAGATGACGCTTCTTCGCTAGACCCTCACTGTAGTTCATGCCACCGTTTCACATCCCTCGCAACTCGTCATCCGACGCGACATTGCGTCGGTGGGACCTCCGCGTTTTGCGTTGACAGACACGACTGAAGGTGGTTCAATACCGACGCGCGAACTCCGGACCCGGTCCGGACACGCTCAGAGAACTGCGAGCGCAGCTCATGCTGCGCCGGTCGTGTTCGATGAAGGGGGAAAATCATGGGAAGGCACCTCGCCGCGCTCGCGGCTGTCTGTATCCTCGCCGCCGTCGTGACGGCCGCGGGGGCCGGCTACGTGTCGGAACTGCTCTTCGTTGGCGAGGGGTGGTACGACCACGACGCGAATCCCAAGGACCAGATGGGTTACGGCGACTTCGGCGGGTCGACGACCGATTTCGATCTGATCGTCCGCACGCCGGAGGAAGCGTGTCACTGGTACCTGAGAACCGATCTCGCAATCACGTTCACTGAGCGGGTGCCGGGACTCGGCACATCGCACGTCATCCGTATGGATGACGAGGGGATATGGGCGGACGATCAGGTGGTGGAGTGGACGGATGTGGGCTACACGGTCGATCCCGGTCGCGGAGTGCACCTCGGCTACCATCAGATCACTCCGACGAGAGCGAGCGATCCATACAATCTCATCGGCGACTACGCATGGGACGTCGACGGTGGGGGGGATGACCTCACATCCTCGATCAGCCTGAGTCCGTCACCCGACTACCAGTACCGTGCTCTCAGCAACGAGATGCGTTCGATGACGTGGCTCTCGACGATGCCCATCGGTTCCATGGCCACCGGGTGGGCCTCCGCGTTCTTCGGCGGACTCCCGCTCGACGGGCTGGAGTTCGGAATGAACAAGATCGCGCCGTTCTTCGAGATGTGGGATGGGCAGTCCTACGACGTGACCTACCGCGGCCAGGTCCTCCTGCTCGCGGATGCCGAGTGCCCGGTGCCCGAGCCCTCGACCATCATGCTGCTGGGTGCGGGTCTGGCGGCCTTCGGGTCTCTCGGGATGAGGAGACGGCGAAGATAGTTCGAGGCCATCGGCGCAAAAAGTGAACATTGCATCATAAAACAGTCCCAGTATAGGGGCCGGTCCCAGCGACCGGCCCCTCATCGTATGAACCTGCGGCACACAGAAGATTGTGCTTGTCTAGGGTCTGGAATCGTGGTAGTATTACCTTGTGGGCGAAAACAACCTGGAGCCACATCAAGCGGAGGTGACATCATGAAGACACTCATGTTTGCTCTGAGTCTGGTGCTCATCCTGTCCCTGGCCGGGACCGCGGGCGCGAGTCTGCTGAGCGACTGGTTCGGGGTCGACCTCACCACGACGGGTGGTGTGTTCGATCACGACTGGACGCCGAGCACGGCGACCGCGGACTACACCATCGACGACAACTGGAGCGCGTATCACGGGCGACCGGCGCACGGAGGAGAGGCCTTCGACATCGAGGCGATGTACTTCGACAACGACGCGACGAACGCATACATAGCCGTTGTCACGTCGTTCAACGTCCCGGGTGGTATGAGCTTCCTCGGTGAGCACATCGCCGCCGGCGACCTCGCCATGGACATGGGGCTCGGCTCGCATACGCTCGGCGTCGACATCGACGGTTCAACGGGCAGGCTGGCGGAGACCACGATGGGCGACTGGTACCAGAGCAACACGTCGTTCGTCGCCGAGGCCGGACCGACGAACTTCAGCGGCGGCACGACGCTCGGATACGCGGCGCTCAACCACTACAACTACGGGCTCACGGAGCGTGGCTACGGCACGTACGTCTTCGAGCTCACCATCGACCGCAGTCTTCTGACCAATCCCGCCCTCACCGATCAGATCGGGCTGGAGTGGACGATGGGATGTCGGAACGACGTGGTGACGCTCAACGGCGACTTCGATGACGACACCGTCGTCCCGGAGCCAAGTACGCTTCTCCTTCTCGGTAGCGGTCTGCTCGGCATGGCCGGTGTCGTGAGGCGTCGCAACAGGTAATCAGCGAGGCAACTCGAGAACAGGAAGAACGGGGCAGGGAGAGATCCCTGCCCCGTGTTGCATGCTCGGTTGGTACGGGTTGCGGCCGGCCCTCCGCGGTTCTCAGTCGTCCCACCCTTGGTTCTCGAGAAGCTGGTTCTCGGGGACGTCGCGCAGCGGTTTGGCCGGCGAGCCGAGAACGACCTTGCGTGCGGGAGCATCCTGGGTGACGACGGAACCCGCGCCTACGACGGCGTCGGCCCCGATGGTCCGACCCGGTAGGATGACGCAGCCCGCTGCGATCCTCCCGCCCTTCTGCACCGTGACTCCCTTGAAGTGTTTGAACCGCTCCTCGGTGCGTCCGATGAAGTTGTCATTCGAGGTCACGACACCCGGCGCGACGAACACACGGTCGCCGAGTTCGGAGTACGCGGTGATGTAGCACTCGCTCTCGAGCTTGCAGCGACGCCCGACCTTGCAGTAATTCTCCACGGTGACGCCGCGTCCGACGATCGTGTACTCGCCGATGGTGACGTTCTCTCTGATGGAGGCGAGGTCGGCCACGAGAACACGGCGCCCGAGCTCACATCCGGCGTAGACGATGACGCAGGCGCCGATGAGGGACTCGTCCGCGATGACGGCGGGTGGGACGGTGCTTCCGTCGGTCGTCGCCGAGAGAGCGGCCTTCATCGGGAGCTTGCCGATGACCGTGTTGTCATCGATGCGGACGTGGTCGCCGATGACGGTGCCCCGATGGATGACCACGTTGCTGCCGATCTCGCAGCCGGCGCCGATGGCAACGTCGGCCTCCACGACCGTGAAGTACCCGAGTGTCGTCCCCTCGCCGACCGAGGCGGACTCGTGCACGAACCTCTCCATGGGGTCCATCCCTTCAGGATCGTATCAGGATTCAGGACAGCTTGATGGCGTTGCCGCCGGCCTCCAGCGAGCGCTGCGCCGCGTCGAGGACCCGGACCACGCGGAGTCCGTCGCGGGCGTCGGAGCGGGGCTTCGTGCGATTCTCCACGCACTGAATGAAGTGCTGGCACTCAAGCCGGAGAGGCTCCGCCGACGGGAGAGCCGGGATGGTCACCTCGCCGAATCTCAACGAGAGCGCCTCATCGAACCCGACGAACCTCCCGTGCTTCCCGTTTCCGTCTCCGTTGCCGTTGACGCCCTTGTCGTAGACGCGGATCTTCTCACCGGCCTGCATATCGTCGAAGACGACCATCTTCTTGCTGCCGACGAGCGTTGTGCGGCGGACCTTGTGTGGGTCGAGCCACGAAACGTGGATCTGCGCGAGGCGGTCGTTGCCGAAACGCATCCACAGGAAGACCACGTCCTCGATCCCCGGCTGGATGTACGCGGCCCCGCGGGCAGCGACCTCGATGGGCTCCTCGCCGAGAAGGTAGAGGATGATCGAGATATCGTGGGGCGCGAAGCTCCACAGTGCGTTCTCGTCCTTGCGGATCTTGCCGAGGTTGACACGTTCGGAATAGAGGTAGTACGGGTCACCGAGTTCGCCGGAGTCCAGGAGCTCCTTCATCTTCAGCACGCCGGGGTGGTACTCGAGCAGATGGCCGACCATCAGGATGCGCTCCAGTCTGTCTGCGATCTTCACGAGTTCCTCGGCGTCCTCGAGCGCAAGCGTCATCGGCTTCTCGACGAAGACGTCCTTGCCCGCCTCCATCGCGCGCTTCGCAAGCTCGAAGTGCGTCGGGGCCGGCGTCGCGATGACGACGGCGTCGATACCCGGGTCCTTGAAGACGTCCTCAGGGTCGGTCGTGCTCGCGACCTCCGGGATGCCGGTCAGAAGACCGCTGCACCTGTCTCCGTCGAGGTCACAGCAGGTGAGCAGCTCGCTCTCGTTCATGGTGAGGAAGTTCCGGAAGAGGTTCTTCCCCCAGGCGCCCGTTCCGATGATGGCGGTCTTGATCACGAGTGGTCCCCCGTCCTTCATGCTGGTTGCGGTATCGGTGATCCTGACGGGTCGGCTGACGGAGCTTCACTACCATGATGCCGATTCACGATTGTGCGACTCTATCGCCTTTTCCCCGTACAGGCAACGCTCTTGAGAGAATTGCAAGGAACGTTCCAGCACGATAGTCGGTCCGCCGTGCGCCTGCAGCCATGCCGCTTGGCGACGGGGAGTGCCCGTGCTAGACTGCTTTCGGGACACAAGACCACGTCAGGGAGCCATCATGCACACCGTGTTTCCACCGGGGACCGCTTCACATGTGAGCGAGAGACCGCTTTTCCCGTCGCGGGCCCGTGCCGTATGCACAGCGGCGACCGCGTTGGTCCTCTTTTGTGCCATGTGTCAAGGGGCGATGGCCCAGGAATCGGCACCGGACCGCAGGCCTCCGGCCGGGGCTTTTGCCGGTGGGGGACCCGGCGGTCCCGAGGGGCGGTGGCGCGAGGTCGTCCCGGTGGAGAGCGGCACGTCCGTCTCGGGGGAGCTCACTCCCGAGCAGCGCGCTCAGATCGAGCAGCTCAACTCGATCGGCTATCTCGGGGCGTCGAGACCGGCGAGCGGGTCGAGCGGGGTGACCATCTACGACCGCGCTCGCGCGGCCGACGGTCTCAACTTCTACTCGTCCGGTCACGCCGCGGCGGCGGCGCTGACCGACATGGACGGCCGCGTGCTCCACACCTGGCGAAGAGACTTCCTCGATGTGTGGCCCGACCGGTCCGATCTCGTATCGAACACGCAGACCAGCCACTGGCGCCGCGCGTATCTCTACGAGAACGGAGACGTCCTCGGTATCTACGAGGGCGTCGGGATCGTGAAGGTCGACCGTGACTCGAACGTGCTCTGGAAGCACCTCGGCGGCGAGCACCACGACCTCGAGGTGATGGATGACGGCCGCATCTTCGTTCTGAGCCGCGAGTCCGGCGTCGTTCCCGAGGTCAGCGATCGGTCCATCATCCTCGAGGACTTCGTCACGGTGCTCGACGCTGATGGGACGGAACTCGGGCGCCGGTCCATTCTCGATGCGTTCTGGAACTCGAGCTACGAACAGGCCGTCAGGGCGCTCAACTTCAGGACGGCGGGAGACATCACGCACACCAACACGCTCCATCTGCTGGACGGAACGCTCTCGGACGTCATCCCCGCCTTCAGCGCCGGCAACTTCCTGATCTCGTTCAGGAAGCTCGATGCCATCGCCGTGCTGGATTATGACGCGAACGAGATCGTCTGGCTCATGGCGGGACCGTGGCTCGGCCAGCACCAGCCCGAGCTCCTGCCCGGAGGCACTATCCTCCTGTTCGACAACGGCGGCGCGGGGCCTCACTCACGCGTGGTCGAGTTCAATCCGGTGACGCAGGAGCAGGTCTGGAGCTACGGTCAGGTGGAGGGCGAGGAGTTCTACACGAAGTCGTGCGGCACGGCGGAGAGGCTCGGCAACGGCAATACGCTCATCACTGAGTCCGACAATGGCCGCGCGTTCGAAGTGACCACCGCCGGCGAGACCGTGTGGGAGTACTGGAATCCCGAGCGCGCCGGCGAGGACGACGAGCTCATCGCCACGCTTTTCGAGATGCTCAGACTGCCCGCGGACTACGCCGACGACTGGCTCCGGTAGGCGCGATCCCCGGGGGCGATGCTCCTGATCGCGCCGGATTCACGAGCCGTCCTTGACGATGGAGGCTCCGTCCCTCTAAACTCACAGGATGCCATTCAATCACGCGATGGCCGGCTCACTCCCGGCGACCGCATCGTGCACGGACTTCCGAAGGAGAGGACCTGTGGACAAGACTGAAATGATGTTCAAGGAGCTCACCGAGGCGAACGGTATCTCCGGTTTTGAGGATGAGGTCGCCGACCTGATGGCCCGCTATGTCGAGGACGTCGCGACCGTCTCGTATGACAAGCTCGGAAGTCTGATCGCGGAGAAGAAGGGCAAGACCGACGGTCCGCGCATCATGATAGCCGGGCATATGGATGAGATCGGCTTCATGGTCAAGAACGTCACCAAGGAAGGCTTCATCAAGTTCCTGCCGATCGGCGGCTGGTGGGGTCACGTGGCGCTATCGCAGCGGGTGCTGGTCCGCACGAGCAAGGGAGACCACGTCGGCGTCATCGGGTCGAAGGCGCCGCACGTCCTCCAGCCTGATGAGCGCAAGAAGGTCCTGGACATCAAGGACATGTACATCGACGTGGGCGCGGCCGGGAAGTTCGATGTGAAGAAGAAGCTCGGCGTGCGGCCCGGCGACCCGGTCATCCCGATCTCGGACTTCACCGTTCTCGGCAACAAGCAGACCTACGCGGCGAAGGCGTGGGACGACCGTATCGGCGTGGCGGCCGTGATCGACGTCCTCCACAAGATCGGCAAGACGCACCCGAACACGGTCTACGGCGTCGGCACGGTCCAGGAGGAGGTCGGACTTCGCGGCGCCAGGACGAGCGCGAACCGGGTTGATCCGGACGTTGCGTTCGCCATCGACGTCACGATCGCGACCGACACGCCGGGCTCCGACGGCGCGGGTGAGAATCTGGGCGACGGCGTGGGTATCATGATCTACGACGGCAGTGCCATACCAAGCCGCAAGCTGCGCGATCTCGTCATCGACACCGCCGAGAAGAACAAGATCCCGTACGTGCTGACCGCGCTGACGCGCGGCGGCACAGACAGCGGCACCATCCAGTTCAACAGGGAAGGCGTACCGTGTCTGACATTCGTCGTCCCCACGCGCTATATCCACGGGCACGTCGGCGTGCTGCACCGGAAGGACTACGATGCGATGGTGAAGCTGCTCGTCGCGGTGGTCAAGCGGCTTGACAAGAAGACGGTCGCGTCGCTGACGCGATAGACAGAGCTGCCCGTGACGAGGCATTCAAGATACGAGGATCGAGCGACGCGGGCGGCCGAGAGGCTGCCCGCGTTCAGCGTGTGTTCAAGGCCGCGCGCCGGTCGGGGCAGACGGGCATTCCGGGGGGAATCATGGCCAGCATGGAACAGCTACTCGGGCGGGAGCCCGCTCTGATCGGTGTGACCCACGTCCTTCCCCTGCCCGGGAGCCCGGGGTGGGGCGGCGACATGGGGCCGGTGGTCGAGCGTGCCGTGGCGGACGCCGCAACGTACGAGCGGGCCGGATTCGACGCCCTCATTATAGAGAACTACTGCGATGTCCCGTTCGCGCGGGATTTCGCCGGCCGCGGGGCCGTTGCCGGGCTCGCGTCGGTCGCTGCCCGCATAGCGGACCGCATCGATCTGCCGCTCGGCATCAACGTGCTCCGCAACGACGCACTGTCCGCCGTGGCTGTCGCCGCGACCGTGGGCGCCCGTTTTATCCGCGTGAACGTCCACACCGGAGCGGCCGTGACCGACCAGGGCATCATCCAGA
>CAZRAD010000042.1:0-17873 GCA_964597945.1 uncultured bacterium
CCGACAAGATCATCCTGAGTCGGTTCGGGACGCCGAACGACGTGGCAAATCTGGTTGCATTTCTGGTCTCTGATGATGCAGACTACATCACTGCTCAGACGATCAACGTGGACGGGGGGATGGCCTGGTAGGCCGATCCGCCGGTCGCAACAGGACGCGGAGAAGGGAGCCTGACATGGCAGACGTTGCTGGAAAGGTCAAGCAGGTCATAGCGGAGAAGCTGCAGATCGACGCCGAGCAGGTCACGATGGAAGCGATGATCGTCGAGGACCTCGGTGCCGACTCGCTTGAGCAGGCCGACATTCTCTTCTCCCTCGAGGATGAGTTCGGCATCACGGCCGACGACACGGATGAGGCCGAGGGTCTCAAGACGGTCGCCGACATCGTTGCCTACCTCGAGAAGAAGGTGAGCGCGTAGAGCGGAACTGCGATTCAACGCCGCGGTTTCGCTCTTGGGCGGAGCCGCGGCGTTCTGTCTGGGGTCAGTTCGGGACGATAGTGAATGACGACCGGACCGGTCCGGGCGCACCGCAGGCGGAGAAGGTTGGAGGAGACAGATAGCGAGGAAGAAGGAACCGGATGGGAAGCATGTCGAGAAGAGTAGTGGTCACCGGCCTTGGCGCACTCACGCCGCTCGGACTTGATCTCGAGTCCACGTGGAGCGCGCTTCTGGCCGGAAAGAGTGGTGCCGGTACGATCGCGAGTTTCGATCCATCGAGCCTTCCCGTTCGCATCGCATGCGAACTCAAGGGGTTCGACGTGGACGATCTGATCGACAAGCGCGAATCTCGGAAAATGGATCCGAGCGTACACTACGGCGTGGCCGCAGCTCTGATGGCCTGGAAGGACTCCGGACTCGCCGATTCCGGCTTTGATGCTCGCCGGGTCGGAGCGATCATAGGTTCCGGGGTGGGAGGTATCCAGACGCTCGAGGCTCAGCACACCGTGCTCATGGAGAAGGGGCCGCGCAGGATCAGCCCGTTCTTCATCCCGATGCTCATCCCTGATATGTCGTCGGGTGTGGTATCTATCATGCTGGGACTCAAGGGCCCCAATTTCGCAACGGTGTCCGCCTGCTCGTCAGGAGCACACGCGATCGGTACGGCGTATCGTGCGATACAGCACGGCGATGCCGACGCGATCGTGACAGGCGGTACCGAGGCGGCGATCAGTCCCTTGTCGGTGGGAGGTTTCGCCGCGATGCGAGCGATCTCGACCAGGAACGACGAACCCGAGCGGGCGTCACGCCCGTTCGACGCCGAACGTGACGGCTTCGTCCTGGGTGAGGGCGCCGGCATCGTTGTGGTCGAGGAACTCGAGCACGCGAAGAGACGCGGTGCGACTATCCACGCCGAACTCAAGGGCTACGGAGCGACTGGGGATGCGTTTCACATGACCGCGCCCGCGCCGGACGGCGCCGGGATGGCGTCGGCGATGGCGGTAGCTGTCGCGGATGCGGGACTCGCGGCCGATGACGTGCAGTACATCAACGCGCACGGCACGTCGACGCCGCTGAACGACAAACTCGAGACGGCCGCGATCAAGGCCGTGTTCGGCTCGCACGCGAAGGAGCTGGCCATCTCATCGACGAAGTCGATGACGGGGCATCTTCTCGGCGCGGCGGGCGGCATCGAGTTCGTCTTCAGCGTCCTGGCGATGGAGCGCTCGACCATACCACCCACCATCAATCACGAGAACCCGGATCCGGAGTGCGATCTCGACTATGTTCCCAACGAACCTCGCGAGGCGGACGTGACGAACGTCCTCAGCAACTCGTTCGGTTTCGGCGGCCACAACTGTGCGATCGTCGTCTCCAGGTTCGAGAGTTAGCCGAGACACCGACGGATGAAGAAGCGATACAGCTTCACGGAGCGCTTTCGCGCCCTCGTGAACCCTGATTCCGGAGTCGATCCCCAGCGAGCCGGCGATCTCAGACGGCTCTGCCGCTCGCTCGGCATCCGGATCCGTGACCTCAGCCTGCTCGACCAGGCGCTGAGCCACAGGTCGTACGTTCACGAGCAGGAGATGGGACGCGGACAGTCGAACGAACGCATGGAGTTCCTCGGGGACTCCGTGCTTGGCCTCGTTGTGAACGAGGCGCTCTATGAGAAGTACGCGAAGCGCCAGGAGGGGCGGCTGACGAAGATCAAGTCGCTTCTGGTCAGTGAGACCGTCCTCTCAAGGCGCGCGGAGGAACTCCAGCTCGGGCGGTATATCCACCTGTCCGACAACGAGAGGCTCTCAGGCGGCGAGACCAGATCGTCGATCCTCGCCGATTCGTTCGAGGCCGTCATCGCAGCGATCTACCTCGATTCGGGGCTGGATGCCGCGCGGGACTTCATCGAGGATCACATCCTCTCCGACATGGACAAGCTCCTCAATATCGAGGAGTACAAGAACTACAAGAGCATCGTTCAGGAGCACGCCCAGAAGAAGATGGGTGCGCGTCCGCGGTACCGGGTCGTCTCCGCGACCGGACCGGAACACGAGCGCAAGTTCTACGTGGAGCTCAAGATCGAGGGCCGGGCGCTCGGACGTGGAGAGGGCAAGAACAAGAAGGAAGCGGAGCAGATGGCGGCGCGCAACGCGCTCTCGAAGCTCGGTCTGCTCAACAACGGGAAGAGGAAGAAGAAGAGACAGCGTCGCTCGTCGTCGTCGCGACGGGGAAGGCGCGGCGGCAGGCGGCGGAAGAAGGAGAGTTCCTCATGAGCTGTTTCCTCACTGAAGAACAGCAGATGTTGAAGGACCTGTGCGCACAGATCGCGCGGGAGAAGATCCTGCCAGTCCGCGAGGAGCTCGACGAGAGCGGTGAGTTCCCGTGGGAGATCGTCAGGGTCTTCGCGGAGTCGGACATCTGCGGCGTCTACATTCCGGAGGAGTACGGCGGGTTCGGCGGCGGTGCGATGGAGATGTGTGTCGCCACCGAGGAGCTCTCTCGCGTCTGCGGCGGCATCTCGTTGTCGTTCGCCGCGACCGCTCTGGGTACCTATCCGATCCTTCTCTTCGGGAGCGAAGAGCAGAAGAAGAAGTACCTGCCGCCGATCGCGGCGGGCGAGAAGCTGGCGGCATTCGCGCTGACCGAGGCGAACGCGGGGAGCGACGCCGGAGCGATAGAGACCACGGCCGTTCTCGACGGCGACGAGTACATTCTCAACGGGACGAAGCAGTGGATCACCAACGGCGGCGAGGCTGAGACCTACACCGTTGTGGCGCGCACGAAGAAGGGCGTCGGCATCCGCGGAATCAGCTGTTTGATCGTTGAAAAGGATACGCCTGGTTTCACGTTCGGCAAGAAGGAGAACAAGATGGGCATCCGCGCGTCGGCGACACGCGAACTCATCTTCCAGGACTGCCGCGTCCCGAAGGCGAACCTGCTCGGACGCGAGGGCATGGGCTTCATGGTCGCCATGAAGACGTTCGACCACTCTCGCCCGGGCGTGGCGGCGCAGGCCGTCGGGATCGCGCAGGGCGCGCTCGATGAGGCGGTCAAGTACGCGAGGCACCGCGAGCAGTTCGGTCAGCCCGTTGCGTCGTTCCAGGGGCTCCAGTTCATGCTTGCCGACATGGCGACGCAGGTCGAGGCGGCCCGGGCCATCGTGCATCAGGCCGCGCGCATCGTCGACTCCGGCGAGAAGAACCTCGCGAAGATCTCCGCCATGGCCAAGCTCTTCGCGTCCGATGTCGCGATGTCGGTCACGACCGATGCCGTGCAGGTGCTCGGCGGATACGGGTACATGAAGGAGTATCCGGTCGAGAAGATGATGCGTGACGCGAAGATCACGCAGATCTACGAAGGGACGAATCAGATCCAGCGGGCGGTCATCGCCTCGCAGCTCATCAAGGAGAGCGCCGCGAAGGAGAAGCGCGGCGAGTAGGGGACGCTATGAGGATCGTTGTTCTCATCAAGCAGGTGCCGGACACGACTGAGGTCCGCATCGACCGCGAGACCAACACGCTCATCCGCGAGGGTGTTCCGTCGATTGTCAACCCGTTCGACATGTACGCGCTCGAGGAGGGTCTGCGCATGCGCGAGGCCGCGGGCGAGGGTACCGTCACGGTGATGTCGATGGGGCCGCCTCAGGTGGAGGTCGCGCTCCGCGAAGCGCTGTCGCTCGGTGTCGACGATGCCGTTCTGCTGTCCGACCGGGCGTTCGCCGGGTCCGACACATGGTCCACGTCGTACACCCTGGCCGCCGGCATCCGGAGGCTCGGGGAGGTCGACGTCATCCTCTGCGGGAAACAGGCCATCGACGGCGACACCGCTCAGGTCGGTCCGGGTGTTGCCCGGCTTCTCGGGATCCCCCAGGTCGCGTACGTCAAGGCGCTCACACTCGAGGGCGCGACATGCACCGCCGAGCGGATGATGGAGGACGGTCACGACGTGCTTCGCGTTCCTCTGCCCGCCCTCTTCACGGTCGTGAAGGACATCAACGAACCCAGGCTGCCGTCGCTGAAGGGGAAGATGAAGGCGAAGAAGGCCCAGATCACCGTGTGGGGCGCCGCCGACCTCGATGTGGATCCGGTAGAGCTCGGTCTTGACGGGTCACCGACCCGTGTCATGAAGATCTTCGCGCCCGAGCTCAAGGCGGGCGGGGTCGTGTTCGAGGGTGAGCCATCGGAGACCGTACCGAGGCTCGTGGAGGAACTCCTGCCCGTTCTCAGGGGAGAGACGCAGTAGCGAGAGGTGACGTGCTCCGCGTCCCGCGCCGCGGGTCCGAGGAGCACCGATTCGGGGGAGTATCGCGTGAGCAGTATCGAGGTAGTGCAAGATCGGTGTGTAGGCTGCGGGCTCTGCGTCAGCGCGTGCCTCTACGATGCCATCGAGATGGTGGACGGCCTGGCCGTCATCAACGACAACTGTACGCTCTGCGGAGCGTGCGTCGATGCGTGCAAGTTCGACGCGATCGTCCTGAGGCAGGCGCAGCACGACGCCGTGTCGCTGGATGAGTATCGCGGCGTGTGGGTCGTCGCCGAGCAGCGCAACGGTGAGCTCAACGACGTCTCGTTCGAGCTCCTGGGGAAGGGGCGCGAGCTCGCCGATGAGCTCGAGACGGAGCTCTCGGCGGTACTCCTCGGCTCGAGCATCGCGGGGATGGCGGATGAACTCATCCACCGGGGCGCGGACCGCGTCCACGTCGTGGATGATCCGGCGCTTCTGAACTTCCTCGATGAGCCGTATGCGAACGTTGTCGCCGAGCTCATCACGCGCCATAAGCCGGAGATCGTCCTCACCGGCGCGACGGTGCTCGGTCGCTCGCTGATCCCGCGGGTCGCGGTCCAGGTGAAGACCGGGCTCACGGCCGACTGCACGGGTCTGGCGATCGAGGACGGCGGGCGTCAGCTCCTTCAGACGCGCCCGGCATTCGGCGGCAACATCATGGCGACCATCATCTGCCCGAACCACAGGCCGCAGATGTCGACCGTCCGGCACAAGGTCATGTCGGCGCTCGATGCCGACACGTCGCGCACGGGCGAGGTCGTCGATGAGACCATCGACCCCGGACTGCTCACGTCGCGCGTGGAGTTCGTTGAGTTCGTGAAGGACCTCACGCAGACGGTCAACATCGCAGACGCCGACGTCATCGTCTCGGGCGGCCGAGGTCTTGGCGGGCCGGAGAACTTCCATCTCATCGAGGAGCTCGCCGGAGCCATCGGCGGCGCGGTCGGCGCCTCGCGCGCGGCCGTCGATGCGGGATGGATCCAGTACTCGCACCAGGTCGGTCAGACGGGCAAGACCGTTCAGCCGAAGCTCTACATCGCCTGCGGCATCTCCGGCGCGGTCCAGCACCTCGCCGGCATGCAGTCGGCGAAGGTGATCGTTGCCATCAACAAGGACCCCGACGCTCCGATCTTCAAGGTCGCCACGTTCGGCATCGTCGGCGACGTCTTCGAGGTCCTGCCTGCGCTCACGAGAGCCCTGAAGGGGAGCGCGGCGGAATAGCCGGCGCCACGGAGCTCGAACGGCGTCTTCATACGCACCTCGTTCGCACTTGATTCACTCGCAAGAGAAGGGGCCCGACCGCATCAGCGGCCGGGCCTCTGTTCGTTCCGGGTTCGGCGGTCCTCGTCCGGGTCGTCGCGCGACGCTCCCGGTCTAGTTCCGTGACAACCACCGGATGGTCTGCGCCGCGAGCGCTTCCATCTCCTCTGTCGCGCACGCGGAGGCCTCGACCTCCCGGCTTCCGGAGGAGGTGTAGGTCGGAGGCGACGCCTGCAGGAACCCGATCGGAGTGGCCGTCGGGACGATGCGACCGTCGAGGTCCGACGGTATCGGACGTCCGAGCAGGGCAAGCAGCGTTGGCGCCACATCGACCGTGGAGAGCTCGATCGGCGTCGGGACCGGCGTGATCTTCGGTCCGCTCAGTGCAAAGACGCCGGGCGCGCCGCGCTCGTGCGAGCCGGCGACCAGGATATCGCCCTCGGCCGGATGTGTGCCGTAGGTGGAGCAGAGCAGAAAGACCGTCCGGTCGTCCGCCAGCCTGTGGATGCGGCGGATGGCCGAATCGATGAACTCATAGTAGGCCGGGAGGACGTCCGCATAGCGCGCCGCGGCATCGGGCGAGAGACCCGGGAAGAACTCGGGCATTCCCGGCGCCACGAACCGGTGGCTCACCGCATCGAGTCCGCCGAAGTGTATCAACGCGAGCTCCGGCTCGAGTTCGGCGAGCATGCCCGCTGCCAGGTCGAGCGTCATTCGGTCCGAGATGTAGGACCAGCGCGCTGCAAGGACGTTGTCGGACCAGTCCTCGGGGTCTTCTCCCGCGGGGAGGATATCCTCCTCGAATTCCTCGGGCCATGTCTCCGAGATGATGCGGGCCGCCTCGTCGATCCGCGTTGAGAGCCCGGCCGGGTGCGCCTGCGAACTCCCGTTCTCGTACAGCATCGGCGCGAGCGCGACCTCGTGTGCCGGCGCATCCGGCGCGTACGGTGCGATCACCGTTCCCGCATCCCACGACTCCTCGACCGGCCACGTTCCCGGCCATCCGATGGTCAGGCAGGACCCACCCGAGCCGACGACCGCCTCTGCGATACCCGGGACACTCGTGCTGACCGCGCGTCCCCTGAGTTCGGCGAGGTCCGCGAGCGCTCCTTCCGAGAGGAGCTTGCCGTTGCCCAGCTGTGTCCAGCCGACGGCGGGGAGCACCGGACGGTCCGCGGTGACGCTCCCGAGAACGCTCCGTCCGACCAGATGTCCGAAGAACGGCATCCGGCCCTCGGCCACGAACTTTTGGAGGATGAACCAGTCAAGTCCGTCGACGCCCACAACGATGACCTTCAACCCGCTCGTCGAGGCGGTCGGGGTCACGGTCGGCTGCCAGAGTACGGCGAGGACGAGAAGGGCAAGCGCGACGATGAGGAGCGCTGCGAGTACGGTCGTTCTGGTCGTCATGTGTTTGTCTGCTCCGGCTTTGCGTCTTGTTGGGTGCACCGAATCGTAGTAGAATCTTTAGCATGCCTAAATCCCGCCAGTCAAGAGATAGTGCCCGTTCTGCGAGCCGAAAGGCGGTTTCGGGTGATCCCGGCAGCCTCGTTGTGCGGGGCGCCCGCGAGCACAATCTCAAGGGTTTCGATCTCGAGATACCGCGCAACTCGCTCGTCGTCATCACGGGGCTCTCCGGTTCCGGCAAGTCGTCACTTGCGTTCGACACCATCTATGCGGAGGGACAGCGTAGATACGTCGAATCGCTCTCCGCGTACGCGCGCCAGTTCCTTTCACAGATGCAGAAACCCCGAGTCGAGTCCATCGAGGGCCTGTCTCCCGCCATCTCCATCGAGCAGCGGACCGCCTCGCACAACCCGCGTTCGACGGTGGGAACGGCCACCGAGGTCTACGACTACCTGAGGCTCCTCTTCGCGCGTATCGGCGTCCCGCACTGCCACCTCTGCGGTCGCGAGATATCCCAGCAGACGGTCGACAACATGGCCGACATCATCCTCGGTCACGACGACGGCGCGCGGGTCGAGATCGTCGCTCCGATCGTGCGCGGCAAGAAGGGCGAGCACAAGGATGTGCTCAGGCGGATCGAGCGGGGAGGGTTTGTCCGCGTACGCATCGACGGCGAGACGACCGAGGTCGGTGATGTCGGCAAGCTCAACAGGAAGAAGAAGCACGATATCTCCGTCATCGTTGACCGGCTCATCCTCCGCGCGAAGGTCAGACAGCGATTGGTCGACTCTCTCGAGACGGCGCTCGAGCTCAGCGACGGTATCGTCGAGGTTCTCATCGGCAAGGAGCAGCTCCTGCTTTCCGAGGCGGCGTCATGTCCGCACTGCGGAGTCGGGCTCGGCGAGCTCGCGCCGCGGCTCTTCTCGTTCAACAGCCCCTACGGAGCGTGTCCGGAGTGCGGCGGTCTTGGGACGAAGATGCGGGTCGATCCGGATCTCATCGTGCCCGACCACACGAAGTCCCTGCGAGAGGGTGCGGTGACATGCTGGCCCGACCTGGCGACCGGATGGTTGAGGCACAAGCTCGACGCGCTCTGCGAGTTCTACAGCTTCGGCCTGACGACCGCGTTCGAGGAACTCGATGAGCACGTGCAGGAGGTGTTGCTACGCGGTTCGGGTGACGAGAAGATCGAGTACAACATCCAGTTCGAGAAGGGACGATGGGAGTACGTCGGCGGCTTCGAGGGCGCCATCCCGAACCTCGAACGTCGCTACCGCGAGACGAAGTCGGAGAACATCCGCCGCTGGATCGAGGGGTTCATGGCGGTCGATGACTGCCCTGCGTGCAAGGGGGCAAGGCTGCGGCCCGAGGCTCTGGCCGTTCGCGTCGGCGACCTCGCCATCAGCGACGTCTCCGCGATGTCCGTCAAGCAGGGCGTGGCGTTCTTCGGAGGGCTCAAGCTCGGCGCGCGCGACAGGAAGATCGCGCACGAGATCCTCAAGGAGATCGGCGAGCGCCTCGGCTTCCTCTCAGACGTCGGGCTCGACTACCTCACGCTCGATCGTTCCTCCGGGACGCTGTCGGGCGGCGAGGCACAGCGCATCCGGCTCGCGACGCAGATAGGCTCGCGTCTCGTGGGAGTGCTCTACATTCTCGACGAGCCGTCGATCGGACTGCACCAGCACGACAATGCCAAGCTCCTGCGGACGCTCACAGCGCTGCGGGACATCGGCAATACGGTCATCGTCGTCGAACACGACGAGGAGACCATCCGCAGCGCCGACTGGGTCGTCGATCTCGGCCCGGGGGCGGGGAGGCACGGCGGCGAGGTCGTCGCGAGCTGTCCGCCCGGAGAACTGCCCGACCACCCGAAGTCACTGACCGGGGACTATCTCTCCGGGCGAGAGCGGATCGATGTTCCCGGGGAGCGCCGCGGGACTGACGGTCCGCGGCTGACCGTGATCGGCGCTCGTGAGAACAACCTCCAGAACATCGACGCCGAGTTCCCTCTGGGAACACTCGCCTGCGTGACCGGCGTCTCTGGTTCCGGGAAGAGCACGCTCGTCTCGGACATCCTCCACCGCGCGCTCGCCGAGTGGTTCCACCGAGCGAGGAAGGTCCCCGGCCGGTTCGACCGGATCGAGGGGATCGAGCACATCGACAAGGTCGTCAACATCAGCCAGGCGCCGATCGGCAGGACGCCGCGGTCGAACCCCGCGACGTATACCGGCACCTTCGTTCACATCCGCCAGCTCTTCGCACGCGTCCCGGAGGCCCGGGCGCGCGGATATCGTCCCGGCCGGTTCAGCTTCAACGTCAAGGGCGGGAGGTGCGAAGCCTGTCAGGGCGGTGGCCAGGTGAAGATCGAGATGCACTTTCTGCCGGACGTCTTCGTCACATGCGAGGCGTGCGGAGGCAGACGCTTCAACCGCGAGACGCTGGACATCTTCTACAAGGGGAAGAACATCGCGGATGTGCTCGAGATGACGGTCGCCGAGGCGCTCGAGTTCTTCGACAGCATCCCGATGATCCGCCGGAAACTCCAGACGCTCTCCGACGTGGGGCTCGGGTACATCCATCTTGGACAGGCGGCGACCACGCTCTCAGGCGGGGAGGCGCAGCGCGTCAAGCTGTCGTCGGAGCTGTCGCGAAAGAGCACCGGACGAACACTCTACATCCTCGATGAGCCGACCACCGGGCTTCACTTCCATGACGTCAAGATGCTGCTCGAGGTTCTCGGGCGTCTCGTCGACCGGGGCAACACCGTGCTGGTGATCGAGCACAATCTCGATGTGATCAAGACCGCCGACTACATCGTCGACCTCGGTCCCGAGGGTGGCGATGACGGTGGGACGATCGTCGCCAAGGGGAGCCCCGAAGAGGTGGCCGCTACCGACGGCTCGTATACGGGCACGGTACTCAGGAGCGTGCTGAAAGTCCCGCGAGCCGATCGCAAGCGCGGCGCGACCTCATCCTGACGACGCCTCAGCGCAACGGCAAAACGCCTTGACCGCAGACCGTCGGCTCGACTACCATCATGGGACATTCAATTCCGCGTCGGACTCTCGGATGATCTCGCATCGTCCCCGGCGCATAGGTGCGCGCGAACCACGTGGTCGCGTGCGTTTTCGGCTGGAAGGGGCAAGCGTTGAGCGTGGAGACCGGTGTCGTGAGGACGGCGCTGTACGACCGTCACGTCGCGGCTGATGCCAGGATCGTCGACTTCGCCGGGTACGCGATGCCGATTCAGTACCGGGGCATCGTTGATGAGCACAGGCGCGTCAGATCGACCGCCGGCCTGTTCGACGTCTCCCACATGGGTGAGTTCTTCCTCTCAGGATCGTCGGCGCTCGAGAGTCTCGAGCGCATCACGACGAATCGCGCGGCCGCGCTGGTTGACGGCCGCGTTCAGTACTCGGCGATGTGCTACGAGACAGGCGGGTTCATCGACGACCTGCTCGTGTATCGCCTGGGTGATTCCTACATGCTCGTCGTCAACGCGGCGAACAAGGCGAAGGATCTCGACTGGGTGACCTCGCATCTTCTGCCGGGCACGGAGTTCCGCGACGCCTCGGACGAGACCGCACTCATCGCGCTCCAGGGGCCTCGGTCCGAGGATGTGCTGGCGGCTGTCGGCGCCGGTTCGTTCTCCTCGCTCGGCTACTACTACGCCGCCCGCGGAGACGTCGCGGGGAGGACCGCGCTCGTCTCGCGCACCGGCTACACCGGCGAGGACGGGTTCGAGATCTACTGCAAGCCGGAAGACGCCGCGACGATCTGGGATGCGCTTCTCGATGGGGGCGTGCCGCTGGATGTCGAGCCGGTCGGGCTGGGCTGTCGCGACACGCTCCGCCTCGAGATGGGCTATGCGCTCTACGGCAATGACATCGATGACAGCAGAACGCCCGCAGAGGCGGGCCTGATGTGGATCACCAAGCTCAAGAAGGGCGACTTCATCGGTCGCGACGCCATCGTTCAACAGAGAACGGCGGGGCTGACCGAGCGCCTGGTAGGTTTCGAACTCGAAGGGCGCGGTGTTCCAAGGCACGGGCATGCGATCATATCCGGTGGCGAGACGGTCGGGGGTGTGACGAGCGGCACGTTCTCGCCGAGTCTCGAACGCGGAATCGGCATGGGGTATCTGGCCGTCGGAGTGCACGGTCCTCTCGAGATAGGAGTCAGGAACAGACGGCTGAAGGCGAAGCTCGTGGATCTGCCGTTCTACAAGGAAGGCAGCGTGCGGCGCGCGTAGGTGCGCCGCGTCCGACCGGGGCAGCCCGCGCACGGCGCGGCCGGGAGAAAGAGGAGAATGATGAGCACTGCTGGTCTCAGTTTCACGGAATCTCACGAGTGGCTGAAGGTTGAGGGTGACGAGGCCCTGATGGGACTCACGGACTACGCCCAGCACGAACTCGGCGACATCGTCTTTGTGGAGCTGCCGGAAGAGGGGACGACCGTCGCCGCCGGCGATGTACTCGCGACCGTGGAATCCGTCAAGAGCGTCAGCGAGGTCTACTCGCCGGTCGCCGGAGAGGTCGTCGAGATCAACGGCGATCTCGAGGATTCGCCGGATCTCATCAATACCGATGCCTACGGAGAAGGGTGGCTGGTCAAGCTCAAGCTCGCGGACGTCGCGGAGATCGACAATCTCATGTCCGATGACGAGTACGAGGCGCACACGAAAGGGTAGTCGTGCCGTACATCCCGAACACAGATGAAGACAGGGCGGAGATGCTCCGTTCGATCGGCGCGTCGTCGTTCGATGACCTGCTGGCGAACATCCCGGAGTCGCTCCGACTGTGCGGCGACATCGACGTGCCGGGCCCTCTCTCGGAGCCGGAGCTGATGGTGCACATGGAGCGTCTGGCCGGGCTGAACAAGGTCCCCGGCGAGGTCACTTCCTTCCTCGGTGGCGGCATCTATGATCACGCCGTCCCGGCGGCCGTGCACCACATTACGGGACTCCCGCACTTCTACACTGCGTACACCCCATACCAGGCCGAGGTGAGTCAGGGTACGCTGCAGGTGATCTACGAGTTCCAGTCGCTCATTGCCGAGCTGACCGGGATGGAGGTCGCCAACGCCTCGCTCTACGACGGCGCGACGGCGGTGGCCGAGGCGGCGCTGATGGCATTGGGGATCCAACGCAAGCGTCGGAAGATCTGTGTCTCCGAGTCCGTGAACCCGGCAGCGCGAGCCGTTCTCAGAACGTACATCGCGGCGTGGGGGATCGAGCTTGTTGAGATCCCGCTCAACGGCGGAACGACGGACGTCGCCGCAGCGACGGACGCCTGTGCGGATGCGGCAGCCGTGATAGTCCAGCAGCCGAACTTCTTCGGTCTCCTTGAGCCGGCCGATGCGCTGAGCGCCGCGGCGGAGGAGGCGGGAGCACTGCTCGTGGCATCGGTCGATCCGATCTCGCTCGGCCTCGTCAGGCCGCCTGCGGAGTACGGCGCGGCCATCGCGATCGGCGAGGGACAGTCGCTGGGAAGCCCCGTCGCCTACGGCGGGCCGCTCCTCGGTTTCATGGCCACAACCTCGAAGCACGCACGGCGCATGCCTGGCCGCATCATCGGGACGACCGTCGACACCGAGGGACGCCGCGGCTATGTCATGACGCTCCAGACACGCGAACAGCACATCCGCCGCGAGAAGGCGACGTCGAACATCTGTACGAACCAGGGGCTCGTCGCACTCGCCGCGACCGCCTACCTCTCGATTCTGGGTGGTACCGGACTGCGCGAGCTCGCCTCGCACGTGCTGGCGAAGTCGCACTACGCCGCCGCGGAGCTCTCGAAGGTGCCGGGAGTGAAGCTCCGCTTCGACGGACCGTTCTTCCGTGAGTTCGTCATCGAGCTTCCGGTCGAAGGCTCGGTCGTCAAGGAGGCGCTCACCGACATCGGGATCTGGCCGGGCATCAAGTGCGGCTGTTACTACCGGGACATGGACAACTGTCTCCTCGTCTCGGTCACCGAGAAGCACTCGCGTCGGGACATTGACAGTCTCGTCTCGGGTCTCGCCGCGGTCCTCGCGACAGGGGAGGCGTGATGACCGGACCGGACAGGACTCGCGACACGGTCGTGGAGCCGACGATCTTCGAACTGGGACGTCCCGGGCGGCGCGGATTCCGTCTGCCGGAACTCGACGTGCCCGCGCTTGACCCGGCGGAAGCGCTGGGTGCAGCGAACGTGCGTCGTGCGGGTCCCGACATACCCGATCTCTCCGAGCCCGAGGCCGTGCGTCACTTCACGCGGCTGGCCGAGCTCAATCACCATGTCGACCGCGGTTTCTATCCGCTGGGCTCCTGCACGATGAAGTACAACCCGAAGATCAACGAGGACGCTGCCGCTCTCCCGGGGTTCACGCGTCTGCATCCCGAGGCCGAGGAGCGGTGCTGTCAGGGCGCGCTCTCGCTGATGTATCACCTGTCCCGCCATCTGTGTGAGATCTCGGGGATGGATGCGGTGACCCTGGAGCCGCCCGCCGGCGCGTCCGGCGAGCTGACCGGGATGCTCATGATCCGGGCGTATCACGCGGCGCGCGGCAACCCGCGTTCGAAAGTCATCGTCCCGGACTCCGCTCACGGCACGAATCCGGCGAGCCTGACGCTGGCCGGGTACGAGGCCGTCGAGATCGTATCGGACGACGAGGGGCGCATCGATGTCGACGAGCTTCGCAGGGTCGCCGACGACGAGACGGCCGCCATCATGATCACGAATCCGAACACGCTCGGCGTGTTCGAGACACACATCGCGGAGATCATCGAGATCGTCCATGGCGTGGGCGGACTCGTTTACATGGATGGTGCGAACCTGAACGCTCTTCTCGGGATCGTCCGGCCGGGTGACATCGGTTTCGACGTCATGCACTTCAATCTCCACAAGACGTTCTCCGCCCCGCACGGCGGCGGCGGCCCCGGATCCGGTCCCGTCGGTGTCACGGCCGAACTCGCACCGTATCTTCCGTATCCCGTCATCTCGATGGACGACGCGAGGCCCGAGGGTCGGAAGTTCCATTTCGATTACGAGCGTCCCGAGTCGATCGGGAAGGTGCACGGGATCTACGGGAACTTCCTCGTGGCGGTGAAGGCATACGCCTACATACTCTCACTGGGACCTTCCGGGCTGCGGCGTGTCGCGGAGAACGCGCTCATAAACGCCAACTATCTGCAGACGGCGCTCCGCGACCACTACGATCTGCCGCACGGCGATTACTGCCAGCATGAGTTCGTGCTGTCGGCGTCGAAGCAGAAGAGACACGGGGTCAGGGCGCTCGACATCGCAAAGCGTCTTCTCGACTTCGGCGTTCACGCCCCCACGATCTACTTCCCGCTGATCGTCAAGGAGGCGTTGATGATCGAACCGACCGAGACGGAGAGTCGCGAGTCACTCGATCACTTCATCGAGGTCATGAAGGCGATCGCGCTCGAGAGCGAGAGCGATCCCGGGATCGTTCAGGGTGCTCCCACCGCGACACCGGTCAGCAGGCTGGACGAGGCGAGAGCGGCGAAGGACCTGGACGTTGCCTGGAAGAGGCGAAACGCGTGAGCGAGCTTTCCTGGACCGCCTGGCCGATGCAGAGGAGCCCCGTGCGCGCGGTCATCGGGCTGCTGTTCATCGCGCTCGTGGCGTGGACGCTCCAGAGCTGGCTTTCGACCGGGTACTTCACCATCGTGGCCGTGCTCCTGCTGTGGGGGCAGGTCGCCGGCTTCTATCTCCCGACGCGATACGCGCTCGACGACCGACGGGTGAGCGTGCGAGGGATCGTCGCGAAACGCGAGAAGGAGTGGAGCGACTTCCGGAGCTACTTCGTTGATAGTGACGGGATACTCCTCTCGCCCTTCGTCGGTCGGTCGAGGCTCGAGAGATTCCGTGGGTTGTCACTGATGTTCCACGCCAATCGCGAAGAGGTCATTGCTTTCGTCGAGGGCAAGCTTGGAACAGGGGAGGACGATGCCGTTCTGGGCGATGAAGGACTCACAGAGGACGGAGGCGACGGCGGAGAAGCGCGAGACGCTTGACCGCCTCGCGGAGAAGATCATCGAGCGGCGGCTGTCCGCTCCGGCGATCCTCTTTCTCGAATCATCGAAACCGCTCTCGTTCCTGGGCAACCAGGCGATGGTGTTCTTTCAGCCGATCGTACAGACGATCTTCAACTTCAAGACGTACGATGACATCATGGACCTGCTTGAAGACAGGGACAACATCGAGTATCTCTTGAAGAAGATCGAGGAAATGGAAGCAGCCGAGCAGAAGAAGGCGAAGGAAGAGAAGAGACGCCGCAGGGAAGAGAAACGGGCGGCGAAGGCGCAAGAGGAAGGTTCAGATGGCTAATAACACGATCAACGCGATCGTCGCGACAGACTGCGGGAGCACGACAACCAAGGCGATTCTCATCAAGCTCGTCGATGGTGAGTATCGACTGATCGTCCGCGGCGAGGCTCCGACGACCGTCGAGGCACCGTTCGAGGATGTCACGCGAGGCGTCCTCAATGCCGTCAGGGAGGTGGAGGAGCTCTCCGACCATACGATCCTTGACGGAGAGACGTTCATCCATCCGAACGATGGCGACCGTGGAGTCGATCTCTACCTGTCGACATCGAGTGCCGGCGGTGGTCTGCAGATGATGGTGGCGGGCGTGGTGAAGAGCATGACCGCTGAGAGCGCGCAGCGCGCGGCGCTCGGCGCCGGTGCGATCGTCATGGATGTCCTGGCGTCGAACGACGGCCGCCTCCCGCACGAGCAGATCGAGCGCATTCGTCACCTGAGGCCGGACATGATCCTTCTCTCCGGGGGCATCGACGGCGGAACGATCACGCACGTTGTGGAACTCGGCCAGGTCATCGCGGCCGCCGACCCGAAGCCCAGGCTCGGTATCGGCTACAATCTCCCGGTCATCTACGCCGGGAACAAGGACGCCGGCGACGAGGTGGCCGGGATGCTCGAGGACAAGACCTCGCTCTACATGGTCGAGAACCTCCGTCCCGTGCTCGAGCGCGAGAATCTCGGCCCGGCCCGAGAGAAGATCCACGACCTGTTCATGGAGCATGTCATGGCGCAGGCTCCAGGCTACAACAAGCTCATGGGCTGGACGGATGCACCCATCATGCCGACGCCCGGGGCGGTCGGTTCGATCATCGAGACGATCGCCAAACGTCAGGATATCGAGGTCGTGGGCGTTGACATCGGCGGCGCGACGACCGACGTCTTCTCCGTCTTCCAGAACACGTTCAACAGGACGGTCTCTGCCAACCTCGGCATGAGCTACTCCGTATCGAACGTGCTCGCCGAGGCGGGCATTGACAACGTCATGCGTTGGGTGCCGTTCAAGCTCCCGGAGCTTGAGGTCCGCAACCGGATCAAGAACAAGATGATCCGTCCGACGACCGTCCCGCAGACGCTCGAGGATCTCAAGGTCGAGCAGGCCATCGCGAGAGAGGCGCTCAGACTCGCGTTCGTGCAGCACAAGTCGTTCGCGGTGGGACTCAAGGGCGTGCAGCAGGAGCGCACTATCTCCGAGGCGTTCACCCAGTCGGCGTCGGGCGAGACGCTCGTCAACATGCGGGACCTCGACCTCCTCGTCGGGTCCGGCGGTGTGCTCTCGCACGCGCCCCGCAGGCAGCAGGCGGCCCTGATGATGGCCGACGCATTCCTGCCCGAGTGCATCACGAGGCTCGCGGTCGATTCGATCTTCATGATGCCGCAGCTGGGCGTCCTTGCCGAGGTCCACGAGCAGTCAGCCACGGAGGTCTTCGAGAAGGACTGTCTGATCCACCTCGGTACGCTCATCGCTCCGGTCGGGACGGCCCAGGAGGGCAAGCCGTGCGTCAAGGTCGAGATGACCATGCAGGACGGCAGGAAGGTGTCCGACGACATCCCGTACGGGGAGATGGTCATCTACCCGATGACCGTCCAGGACTCCGCGATCGCCAAGCTGACCCCGGCTCGCGGCTTTGACCTGGGAGAGGGGCCCGGCAAGATGGTCGAGTGCACACTCTCGGGAGGCGTCGTCGGCGTCATGGTCGATACGCGCGGGCGGCCGTTCACGCTGCCGACCGATGAGGGCGAGCGTGTCACCAAACTCGAGAAGTGGGCGAAGGCGTTCGACGCCTACCCAGCCTAGTGACGGACTGACGAACGACACAGAAATCGAGAGAGCAGGAGTTTAAATCATGGCCCATGCATATACACCCGGGCTCAGAGTCTCCGAGATGACCGTGCTTCGCAAGAGCAGGCGGCTGCCGATCCTGGGCGAGGTCGTCGTGAAGAAGGGGGACAGGGTGTCCTCCGATACGATCATCGCTCGGACCCATCTACCCGGTAACGTCCAGCTCGTCAACGTCGCCAGCAAGCTCGGTCTTCCACCCGAGGACCTGCCGTCGGTGATGCTCAAGGGGGCTGGGGACGCGATCGTGAAGGGCAAGCCGATAGCCGAGACGAAGGGGTTCTTCGGTCTCTTCCGATCCGTGGTCAACTCGCCGTGCGAC
>CAZRAD010000043.1:0-17765 GCA_964597945.1 uncultured bacterium
GAGCGATCTCGAAGTTCTCAACAAGGATATTGAGCACGTTGGGGGAGATGAAGGCCGGAAGCGTCGGCCCCAGCTTGATCCCCTTGATGCCCAGGTGGAGGAGCGTCAGCAGGATCGCCACCGCCTTCTGCTCGTACCACGACAGCACCATCGAGAGCGGAAGGTCGTTCACGCCGCACTTGAATGCCTCCGCCAGCGCGACGGCGATCTTCACCGCCGAGTAGGCGTCGTTACACTGACCGATGTCGAGCAGTCTCGGGATGCCGCCGATGTCACCGAGTTCCATCTTGTTGAAGCGGTACTTGCCGCACGCGAGTGTAAGGACGACGCAGTCGTCCGGCACCTGCTCGACGAACTCCGTGTAGTAGTTGCGGCCGCTCTTGGCGCCGTCGCAGCCACCGACGAGGAAGAAGTGCTTGATCTGCCCCGCCTTGACCGCGTCGACGACCGCGCCGGCGACACCCAGCACCGCGTTGTGTCCGAAGCCGACCGTTATGGTCTTCTCGGGCGCGTCCTCCGCGAAGCCGGGAGCCGCAAGAGCGGCTTCGATGACGGGGGAGAAGTCGCCGCTGACGTGCGTCACGCCTGGCCACGCCACGAGGCCGGTCGTGAAGATACGGGCCTTGTACGTCTCGCGTGGCTTCTGGATACAGTTGGTCGTCATCAGGATGGCGCCGGGGAACTCGTCGAACTCCTTCGCCTGATCCTGCCACGCGCCGCCGTAGTTGCCGACGAGGTGCGCGTGCTTCTTCAACTCGGGGTAGCCGTGCGCCGGGAGCATCTCGCCGTGCGTGTAGACATTGATGTCCTTGCCGGCTGTCTGCTCGAGGAGCATCGCGAGGTCCTTGAGGTCGTGGCCCGAGACGAGGATGGCTTTGCCCTTGACGGGCGTGACGCGGACCTGCGTCGGCTCAGGGTGTCCATAGGCGCTCGTGTTGGCTGTGTCGAGGAGCTCCATCACGCGAAGGTTCAGCTCGCCGGTCTTCAGAGCCCAGCCTGTGAGCTCCTCGGCGCCCGCGCCGTCCTTGGTGAGCACGTCGAGGGCCTCGTGGAATGTCGCGTAGATGTCCGCGTCGTCGTGACCGAGGATGTGCGCGTGGTCGGCGTATGCCGCGGCGCCCTTGAGTCCGTACGTGATGATCTCCTGCAGGCTGACGATGTCTTCGCCGAACCTGGCCGTGCGCTTGTCGATCGTGAGTTCGTCGGCCTGGGCGAGGAGGCCGGCGACGTCTGCTGCGGGCTTCCACTCGGCCGGGCCTCTTAGCGTCTCGGCGTCGGTCCCGGCTGCGTCGGTGTACAGCTTTCTGGCGCGGTCACGCATCGCCACGGCGTCACGGATGTCCTTGGCGAGACGGTCCGGATCGAAGCTGACGTTGGTCACGGTCGTGAAGAGAGCCTTGATGACGAAGACGTCGATCTCGGTGTCCGCGGCGCCCTGCTGACGCGCGCGGTGGGCCCACATGGAGATGCCCTTGGTGATGTGGACAAGTACGTCCTGGAGCGCCGCCGTCGTCGCGTCCTTTCCGCAGACGCCGCCGACCGTGCAGCCGGTTCCCTTTGCCGTCTGTTCGCACTGGTAGCAGTACATCGATGTCTCCTTTCGGCGGCGCGGATGCGCCACGTCATGTGTCGGGCCCGTCGGCACCACTCGTTTCGCGGGACTTCGGGCTCCTCCTCCTATCCCTCTCTGTGGATTGGAACATTGAACTCCTGGAGCGTCGTCTTCGCGAGCTTCTCGGTCACCTCCCTCGTGACCTTCTCGAACAGGCTTCCGAGCGGGCAGTGCTTCTTCCCGCAGACCGGCGCGCCGAGGAGGCAGTGTTTGACGTTGATGGCGCCCTCAACGGACTCATAGACATCGAGCAGTGTGATCGTCTCCCGTGATCGTGCCAGCTCGAACCCGCCATGCGGTCCGCGCCTCGAAGTAGCGAGCCCGGCCTTGACCATCCGCTGCATGACCTTCGAGAGCGTCGCCTCCGAAGCACCGAGTGCTTCGGCCATTGTGTGGGTCGAGACGGAACCCTCGTGGGCAGCCATGACTCCCGCGGCATGCAGCGCGAGCGTCGCGGCCTCCGATGTACAGATGATGCCGCTCATGTGGTCCTCCCTGCAGATGCATCAGAATCGGGCCATCATTAAATAGAGTATTTTAGTACGACAATACCAGGATAGGCGGGACGGCTCGGAGAGTCAAGCGGAATCGGGGGACAATGCAACGAGCCCTGCGGCTGAGGTGCCGCAGGGCTCTGCGATATCCGGTGGTTCGCGGGTAACGGAGTGGCTAGATGCTCGCCGTCATCGTACCTGCGACAACACTCACCTGGCCGACACCGGAGTCGACTCTGATAGTGATGAGTGAGTCTGTCTCGCCGTACGCGGCGTTCACGTACCCTCCGTGGGCCTTGGTCAGACCGGTGTAGTGGAAGCTGCCGATGCCGCGGTCACAGTCGACGTGGACGCCCACATCGTCCGGCACGTGGATCGTGACCTCGCCGACACCACTGTCGATGTCTATCGTAAGGTCGTGCCGGATATCCTCCGCGTTGATGACCACGCCGCAGACGCCGGCGTCGATGTCGAGCTGTTCGATCTTCGCGTCACCCAGATCGATGCGCGAGTCGCCGACGCCTATGTCGATGACGAGGTGTGTCGGGACATCATCAGACACGTTGAGTATCCAGTGCGAGCGTGCTTTCTTTCCGATGGTGCGGCGTCCGAGATTCGGCTGTCTGACGCGGACGAGTGCCTCTCCGTCTTCGATGCTGTGCGTGACGATCGGCTTCCATTCGGCGATGTTGTACCGCGCCTCGCCCGAGCAGAGAGCCTTCGAGCCGCTATCGACCGTGAGTTGTCCGACTCCGAGATCGAGCTCGATGACCGCGCATCGGACCGATTCGGTCGGGATCGAGAATGTGTCGGTCTGCATGTCGATGATCTCGACCGACGGTCTCCCGCAGGCGCATCCGGCGAGGGCTGCTGCCGCAACGAGGGTCACTGCAGCGATGAACTGTCTGCTGGTACAGCGCATGATGAACCTCCGGTTTTCGGTCCCGTCCGCCGCACCGGCCGGGCCTCCTGTAGACACATCGAGCCTCTGTCAGTGTGATCTCCCACAAGCATAGACACGGAGGGGAGCCCGGAGGTTTCATGCGGGTGACTCCCGTGCACGACAGGGCGGCACATAGCGAGCGTTCACTGCCTGCACCCCGAAGACGGGTTGCCACTCCACTGAGACCGGGGTTGTGCGCGGCCGATTCGTGAGCTATACGGAAGAGTGGGTGTGCGCACCGCAGTGCAAGGGGACAGGTGTTTCGGGCGACCACGTGGAGGCGGGATGGACCAGCGGATCGAATTCGTGCAGGGTGACATCGCAGAGTGTGCGGTCGACGCTATCGTCAACGCGGCCAACCCGCAGCTCTCACCGGGTGGCGGCGTGTCAGGGGCGATCCACCGCGCAGCAGGAGTCGACCTCGCGAAGGAGTGTGAGGAGCTCGGCGGCTGCCCGATCGGAGAGGCGCGCATCACAGCGGGGTATCTGCTTCGCGCCGGCCACGTCATTCACACCGTCGGACCCGTCTGGCAGGGCGGTGGCCACGGCGAGGCCGGTCAACTGGCGAGCAGCTACCGGGAGAGTCTGCAGGTCGCGGTAGAGAACGACATCAAGAGCATCGCGTTTCCGCTCATCAGCGCCGGCATCTACGGGTACCCGATACGGGCCGCGATCACGATCGCACTCACCGAGATCAACCGGTTTCTCGTATGCGACCGTACGCTTGAGCGCGTAGCCGTCGTCGCCTACGATGAGCCGACGCTGGAGCTCATCAGAGAGATCGCGGCGACGCTCTGAACCCCGGCGTGCCCGCTTCCCAAGCCAAGGGAAGTCCGATCCCCAAGCCTCGGGATGCCCCTTCTCAAGTCCCTGTATCTCACTCTCTGAGTGTCCGGGAGATCTGCTCGGCCATGTCACGACGCATGCCGCGAAGCCAGAGCCGTGTCTCTCCATCCTCGTCCATCAGGATCGTCAGCGGCAGCTGCCCCACCGGGTTGCTGATGCCGAAGTGCTCCCGGGCATCATCCGCCGTGATCGTCAACGCGCCCTCATCTGCGGGATGGTCCGGGAGCCCCGCGAGTTGGATGACGGAGAGGTTCAGCCCGGATGTCTCCCAGTCGACGGAGCCAAGCGCCGCCAGGTGTCCCACGGATGCCTCGTGTCCGGTGATGGTGAGTACGACGAGTCTCCGTCCGTCGCCGATAACCTCGAGGAGCGGCCGTTCCTCGGTCCCGCGCGTCGTGGTGACCTCCGCGCCAGAATCCCATTCACCCTGAACAAGATCGGCCGGATCCCACTCCTGGAGCGGGATGCCGATGTCGAGGTCGAAGGCCAGGCTCTCGCCGGGTGAGACCTCGAATCTCCTTGTCACGAAACGGGGCTCGCCCCTCGGGTTGCGGAGTCCGCCGAACAGCCAGTATTCGTCCGCCGGGAGCATCCACTCCACGCGTCCGTCGCCCTCGGAGAGCTGTCCGAGATACCAGGTCGCGAACCGTCCGTCGCGGAAGCGGTTGAGCCTGGAGTGGATCCACGTCTGGATGTTCTCGATCGGCACGCCCTCGTTGTAGTAGCTGACCACAACGTACGCCTCTGCATCCGCGGTCTCGGCGGTCTCGGCCTCGACGTCACTCGCCGGGAATGGCTCGAGCCGCACCCAACCTTCGCCGTCCCATGCATCGATGTAGTCGACACCGAGCTCGGCCTTCGCCGGAATCCCCTGCCTTCTGAGCAGCCCGACGAGACATGCCTTGGCGGCAGCGATGTCGGCCAGACCTGTCCGCCACGTCTCTTCCGGGGTCGCCACATGTCCAAAGCGCGTACGGTCGACCTCGGCGATGTGCTCACGGAACGCCTCGTGCGTCGCGGCGATCATCTTCGGGAGCCCTGTGCGGGCATCGGTCACGACCGGGAGATCGAGCCACCACTCCATGCTCCCTCTCTGGAAGTAGAGCCGCGGCGAGAGGACGAACATCGTCCAGAGCGAATCGGGGAGTTCCGGAGCGCGTCCGCGAGTCGCCTCGATCGAATCGAGGACCGTGGGCAGAGCAGCGCTGTCGAACTCATAGAAGTCCTTCACGTCCAGCTCTCCGATGACATCGAGTGCGAGATCCCGACGTTCTGACGGGAGCGCCGCGACGGCCGCGCTCCACTCACCTGCGACCGGACCGCAGTCGATGAGCGCGTCGGTCAGCGCACGCGCATCAGGACGGTTCGCGACGAGAACGACCCAATCGGATGTGAGCATCGACTTCCTGCACCGCTCGAGGTCTCTGCGCGTGACCTCGTTCTGATGCGCGAGCCAGGAGGCATCCTCACGGTCGATGTGGCAGTCGCTGGGTTCACTCTCAGGTTGGAGTGGGTAGCGCATCCAGATCGGCGAGTCGAAGAGATCCAGTCCGGGTGCGAGAGCCACAGTGGTTGTCTCACCGCCGACAACCGTCGCGTGCGCCGCCCACGGCTCTCCGTCTATCTCCGTCGTGACGATATAGTCGCCCGGGCCGAGCCGGACCCCGTCACCGAAATCGCGCGAGACAAGGGGCGTGGGTCCGCCGTAGTTGTAGATGTGAATGTGTGCGCGCGGCTCGTCAGAATCTCCCGGCGCCTCCAGAGAATGCTCCGTGACGTCGGCACCGTCGCCCGCCCCTGCGGGGCTGACCGTTCCGCTCGACTGCGTGTCCCCGCGCGGGTCGGCTACGACGAGCGTGCCGGCCGTCGTGTACACGTCCGTTGAGTTGAGGATGACGGCGCCCTCGTCGATCGAATGCACGGTGGCCGCGAGCTCGTCGGGTACCGGAGCCTCACCGTAGCCGACCGAGAGCACGATGCCCGTCCGCTTCGCGCGCTCGGTGAACCATGTCCGGTCCAGACAGACGGAGGCGTCGCACGACTCCATGTAGTGCCACCCCTCCTCCCTTCCCACGTAGACCTCGACCCAGGCATGGTTGCTGTCGACGGTCGTCCACCACGGCGTGGAACAGCTCCGCGCGGGGATGCCCACGCTTCGAAGCGCGCAGATCGTGAGGATCATGTCCTCCTCGCAGCGCCCGAGGCCCCGTTCCATCGTCGTGACCGGTCCCTGGTCGCGCCGGGAGCTCGCCCGGTAGGTCGCCCACTCCCGCGTCATCCTCCCGATGGCGAGCGCGGCTTCGGACATGGACAGCCCCTCGACTCGCGGGAGTCCGAGTTCGCGAAGACGGCCGCGCCAGTCCTCAACAGGTTCCTGACTGACACGGTGGGGGAGGACGTATGTGTGAAAGGTGTACGGATCGATCTCGTTGCTCCACGGCGCGGTTCGCCACGCCTCGACGGCGAGGTCGACGTTTCTGACGAACAGTTCGGCCGAGAGCGAACCGAGATCGGATGGCGGCATCCAGGCCAGCAGGAACTCGGCGGCCTGGCGATGAGCATCGTCAGTCGCGTCGATGTAGGCGCGGATCGCGTCGGCCTCGAAATGGCGCGAGAGATTGTCGTTGACCTGGAGTGCGATGGTCTCGCTCGGCGGCCACGACCACTCGCTCGAAGTCGCAGGCTCCGTCGCCGTGGCCGTCAGAGTCGGTATCGTCAGGATCAGGAGGCCGAAGAGCGACGCCGCGACGGCGGCTCCCGCAGGACGGCAGTTCGGTCCTGATTCCCGCATTCCGCTCCTCATTGCGCGGCTCATGATCTCTCTCCCGTCTCAGGGTGATGCGTCTTGACATGCGATCCGCGTCACCGAGGCCGTGCCGCTCGTCAGGCCGGCGACCGCCTTCATGAACGCTTCAATGTGCTCATCCGGGATCTCTATGCGGAGGACGACGCGTTCTCCGAACGCTTCGGACAAAACGTTCACCTCGAAGTCGGGGAACGATCTGCGCACCGTCTCAAGCGGCGCGTAGTCGAGCTCGAGATCGAAGGACGACGTCGCGACGAGGTCTCGTGTGGGGAGTGCGCCGAGCGCATGCTTGACCCCGCCGCTGTACGCGCGCGCGAGTCCGCCCTTGCCGAGCTTGACTCCACCGTAGTAGCGCGTCACCACGGCCACGACATCACCGACATTGCTGTGGATGAGTACGTGGAGCATGGGACGCCCGGCGGTTCCATGCGGCTCGCCGTCGTCCGACATGCCTACGCGGCTCGTGTCGCCGGGCGGACCGACGACGAACGCCCAGCAGTTGTGCGTGGCGTCCGCGAACTCCGCGCTCACCGCGGCGACGAACGCCCTCGCATCCTCGACGGTCGATGCGTGGCCGACGGTCGTAACGAAGCGACTCCTCTCGATCGTCTCTTCGACGCGAGCCCGGTCTGCGGGGATGGCATATCGCCCGCGCGCGGTCACCGTGATTCCGTCAGGAGTAGAGTCATGATGGGGATGGTACCATACGGAGCGACTCAGGGCGAACCGTCGCTCATATCTCAAGGGCGGAACACGGGTTACAGGGACACAGATTCTTGACCGCGCGTCGAAAAATGCTTGACGAGAGCCACCAAAACTTGGTATACTCCCCGTACGTGGGCAAACCGTTCAAAACCACTGTCAACGGCGGGAGACGTCGCCGTCGCGACAGGACCGCGTTGCGAGCGGCAAGGATTTGGGACTGTGACAATGTTGTGGTGAGAAAGGGGGGAGCGGACAGAGGACTTGTTCGTGTTTCGTTTCGTTCTGTTGTTGGTCTCCATTGAGGAGGAAGAACAATGAGGTTCGCTAGCTTTGCTGTTGTGTTGGTGCTTGCTCTGAGCGTGTGCGCTCTCGCCGTGACGCCGAGCAACGTTATGCCTGAGAAGAACAACGTCGTGCAGGGTGTGAACATTCCGGACGGCCGCGTCGGTGGTGAGGACATTGCCACGGCGACCGTCGTCCCGGCGATTCCGTTTACCGATGCCGGCAACACCTGCGTGTTCATCGACGACTACGATGAGGTCTGCCCGTACACTGGCTCCACGGCGCCTGACTGCGTCTACGCTTTCACGCCGGCCACCGACGTGCTCGTCGACTTCTTCCTGTGCATGTCCTCGTACGATACGAAGATCTTCGTGTACGAGAACGTCTACACGCCGGGTGCGCCGTTCGCGTGTGTCGACGATGCAGCCGCGTGTGGTGACTTCAACACGTATATGTACCAGTCGTGGATCACCGATGCTCAGCTCATCGGTGGCAACACGTATTACGTCGTCATCGACGGCTACAGTGGTGCCTGTGGCGACTACATTCTCGACATCTACGAGGTCGAGGAGTGCATCGTCGAGTGCCCGCCCGATGCGATGCTCGAGGGCGAGGTCGACTGCTACGATGAGTACGAGGATCTGTTCAACTCCGGTTGCAACGGTCCTGAGGTCTACTCGGTCGTGGATTGTCCTCCCACCGACGAGACGCTCGTGATCTGCGGCACCACCGGCGTCCACGCGTACGCTGGTCTGACGTACCGCGACACCGACTGGTACATGCTGACCCTCGACACGCCGAAGACCATCACCATCGGCGCCGAGTCCGAGGCCGGTCTGCTTCTCGGCTTCGTCGACATGTCCGGCGGTTGCGCCACGGCCGGTTTCTACAGCTCGGTCACGGCCGCCAAGTGCACGTACACGACGCTCAGCTACACGCTGCCTGCTGGCCAGAGTGTGGTGTTCGTCTCGACCGACGCGTGGGATCCCGGCTACGTCTGCGGTTCGGACTACTACCTCACGATCGACGGCTACGGCTGCACGTCGCCGGTCGAGGAGAAGACCTGGGGCTCCATCAAGTCGCTCTACAGGTAGTTTGAGGATCAAGTAGTCTGTTCGGGATTTCCGAACAGTCGGTAACATCGGACTCCGCCCGGTCTTCGGATCGGGCGGAGTTCTGTTGGCGGGTGTGCCATATGCTTGCCGTCCGGGCAGGCGGCGGTGTTCGTCTCGCCGCATCAGCGGCTGATGCGGAGTCCGCCGTGCGGTCGGGTGAGCGCGATGGTGATGAGATATGCGGCGCCCGTGATAGCGACGATGGTCGCGCCGGCGGGGAGTTCGGGGGAGTAGCTCGCGGCGAGGCCGATGAACGTGAAGAGTGCTGTGAGAACAGCCCCGCCCACCATCATCCGCGACAGCCGGTCCGCGAATCGACCGGCGATCGCGGCGGGGATGGTCAGCAGTGCCAGCATCATCACAATCCCGGCGACGAGCACGAGGAGCACGGTGGTGAGCGCGGTCAGGACGAGCAGCGTGATGAAGAGCGCGTCGACATGCAGTCCGCGCGCGCGCGCGAACTCCTCGTCGAAGCACACGGCAGACAGCTGGTCGTGGAGCAGCACGACAACGATGACGAGCACGGCATCGAGCGCGGCGAGAAGCCAGAGTTCGGGCGCGGACACGACGAGAATGTTGCCGAAGAGGTAGCTCATGAGGTCCCCACCATAGCCAGGCGTTCTCGCCAGGAACAGCACACCAGACGACATACCGATGGCCCAGACGGCACCGATCACCGTATCGGTGCGCTCTCGCGCGCGCGTGGCCGCGAATCCGATTACGAACGCGGCGATGAGAGCCGCTGCCAGCGCTCCGTGGAGTGGCTCAAGCCATGCCCAGTCGTGCACGCGATTGAGGTAGACGGCTGCTCCGATCCCTCCGAGTACGCAGTGCGCGATGCCTCCGGCCATGTACGTGACCCGTCGGACGACGACGAGCGACCCGACGACCCCGCAGGCGACGCTCGCCATCGCGCCGGCAAGTAAGGCGTTGCGGAGGAATACATGTGAAGCGACCGCGGAGATGAACTCACTCATCGTGCCGCACCATCCTTACCTCTCTGCCGTAGAGTTCGCGAACAACGTCGCTGGTGAGCTCACAGGTCTGGTGAACGGCCACGGTGTTCTTCACGCAGATGACCCGTGCGGCGTAGTCGGAGACGAACCCCATGTCGTGTGACACCAGGACGATCGTGACGCGGTCACGGAGCTGACCGAGCAGGTCATGAAGCCCGTGTTCCATTGAGACATCGAGATGCGCGGTCGGCTCATCGAGCAACAGGAGCTCCGGTTCCGCCACGAGCGCACGGGCGATGAGCGCGCGCTGACGCTGTCCGCCGGAGAGCTCGCCCAGCCGGTTCCCTGCGTGGTCCGCGAGTCGTACCGACGCGAGCGCGGCCGCGGCGCGGTCACGGTCCTCCACCGAGTAGTGGATGCCGGCCCGCGCCCCGAGGAGTCCCATCAGTACGATGTCCAGAACCCGAGCGGGGAAGCTCTGGTCGACGTGGGCGTGCTGCGGCACATATCCGACCCGGGCCCGAGACGAGGAAGGACTTGCGCCGAGAACCTCGATCCTCCCGCTGTCCGGCGACAAAAGTCCGAGCATGAGCTTGATGAGCGTCGTCTTGCCGCCGCCGTTCGGTCCGACGACCGTCGCGAACTCACCGCGGGTGATGGTCAGATCGACGTGTGAGAGAACGGCATGACGGCCGTAGGAAAACGTGACGTCCTTCAACCTCGCAGCCGGGGCCGCGCTGGTGCTCTCAGCCCGGGAACGTGTCACAGTCGCCCATCCTCCGCGTTCGATGTGATTGCGTCAGCCAGAGCCCGGAGCGTTGCGAACAGGTCAAACGCAAGCGGATCGACAGACACGATCGCTGCATCGATCTCGCGGGCGAGCGTCAGAACCGTGGCACCTGAGTGCTGCGGCTGCGTGATGACGACGCGCGTCCTGTCGCGGCGGGCCATGTCCACGAGTTCGGCCAGCCGCTTGGCGCTCGGCTCCTTGCCGTTGGTCTCGACGGCGACCTGTTCGAGACCGTATGCCTCTGCGAAGTGGCCGAAAGCCGGGTGGAAGACGTAGAACCGGGAACCGGAGCGCGGTCTCAGTCGAGACCGCAGTTCTGCGTCGAGAAGCTCCAGGTCGTGTGTGAGCGAGTCGAGTCCGGCGGCGTAGATGTGCGCTCCTTGCTCATCGATCTCTGAGAGCGTCGACGCGATGAGGCCGGCTTGCCGGATGACGGTGCGAGGGTCCAACCAGACATGCGGGTCGTGGCCGCTGTCGTGTCCATGCACGTCCGGCGCTCTCGTCTCGGCTTCGGGAGTCGCGGCCGAGTGCAGATCAATGATGAGAAGGTCGTGGTCGAGCGCCTGGAGCCTGGGCACCAGGCCGCGTTCGAGTTCTAATCCTGACACGAAGAGCGCGTCGGCCCCTGCGAACGCGGCGATCTGTTGGGGTGTGGGGGAGTAGGTGTGCGGCGATCGCCCGGGAGGAACGAGTGTCAGCACGTTCACTCGGTCTCCGGCGATCCGCTCGGTGACGAATGCGTACGGCTCCACCGGAACGATGACCGATCCTGTGGCGGCCGGGAATGACGTGGCCATCGGTCGTACAGGGGCTGCCGGGAGCGCCACGGCCGCTCTCAGCAGGCAGAGTGATGTCAATGCGAGTGTTCGTGCGAAGAGCCAACGGGACCGGCGCTGGTCTGCCATCGCGAGGCCTCCTGGGCGGTTCCGGTCCGGGCGTTCACTGGGGACCGGAAGGTGAGGTTCTGCAATAGTTTATGCATCTGCTGTTATGCGCCCGTCCGGGCCGCCTGTCAAGAGAGCAGTATAATGTCCGCGTCGCCGAAACCCTGCCACGCAGGCCGCATCTATCACAGTGGAAGGTAGGAATCATTCCTGTTCTCACTCCGGGGTGTGGTATGAATGGAGCAGATGGTCTTCGCATGACTCCAAGCCGTCGAGCGATACTCGACGCGCTGCGTGCTTCCTGCGATCACCCGACGGCCGAAGAGATCTGCAGCCGGGTTCGAGAGTGTCTGCCACGCACCAGTCTTGCCACCGTCTACAGAAACCTGGAGCAGCTCGCGCAGAGCGGCGCGATCCGCGTCATCGAGGATGGGCGCAGCCAGCGTCACTACGACGCCGTGCTGGAGCCGCACTATCACGTGCGCTGCAGCGGGTGCGGACGGCTCGTCGATGCATCGATCGAGACACAGGAGGCGCTCGAGCGCGTTGCGGCAGAGGCAAGCGGATATGAGGTCACCGGCCACAGTCTGACATTCACAGGCACCTGTACCGAGTGCGCGGGTGAGCGGGACGCCGCCTGCGGGAAGGGAGTACATGATGGGTCTCAAGGGTAGCCGGACCGAGCAGAACCTGCTCAAAGCATTCGCAGGTGAGTCGCAGGCGAGGAACCGCTACACGTATTTCGCGAGCAAGGCACGCAAGGAAGGGTACCGTCAGATCTCGGAGATCTTCGCGGAGACCGCCGACCAGGAACGCGAGCACGCCAAGAGGCTGTTCAAGTTTCTCGAGGGAGGTGAGCTCGAGATCACGGCGGCGTTTCCGGCCGGCGTCATCGGATCGACCGTTGAGAACCTGAAGGCAGCGGCCGGCGGAGAGAACTATGAGTGGACCGACATGTACCCGTCGTTCGCGAAGACCGCGCGCGAGGAGGGCTTCGCTGAGATCGCCGATGTCTTTGAGGCCATCGCCGTTGCGGAGAAGCAGCACGAGAAACGCTACAACGACCTCGCCGCGAACATCAAGGCGGGGCGCGTGTTCAGGCGCGACACGGCCGTCGTCTGGCGCTGTCTCAACTGCGGCTATCTGCACGAAGGGACCGAGCCGCCGGCGATGTGCCCGGCGTGCGCGCATCCGACGGCGCACTTCGAGCTTCTGGCTGAAAACTGGTAGGCGGGATTCGAGGAGGCGGCGCGACGGGCGCCGTCCTGGAATGAACTGCACTGACCCGATGCAACGAGAGGACGAGAACAATGGCAGAGAGAACAGGGATCGTGACGGTTGGGGGCAATCCGCTGACCCTTCTTGGAGACGAGATCAAGGTCGGGGACAAGGCACCGGCATTCTCGGTCGTCGCGAATGACATGACGCAGGTCGAGTCATCGGCCTACGACGGCAAGGTGCGCATCATCTCAGTCGTACACTCGCTCGACACGGGTGTGTGCGACGCGGAGACTCGTCGATTTAACCAGGAGGCATCGAAGCTGGACGACGACATCGTCGTTCTGACCGTTAGCATGGACCTTCCGTTCGCGCAGTCACGCTGGTGCGCAGCTGCAGGGATCGACAGAGTTGTGACTCTGTCCGACTACCGGGGCGGGTTCGGATCGGCATATGGTGTGCTCATCAAGGAGATCGGACTTCTGACCCGGGCCGTCTTCGTCGTTGACCGCAACGGCATCGTTCAGCACGCCCAGATAGTGCCGGAACTCAGCGACGAGCCCGACTACGAGCCCGTATTGGACGCAGCACGGAAGCTCGTGTAAACTCACATCGCTCGAAAGGAGCACGAACATGGCAGCCAAGCTTGAGGTATACAAGTGTGAGAAGTGTGGGAACATCGTCGAGGTTCTGCACGGCGGCGCCGGGACACTCGTCTGCTGCGGTGAGCCGATGATTCAGATGACCGAGAACACGGTCGACGCGGCGGTCGAGAAGCACGTGCCGGTTGTCGAGAAGTCCGACGGCGGCATCAAGGTCACGGTCGGTGAGGTGGCGCATCCGATGACTGACGAGCACTGCATCGAGTGGATCGAGGCGGTCTCCGGCGGTCGGTCGTATCGTCAGTATCTCGAGCCGGGCGGCGCCCCCGAGGCGTCGTTCTGCTGCATCGCGGACTACGACATGGTCCGGGCCTACTGCAACCTGCACGGGCTGTGGAAGGCGTAGAGCGGACGACGAAGAGACTGCACACCGGACAATGGCCCGGCCGGCATGCCGGTCGGGTCTCTTCCGGTCGGGGACCCACGCTTCGCCGGGGTGCGGGAGCGGCGGCAATCGGAAGGCGGGAACGACGTGACCATCGAAGAGGCCATCAGGACAGCGATCGAGTACGAGACGAAGGTCCGCGACTGCTACCGGGACGCGATCGCCGCGGCCGAGGCGTCGGCCGGGGAAGGATTCTTCCGGCTCATGGCCGATGAGGAGCAGGAACATGTCGACTTCCTCGTCGCGAGGCTCAAGGAGTGGAAGGAGACGGGAGCGGTCTGCGGCGCGGAGATACGGAGCACCGTCCCGAACCGTGACGCGATAGCCAGTGGCATCGACACCGTGAAGGACGGGCTTGCTGGAGGCGCGAGCGGCTCGGAGCTGGGTTCGCTCCGAAAGGCGAGCGAGGTCGAGGAGTCGACGAGCGCATTCTATGAGAAGGTCGTCGATGAGCTTCCCGAGGAGTACCGGCCGATGTTCGCCCGGTTCCTTGAGATCGAACGCGGACATCTCGCGCTCGTGAAGGCGCAGATCGATGAGCTGACCGGAACCGGGTACTGGTTTGACACCCGGGAGTTCAACCTGGAAGGGTGATGCCGGGACCGACGAGCCGGATCTCGCGGAGGTCGCCCCAGGAGGGAAGCTTGAAGGACCTCCTCGATCGCATGTATCGAACGCTCAACCGCCGGGAGTTCGTTCACCCCGACCCGCTGGAGCTCATCTACGAGTATGCGACGCCGGAGGACCGGGAGATCGTGGGGCTCGTGGCGTCGGCGCTTGCGTACGGCCGGGTCGCGCAGATCCTCGTGAGCGCGAGAGCCGTACTCGGAAGACTCGGCCCACACCCAAGGCGTTTCGTCACAGACGAATCGGCGCAGACGATCCGCCGATCGGTGGATGGCATCAAGCACCGCTTCACGGACTCGAATGAGATCGGGGACCTGCTCGTCGGCGCGGGGCGCCTCGTGCGGGCGTACGGTTCGCTGGAGCGCTGCTTCTCGGCGGGGGTTGGATCTGACGACGAGACAACCGCTCAGCCCCTCTGTCGCTTCGTCGCGGAGCTGGCATCCGCGGCTGGGGCGCGTCCGGCGAGTCTCCTGCCGGTTCCCGAGCGCGGGAGCGCCTGCAAGCGACTGCATCTCTTTCTGCGATGGATGGTCAGGGAGGACGACGTCGATCCGGGTGTGTGGAAGACCGTCGATCCCGCGATGCTTATCGTGCCGCTTGACACGCACATGCATCGGATCGCACGGCAGCTGGGGGTTACAACAAGAGCACAGGCGGATCTTCGAACGGCTCTCGATGTGACGAGGTCCTTTCGCGAGTTTGCGCCTGAGGATCCTGTACGATACGATTTCTCGCTGACGAGAGTGGGGATCAGACCCGACTGCAGCGACATGCTTGTCGCCCTCTGCTCGCAGGTGTGAGCGAGGGCCCTTCTGAAAGGACCGGACGATGCTGAGCAAGAAGATGGAGAAAGCGCTCAACGCGCAGATCAACGCCGAGCTGTTCTCGTCGTACCTGTACCTCTCCATGTCCGCCTACTTCGAGTCCGAGGGCTACGAGGGCATGGCGAGCTGGATGAGGACGCAGTATCAGGAAGAAGAGTGGCATGCGATGAAGCTCTTCGGCTATGTCTGCGAGCGCGGCGGCCGCGTCATCCTCAAGGCGATCGACGCGCCGACCGCGACCTGGAAATCGGCCGAGCATGTCTTCACGGAGACGCTCAAGCACGAGCAGCTCGTGACGGGCCTCATCAACAAGCTCGTGAAGCTCGCGCGAAGCGAGGATGACTATGCAACCGAGAGCTTCCTCCGGTGGTTCGTCGACGAGCAGGTCGAGGAAGAGGCGACGGCCGAGGGCATTCTCCAGAAGGTCAAGATGGTCGGAAAGACGGGCAACGCGCTCTACATGCTCGACAAGGAGCTGGGCCAGCGTGTGTTCACCCCGCCCGCCAAGGAGGAGTAGCTGATGCCGAAGCACTTCCAGGCCGTCAAGGTCAGCGAGCACGTCTACTGGGTCGGCGCGGTCGATTGGGTGAGCCGCGACTTCCACGGGTACTCCACGCCGAGGGGAACGACGTACAACGCGTTTCTCGTCATGGCGGACAAGGTCACGCTCATCGACTCCGTCAAGGCGCCGTTTCGCGAGGAGTTCCTCACGCGCGTCGCATCGGTCATCGATCCGGTCGACATCGACCTTATCGTCTCGAATCACTCAGAGATGGACCACACCGGATGTCTTCTCGACGTTGCGGACATGGTCGAGCCGTCGCGCATCGTTGCCTCACCGATGGGACAGAAGACGATCGCTGCGCAGTTCCCGGGTCGTCCGGAGGTGGACGTCGTCAAGGACGGCGAGTCGCTCGATCTCGGCAACATGGAGCTCCGGTTCTTCGAGACGAGGATGCTCCACTGGCCGGACAGCATGTTCAGCTATCTGGCTGACGATCGGGTCCTGTTCTCGCAGGACGCCTTCGGCATGCACTACGCCACCTGCGAGCGGTTCGACGACCAGCTTGATCCGTTCGTGCTTGATTACGAGGCGGGGAAGTACTTCGCAAACATTCTGATGCCGTACTCGCCGATGGTCACGAAGCTGGCAGGGCGGCTTGGCGAGCTGGATCTGGCTCTCGATCTCGTCGCGCCCGACCACGGGCCTCTGTGGCGGAAGGACATCACCGGCATCGTGGAGAAGTACGCCCGCTGGGCGAAGCAGGAACCGACGATGAAGGCCGTCATCCCCTTCGACACGATGTGGGGCAGTACCGAGAAGCTCGCAAGGTCGATCGCCGAGGGGCTGCACGACGGCGGAGCCTGCTCGAGACTGCTGCCGATGAGCGGAACAGACCGGGCGACCGTGGCGACCGAGATACTCGGAGCCGGGGCGCTCGTTCTGGGCAGTCCGACGATCAACAACCAGATGTTCCCACGCATGGCGGACATCCTGGCTTACCTCAAGGGTCTGAAGCCGAGGAACCTCATCGGCGGTGTCTTCGGCTCGTACGGCTGGAGCGGCGAGGCGATCGGTCAGCTGACCGATGCGCTCGGCGAGATGCAGATCGAGGTCGTGACCGAGCCGATGAAGCACACATTCGTTCCGGACGGCGCTGTGCTCGAGCAGGCTCGTGAGTGGGGCAGAGGTATCGCCGAGGAGATGGGACGGCGAATTGGCTGACACGGACCCGCGCTGCGCGAGATGCGATGCTCACATCTGCTCCGAAGGCACTGACTGCTTCGGGCATGCCGACGAACACCTCGGTCTGTATCGCGATGATACGGATGCCGGCGCGACCGCAGACGCCCTTCCGGACGAGTTGAGGCGCATGCACCGCGCCGCGACCGCCATCGAGGGCCGCCACTACTGCCACGAGACGCGGCTTGGAGAGTTGATTCTCTTCGCGAAGGAGATGGGATACACGAAGCTGGGCGTCGCCTTCTGTATCGGACTCTCAGAGGAGGCGGCGGTCGTAGAGCGCATCCTCTCTCAGGATTTCGACGTCGTGTCCGTCTGCTGCAAGGTCTGCGGCATCGACAAGGCCGACCTCGAACTGGAGCAGATCGAAGAGGGCCGCCGCGAGAGCATCTGCAACTCGGCCGGGCAGGCCGAGCTCCTGAACGACGCCGGCACCGACCTCAACGTCATCTGCGGCCTGTGCGTGGGTCACGACTCCGTCTTCGCGATGTCCTCGAAGGCGCCGGTGACAACGCTCATAGCCAAGGACCGCGTCCTCGCGCACAACCCGGTTGGGGCCATCTACTGCCAGTACTTGAGGAGGCGGTTCGAGGGGGATGTGGGCGGCGGATCCTAGGCGGCCACCTTCAGGATGACCAGGGTGACGTCGTCGGCCTGGTCCGTGAGACCGGTGAATCTCCACACGGCGTCCATCAGCGCGCGTCCTATCTTCTCGGCGGTCTCGTGCCTGTGCTCCTTGAGCACCTCGACGATGCCCTCAACGCCGAACTCGTTGGCTCCGGGGTCGCCAGCCTCGGTTATGCCATCGGTGTAGAGGCACATCACGTCACCGGGGGACAGCCCGAGTTCCGACACCTCGCAGTCGAGTTCGT
>CAZRAD010000044.1:0-17753 GCA_964597945.1 uncultured bacterium
CGGGAGTATCTGGTCCTCGGAGACGTACCCGATCCGCGTCTTCACCGAGACCGGCTTCACGCGGGGGTCCAGACCGAACACCTCGACCGAACCCTTCCCGGCCGCCAGCATGCCCATCGCGATACGGATGAGCGTCGTCTTCCCCGCCCCGTTCTTGCCGAGAAGTCCCACGACCTCGCCGCATTCGATCCCGAAACTCACGTCGTGGAGAACGTCGATTCCTGCCTCGTACGCCCTGCACACGTTGTTGAATGTGACGATGCTCATTTCTGACTCTCCTTGTCTGTCGTATCGGCACGACCGTGCGAACCCTCTCCTGATCCTGTCCCGTCAAGCATCCGGCGCAGGGTCTCAACCACCTCGTCATCCTCAAGACCGAGCTGGCGCGCAACCGTCACGGTCGGGGCGAGGCTCTCTTCCAGCTGTTCCAGCTTCCGCATCCGGATGGCGTCGTCGGAGACGCCACCGACGACCAGCGGCCGGCCGGGACGACGCTCGACGAGGCCTTCCCGCTCCAGAAAGCTGTACGCCTTGCTGATGGTCATCGGATTCACGCCGAGCTCTGCCGACAGTGACCTCGTCGACGGCAGCTCGTCACCCGGCTTGAGGAGTCCGCTGGCCACGTGGAACTTGACCTGGTCCATCAGCTGTCGGTACACGGGAACCCCGCTGTGCGGATCAACGACTATCAGCATCAGGCGTCCTTTCGCTGTCCACTTCGTCGATCGTCCCGGCCTGCTGGGTCAACCTCTCCACGGACGGGTCATTCTCGTTCCCGGCCGAGCGGATCAGATTCTCAACGGCCACCCCCGCGGCGGCACGAGGAAGAGGTACACCCTTCGTCACCATCCACCCCACGCGCAGCGCGCACGAGACGGCTCCCGTGACGACACTCCTCAGAGCCCCCTCAGTCACCTCCCCCGAAGATCCACCCATCGCTGCGCGTACCACACCGCCGACCGCCTCCGACGCCGCAGCGATCGTGCTCCACGCGCTCCGCTCACTGGAGCGTAGATGCACGAGCGCCGCACCACGCAGCGGCCGCGCACGTCCACCTTCACCCTCCTCCACAGGCATCGCGCCTGCCCCCGCGGCGGCCGCGGTCAAAACAGCGACCGTGGCAATCAGCAGCACTGCCGTTCGGATACTCCGTCTCCGTCCCATCTCATTCCTCCGTGCTCGGGAGGCTCCTCTGCCGCCGCCCCTGCTCTTCTCTCGGCGTGGAGTCATCTGTCTGCTCTCGTTATGAACTGGTCTCTCTATCTGACACACGAACTGCTCGACTGTAGTAATACACTGCTAGAGACAACATACGACTGCCTCGGTATATATGTCAAGTAATACACCAAGAAGAAAAGAGAGGGGGTCCTAAGACCCCACTCAGTAAGCTGTTACAGATGCGACTTTCTTCGCGCCTCAGCTAGATCGGCAGCCAGTAGGCCAGCTTCAGGAGGATGGTGTTCTCCGGTTCGCTGTCGAACATCTCCGATGTACGCAGCTCGGGCCGGAACTCGGACCCGTACGACAGCCCGTCGTCGTACGAGCTCCTCCCCTGCTTCCAGACCAGGTAGAGCGTGCTCCCCGGACGGTACTCCCAGCGGAGCACCGCGTTGATGTTGACCGAGGCGTACTCGAAATCGTAGTCGTCGATGTCGGAGGGCTCGGGGTCAGCGTCTTCGGGATTCTCCGGCGTCTCGAACTCGTAGTCCTCGAACTCGTAGGAATCCGGCTTCGCCAGCCTTCTGGGGTTGCTGTACTCGCCCACCGTGAGATAGGGCTGCGCGTACAGCTGAAGCGACAGGTTCCGGGAGAAGAGCACATCGGCCCGAATGGTCAGGTCCACGGTCTCACGGTCGAGCTCGGCGAAGACATAGCTCACACCGCCGATCCCCTCACCCGGGCTTGCGAAGTTGTCGACGAAACTCGACACCGCGTGCGTCGTGTTGTAGCCCGCAACGCAGCTCAGGTTCACACGGGTCGTGGGTGTCCAGTCGACGGCCAGGCCGAACCGGTCCGTCGCACCCCCTGCATCATTCCGGTTCAGATTCCCGTTGAGTTCAAGCGCGACGTCCTTCCGGCCGTCGGTCCTGACTCCCCACCAACCCCAGAAGCCACCGGGTGTCTGCATCAGCGGTCCGCGTTCACCGTCGAACGTGCGGGTCAGATACTTGTTTGAGGAGTACGGATCGCCCCCGACCCCGAACCACCCCGTCCAGAAGTTGCCGAACTGCATCCACCCGTTCACCTCGCCACCCACGCCGGTGGGGTGCCCGCTGTCGTACGACCACGCCACCTCACCGGTATCGAGATCGTAGCCCGTGCTGCCGGCGTAGAGCCAGCCGCGCCACACACTCGCACCGAAGTTGCCCCGTCTGATGATAGGATCCTCCAGTGTGGACTCGTGCTCATAGCTGACCCAGCCGTCCGCGGAGATCTCATCATTGGAGTGCAGGAACCCTGCGTCATTGATGTCCAGATCATCGGTCTCCCAGCGCCCGCTGACCCCTCCATTGACGGTGCCCGACTGCTTGGCGACCATGAATCGACCGCCGGTTCCGTAGAGAGCCGCGTGACCGAGGTCCGGATCGTCCACGGATATCTTCGGGTCGACGATCGAGCCGACGATCGACCCCTCGACACCGTACGCGCGGTCTGCGAAGTTGAGATCGAAGTCGAGTCCGGTCGTGTAGGCATTGCGGGTGTCGTCGTTCCCATACGCATCACGGTCGTCCGGCCTGAGCACGGCGGTCTGCATGATGTTGAACCTGTGCGCCCCCTCACTGAACTCCTTGCCGAGACGGCCGATGAGGAACTGTGTGCCGAGCTCTCCGCTCTTGAACGGATTGTGCGCCTGCCCTCTCCCGGTGATGTCGGTGAGCGCATAGAGCGCCGCCACCGAGACGCCGCTCGGCGTCTTCCCGGTCAGTTTTCCGGCCGCGCGGATGCGCGCTCTCTCATCGCCCGTGCCGATGCGGCGCGAGTAGAACAGATCGAAGCCGTCGTGATCGAAGAACTGGCCCCCCGCGACGAAGAACGGACGGCGTTCGGAGTAGTACGTCTCGAAGGCTGAGAGGTTCAGGAGCGCCGGATCGGCCTCGACCTGCCCGAAGTCCGGCTGGAAGGTCGCGTTGAGCGTGAGGTCCGAGGTCACGCCGTAGCGCACGTCGAGGCCGACGTTGTCGAAGTGATCGAGTTCATCCTCGTCACCAGCGGCCGACGGGTCGGTGGTTCGGTGCACGACGTACGGAAGCAGCTCCAGCTGACGGCGGGGTTGGACCCCGCGAATCCCCCGGATCTCGCCGAACCTGCTCACGAAGCCGCTCTCGTCCCGGCCCCACGTCGTCCATGACGTGTCCTCTCCCTTGGAGTGCATGTACCGGTACACGTTGCAGCCCCACGTCATGTCGCCGCCGTTGCTGTAGCGAACGCATGAGAACGGGATGCGCATCTCGGCGTACCATCCCCTGTCGTCGATGTGCGTCTCCCCGCCCCAGACAGCGTCCCAGCTCGAGTCCATGCTCCCGTTGTTGTAGACGTACCTGTCCCGCTGCACGCCGTGCGGGTTGATCGCGAAGTTGTGGCCGGTCGTGTGGTCGTGGTACGTGTCCAGGTAGATACTGACCACGTCACTCCCGAGCATGTTGTCGCGACGACAGAGCTGACTGACGATGTTGCCCGCATCGGACTCCAGACACGCGATGCCGACGTAGACCGCGTCGTCGTCGTAGACGACCTTGAACACCGTCGGTTCGCTTGCCTCCTCGCCTCTGGTCGGGTCCCACACGCGAAACCCGGTCGCCGCCTCGGCTCTTGCCCAGACAGGGTCATCAAGGCGACCGTCGAGTTCGATCGTCTCGCCAAGCTCCAGCCGGCAGGCGTTGACGTAGGGAACATCCATCACGCGACCATCGGCGGTCTCGCAGAGAGTCGTGTTCCCGTTGTGCGGATCGAATGTCGGGTAGCTGCATGTTGAGGCTGAGGACGCCATCGGGATCAGAGCCACGAGCGCGTGACACAGCAGTACGAACAGAGGTCGCATCCGGGTTCCCCCAGGGTCAGCACGAGACATGAAATCTCGCTCATATCACCGCGCAGCGATGTCCCCGGGGTGTGCTTCTCCGGGCACACAAGCTTGGACACGCCCGCCCCCGGAATCGTTCAAGGACGGTGCTGTTGGTCGCTGGAAGGTGTCCATGGTATCATACGGAACTCCACTCTGTGGACTCATTCAGCGCCGGATACGGACGAACCAACGGACATCCGAGGGAGACACCCTATGAGGAGAACACCCCGAGCGCTTTCGTGTCTGGCCGTCGCCGCCCTCACCGCGCTCGGCGGAGTCGCGGCCGCGGATGGGATTCATCAGGGGTTCAACGGGAGCTTCCCGCCCTCCGGGTGGACGGTCATCGACGCGGCGCAGACGGGTGTCGAGTGGCAGCGGAACACCGCATGGGGGGACGACAACTGGACGGGCGGGATCGGGGCCTGCGCCGAGGTCAGCTCAAGCCACTCCCCCGGTCAGGACTACGATACGTCTCTGCTGTCGCCCGTGTTCACCGTGCCGTCCGATGCCGTGCTGTTCTTCCGGGCCAACTACCAGAACTTCATGGGGCAGGACCGTTTCGAGGTCTGGGTCCGCGTCGGAATGAACATCTACGCCCTGCTCAGCTGGAGCGAGGACCACGGCGCGTTCGAGTCAACGCCCGGAGTCGGCCCCGTCGTCGACGTGAGCGCCTGGGCCGGCGAGAGCGTTCAGATCGAGTTCCGGTATCATAATGACCCCGGTCCCGTTCACGACGACTACTACGTCCAGATCGACGACGTGATCGTCGATGATGAGACCTCGGTCAAGCAGACCGGGTGGGGCACCATCAAAGCGCTCTATCGATAGCAACCGCACCATCGGAGCGGATCGTGGTGCCGAAGAACCACGCGAATGCACGACGCCCGGCGGTGATCCCGCCGGGCGAGCGCGTTCTGCCATCGGTGTATCCGTCGAGAGAGAGGGCGGCGTCGTGTGCGGAGAACACCGTCGTGTGCGACGGACACCTGCGACCATCTATCTCAGAAGGACCATCTTGCGCGACTGATCGAAGCCGGGCGCCACGAGTCTGCAGAAGTAGACACCCGCGGCAACAGACTCCCCGCGCTCATCACGCCCGTCCCATGTCACGTCCCTCACGCCGGGCGACTGCCGGCCGCGCTCGAGCGTCCGGACGAGTCGGCCCGCCACGTCGTAGACCGCCACGAGCGCGTCACCCCCGGTCGCGGGAACGTGGAACCGAACCGTCGTTGAGCGGGCGAACGGGTTCGGCGTATTCTGAGTCAGCGCGAAGCTCAGCGGCATCGTCTCGTCGTCGTCGACGCCCACCTCATCGACATACCACCGGAGGTACACCTCGGACACGACCGGGTCATCGCCGGCCTCTTCGTAGTTGAGGAAGACGCGCCATCGGAGTGTTCGACCCGGGGTGCCGAAACTGTGAGGCCGGTCGTCGGGAATGACACGGTCCCACGTCTGGCCGTCGTCAGCGCTGACCTCCCATCTGATCGGCCCCTGCTGGATCGTGACGATCTCGATGGTCTCGATGGTCCCCGTTGTCTCCCAGATCGGGGTCGAGACGGCCGTATTGAGCTGGATGTCCAGCTCTTGCTGACGGATCTCGTAGACCTTGAGTCCGGCCGAGTCGTCCGCCAGAAAGGCGTGATCACCGGCGACAACGCTCTGGTACGCCCAGTCGTCCACATCAACACCGCCGGCGAACGTGATGTTCGTCGGATCTGAGATGTCGACGACCTGGAAACCCGTCACGCCAAGCGAGACGTATGCCCAGTTGCCGCAGACCGTCACGTCGTAGGCTGGAGATGCGCCGGACCACCTCGAGACCTCCTGGGGCGCGGTCGGGTCCGAGATGTCCACGAGCACGATCCCGCCCGTAGCGTCGGCTACCGCGACGATGCTCCCGGCCACGTCGATTCCGCGGGCATCGCCCGCCGCGTCGCTCGTGCCGATCAGAGCGAGACTCTCCGGGACGCTTGCGTCGAAGACCTGGAGACCCGAGTACCTGTCACCGGCGAAGACCAGGTCGCCGGACACCTCGACACTGTAGGTGGTACCGGGAGTATCGACGGACGCCAGCACCGTCGGAAGCGTCGGATCGGAGACATCCACGGCCAGAAGCCCTGCGTTCCCGTCCGCGACGTATGCAACGTGCCCAGCGACCGCGACGTCATACGCGAAACCCAGGGTATTGTAGCCTCCTATGTCCACGGGAGACACAGGATCAATGATGTCGAGAACGCGGATCCCGAAGGCGCCGTCCGCCACATAGAGCAGGTCACCCTCGGCCCTCAGCCCATACGACCGGCCGGACGTATCGAAGCTCCCGACCGCGACCGGGTCCAGGGGACTCTTGATGTCAACGATCTGGATGCCCGAGAGCTGCGTCCCAACGAAAGCGTGGTCCCCCGAGAGCGCAACGCCGTACGAGTTCCCCGAGAGAGCCACAGCGCCCACCTGCAGCGGCGGAATGCTGGACCCGATCCGGACGATGGAGAGACCCGCCCAGAGATCGGCGACGAACACATGACTTCCCTCGACGGCGAGACCCCACGCCCAGGTCGAGACGGCGAACTCCTCCGTGACCATCGGCGTGGACGGCTCTGTTATGTCGAACTCGCGGATGCCGTAGTACCCGTCGGCCACGTAGGCCCTGTCACCGGCGAGCTCGATGTCGTAGGGCTGGCTGAAGTCGGTCATGCTGCCGAGAAGCACCGGGGCTGAGGGGGCGGTCACGTCGTAGACCCTGAAGAAGGCCTCGTTCGGCGGAGGCCAGTCGGCCTTGAAACCGACGCAGTACGCGCGATTGCCGCTGATGGCCACGTCCTTCACGTCGCCCCCGGGATACGCGACGCCGACCTCGACGAGACTGGTCGGGTCGCTGATATCAATGATGCGGAGACCGCCGGCTTCGGTGGCGACGTACGCGTGAGTCCCGTCGATATCCACACTCACCGCGTCTCCGGAGAAGGTCCGTGATGCGACGACTGCGGGATCCGTCGGATCGGAGATATCCACAGACACCAGGCCGGCAGCGCTTGCGGCGACGAAGGCGTGGTCGCCGGACACCGCTACGTCGGTGGCCTGGTCGATGAACGTCACGGAGCCGATGATGTGAGGAAGAGCCGGCTGGTGGATGTCGACGATCACGAGTCCACCCGCGCGGTCGGCGACGAGCGCCAGATCCCCGTGGAAGACAACGCTCCTTGCATTCCCCGGGGTGTTACACACTCCGACCTCGACAGGCGCCGACAGATCGGTGATGTCGACAACGACCAGTCCGGTCACGTCGCTCGCGAGAAGCGCGATATCGCCGGCCACCGCCACCCCCACCGTACTCCCCGTCACCGGCACCTCGCCCACAACACGCGTTTCGAAGGCGGGGATCACGATCTCCCCTGCCACCGTATCCCAGTGAGCCGTCGTGTTCTCCACATCGCAGAAGGCGAGTGATGTGAGGTCATCTGTGTAGTCGTAGAAGTTGGCAGCAGCGGTCGCGACCATGATCGCCGAGATCGCTACCGCGAGAACGGGTCGCACGGGTGCGCTTCTCCATCGCACGATGGGCTCCTTCCGTCGTCACGGATGTGTCATTCGTGGTTCTGTTCTTCCAGAATACCACAATTCACATGGACAGTCAAGAAGCGGTCGTGTTTTCACCCGCTGCAGCAGAGGCAGGATGCGTCATGCGCACGAATCCTGCTAGAATGAGTATGATATGCGATCTGTGACACGATGGGACGCACGCGGGGTGACCTGCGCCGGTGTCCCGACACCCGGCACTCGCCGAAGGGAGCCCGTTCCATGCCCAGGACCACGATCATCATCTTCGCGGCGCTGGTACTCGCCGCCGCCATCTTCGGGGTGACGCAGCACCTCTCGACAGAGCCTCAGGCGGAGACGTACACGGCAGCCGAGGTGGCAACGCGCATCAAGGCTGAGAAGACGGAACTCAAGGCCGAGATGGCCGCGGCGGGAACGCCATATGAGCCGGGCTGCCTCCCGAACGACTGGGCACACGCGCAGCGCGCGTACCCCTACGACCGACTCAACCACGACGAGATCCGCGAAGCGACGCTCGACGTTCAGGCGCGGCGGATCGCATCCCGCGGCGAGACCCGTGTCGCGTGGCAGGAGCGAGGCCCATCCAACATCGGCGCGCGCGTCACGGACCTCGCGATCCACCCGACCAACCCGAACATCATCTATGCCGCCATGGCCAGCGGCGGCGTGTTCAAGTCCACGGACGCGGGAGCGAGCTGGGATCCCATCTTCGACGACCAGCCGGTCCAGTCGATCGGCGCCATCGCGCTCGACCCGCAGGACCCGAACACGATCTACGTGGGAACGGGCGAGGCGAACTCATCGAGCTACAGCTGGTCCGGCATGGGCGTCTTCCGGTCGACCGATGCCGGCTCGACCTGGGAGCATCTGGGTCTCGACGAGACCCGCTACATCGGACGCGTTCTCGTCGATACGCACAATGCTGACCGCATATGGGTCGCGGCGGCCGGCGTGCTCTTCGGGACGAGCCCCGACCGCGGCGTCTACCGCACCGAGGACGGCGGGACGACGTGGGATCAGGTGCTCGCCGTCTCCGACTCGACCGCGGCGATCGACCTCGCCTATGACCCGGCGCATCCGGACACGCTCTACGCGGCGATGTGGGAGCGCGTGCGCAGGCTGAACTCGAGGAAGTCGGGCGGGTGGACGAGCGGCATCCACAAGTCGACCGACGGCGGCGACACGTGGGTGGAACTGACCAACGGCCTCCCCTCCGGGGCGGATGTCGGCCGTATCGGCGTCAGCGTCTGCGAGTCGAGCCCCAATGTCGTCTATGCCTTCTACTGCGACGACCCGGGCTACTTCATGGGCGTCTACAAGAGCACGAACTACGGGGCGACGTGGACGCAGACCAACGATGGTGCGCTGTCCAACCTCACGAGTTCGTTCGGGTGGTACTTCGGTCAGATCCGCGTGGATCCGACCGACCCGGACCGCGTGTTCGCGATGGGCGTGCCCCTCTACCGCACGACGAACGGGGGCGCGAGCTGGAGCGAGGTCGCCTCGGCGAACCACGTCGACCATCACGCCATGGTCTTCGATCCGTCGAACCCGACACACATCTACGAGGGCAACGACGGCGGCATCTACTTCTCCGACAGCGCCGGCGACACATGGTCCAAACTCTACGACCAGCCGACGAACCAGTTCTACGCCATCGAGATCGATTACCTCGACCCGTCGAGGCTCTACGGCGGAACACAGGACAACGGAACGCTCCGCACCGCCACGGGCGGCGTGGACGACTGGGAACGGATCTTCGGCGGGGACGGCTTCTACACGATCGTCGATCCCACGGACTCCGACATCATCTACTGCGAGTACCAGTACGGCAACCTCTACAAGTCCACGGACTTCGGGTACAACTGGTACTGGGGGCTCAACGGGGTCGGCAACGAACGCACGAACTGGTCGATGCCGGTCGTGATGGACCCGAGCGACCACGAGACGCTCTACCTTGGAACCTACCGCGTCTACCGAACGACGAACGGCGCGGATTCGTGGAACCCCATCAGCGGCGACCTGACGGATGCGGCACCCGGTGCGAGCTACGGAACCGTCACGACCATCGCCGTGGCTCCGTCGAACCCGAATGTGATCTGGGCGGGAACCGATGACTCGAACGTCTGGATGTCCGATGACGGCGGCACGAACTGGACGAAGGTCTCAGGAAGTCTGCCGAACCGTTGGGTGACGCGTGTCGCGATCGACCCGACGGACTGCACGACAGCCTACGTCACGTTCTCGGGCATGCGGTGGGACGAGGCCATCTCGCGCGTGTACCGGACCGAAGACTCCGGTGCGACATGGACGGCCATCGATGACGGACTGCCGAATGCGGCCGTCAGCGTCATCGCCATCGATCCGGACATGCCCTCCTTCCTCTATGTCGGCACCGACCTGGGCTGCTACTACTCGCGCGACACCGGCGCGACGTGGGACATGCTCGGTTCGGGTCTCCCGCCGGTCCCGGTCTACGACATCAAGATCCACCAGCCGACCCGCACCCTGGTTGCCGGCACGCACGGACGTTCGATGCACTCGATCGACCTCGACGAGATCACGGGTGTTGAGGAGCCGGTGACGCACGGGAAGCTCATTGCGGAGCTCGCGGGGAGTCCCAACCCGTTCAACCCGACGACGACCGTCCGGTTCACGTTGGCCGGGCCTGCGTCCGTCAGACTCACCGTGTATGACATCGCGGGCCGCGCCGTTCGTACACTCGCGGACTCGCCCCGCACCGCGGGCAGCCACACGGTCGCCTGGGACGGCACCGCGTCTGACGGCCGACCGCTCGGAAGCGGCGTCTACTTCCTGATGCTGGAGGCGGGCGATGAGGTCGAGACCGCAAAGGTCAGTCTCGTGAAGTAGCCGAGGGTCCATCGAACGACCGACTTCCGGGGGGCCCTAGGCATCCCGGAAGCTCTTGAGGAACTGGATGAAGGACGCCGCATCGGCGAAGTTCGACGCGACCCCGAGCGAGATGCGGACGGCGCCAGTGCTCTTCTCGTCGATGCACCGGCGGAATTCGTTGAACGTCATGCGGGAGTCCGCCCGCGTGAAGCAGGTGACGATCTCGTCCTTCGTCAGCCCCAGCGCCATCTCCCCCGCTCCGGGGTTGCAGAAGCACCCCGTCCGCAGCGATATGTTCCACGTGTTCGCCCGACGCTCGACCTCGAGATGGTCGACCGCATGACCGTCGCGGTCGTACACGTTGAAGGCAACCGTGCCGCCGCGGAATTCGTTCGTCGTGGGACCGTATATCCGGACAAGCGGCGCGCCGTTTCCATGTTCGAGCGCCGTCATGCGATGAAGGAGCCATCCTGTCAGACAGTGTACGCGGTTGTGAATGGTCTCCATCCCCACCGAATCGAGGAAATCGAGACCGCGCTCGATCGCCGGGAGACACGCGTAGTTAAGTGTGCCGTCCTCGAATCCCGCAGGCCCGACGTGGAGAAAGTGCTGATCGGCCTGAACCGAGGCCACCGTGATGGTGCCGCCGGCGAACCAAGGGCGCCGGAGCTTCTCCAGCGCCTCCCGCCTCGCGATGAGCGCGCCGACGCCGGTCGGGTACCCGAACATCTTGTAGAACGAGATGGGCACGAACTCCGGTCGCCAGCGAGCGACGTCAAGCCGGTTCGTCGGCACGTAGGCCGCAGCATCGAGAATGACGTCCCACCCACGCAGGTGTGCGAGCTCGACCCACTCGAGCGGATGCTGCACGCCTGAGAAATTGGACTGGACCGGATAGACGAAGAGCTTGTCGTCCTCTCCCTCGCGCTGACACATGCACGCGTGGATGGACCCCTCGGCGGTCCTCAGATCCGGCGGGACGATCGGAAGATAGCAGGTCGCCGTGTCGCCGGCGCGGGCGTACTCGCGGAGCCCGTTCGCGGAGTTGTGGTTGTCGAACGTCAGAAGGAGATGGCTCTTCGAGGAGAACGGGTATGCCTCCCCCACGAGTTTGATCGCCTGGCTGGCGTTGCCCGTGAAGATGGCGACGTACTCGTCCTCCGGTGCGTTGAAGAACCGGAGTATGCGGCTCCGGCACCGCTCGACGAGTTCCTCACTGGTCGAGGATGTTGGATTTGAAGAGTGGGGATTGCCGAGCACGGTCGCAAGCAGGAACGACATCTGGTCTCGGATCTGCGACTCCGCATAGAGCCCGCCGCCGGTGTAGTCGAGGTAGACGTGCCCGAGCCGGTCGAGCCGCGAGAACTCGGTCGCGCGGATCGTGTCGAGCGGCAGCGTGGAAGAGTAGTCGGGACACTCATCCAGGAACGCCGCGTATTGCTCTCTGAGACTGCTCCCGCTGAGATGCTCGTTGTTGCCCATGCCCTTCGCTCCCGCCTCCAGTTCACGTCTGATTGCCGGTCCGCGAGTGATCGCCGATCCCCGGCCGACCGTCTGACCGTGACCGGCTGCCTACTGAAGATATCCGAGACTTCTGAGCCGCTCGACGGTCTCGTCCATCTGGGACGAGTCGAAATGCGATGGCAGAGGCCGGGCCGACTCGGTCCACGCGGTCAGCTCACCCGCGAGCCGCCCGTGGAGGGACTCGAGTTCGCCCCGAGACAGCCTCCGGGCACCGGGCGTCGCGCCCCCGGCGGCATCGATCCCATCCGCCGAGAGAAGATCGTCGACCTCGTGAGGATCCGCCTGGAGGTCGTAGAGCTCCGCCGTCCACAGGTACGGCGTCTCGATGTACTTGTGGCGACCGTCCCTGACGCACCGAGCCTTCTTGATATTGTACCATCTGGGGTCCGTCTCGACGTCGCCGCGCGGCTTCGTGGCCTCGCCGAACCGCACGCGGGAGCCGAGGGCGTCGAGTGACGCGGTGTCGAGCCCGATGGCCTCACCATCGACACCGTCGGGGACACCGAGCCCGAGGAATCCGAGCACGGTGGGCAGCACGTCCACGTTCGCCACCACGGACTCCACGCGTGTTCCTCCCAACGCCGCTCCCGGAAGCCGCATGACGCAGAGCGCGTGCATTGTGGCCTGGTAAACCGTCTGTCCGTGGTCGAACTCCTCCCCGTGCTCCCACATGCATTCGCCGTGGTCGCTCGTCACGACGACGAGCGCATCGTCGAGGATACCGCGTGCGTCGAGCTCATCCAGCAGCCGCCCGACGTGTTCGTCCGTGTACGAGATCTCCGCTGCGTACTGCAGCTCGAGCCGCCGTGCGTACTCTCTCCGCTGTTCATCGGAGAGGTTCGGATGTCGCTTAACCGTCGCGATCGGAGGAATGTCGCGCCAGCCCTGCGGGTCATACATCGTATCGTACGGCGGCGGAGCCGTGTACGGTGCGTGCGGATCGAAGTAGTGCGCGAAGACGAAGAGATGTTCTTGTATCCCCGCCGCGTCAATGTGTTCGAGAACCGCATCGGTCACCTCCGACGCCAGACGCTGGTTCTGATCGGCCCCGTCGGGTGTCACGAGGATATCCCAGCTCTCGTCGTAGTAATCGAAGCCCTGCGCAAAGCCGAACCGGCTGTCGAGAGCGAACGACCCCGCGAATCCGGCCGAGTGGAACCCGGCAGCACCCAGGATCTCAGCGAGCATCTCGTTCTTCTCATTGATGAGGAAGCCGTTGCGCGGCGTGCCGTGATGGAGCGGGTACTTGCCGGTCATCAGGGTCGTGTGAGACGCGAGCGTCGTGGGAACGACCGTCATGTAGTCCGTGAAGACGATCGATTCAGCGGCGAACGCATCCAGTCGAGGTGTCCGGACGGTCTCGCTCCCCATGAATCCGAAGTGGTCGGCGCGCGCCGTGTCGATCGAGATGAAGATGACGTGCGACGCGCCCTCGATCTCGGGGGGCTGCGCTGAGCATGAAGCGAGAACCAGGATGCCCGCCGCGAGCAGGCACGCGAGGGGCGGACGCGCGAGAATCCCGCGCGCGTGAAGAGAACGACGGACAGTCGAACGGAACCGGTTCACAGAACCTCCTACTGCATATAGCCGAGGGACTCAAGCTGCTCTCGCGTCTCGGCATCGAGCGATATGTCGACGGTTCCGGCGGCATACCGGGGAACGCTCTCCAGGAACTCAGCGAGCTCCGCCCGGAATGCAGTGACGGCGTCTCTCCGCCTGTCCACCAGCGACTCGCGCTCTTCCGGGTCGCGGGTCAGGTCAAAAAGCTCCTCTGCGTCTGGGAGCGTGAGGATGTACTTCTGCCGCTCTCGAGTGACGGAGTGCAGCGTCAGGCTCCCAAACCACGGCGGACTCCTGAGCTCGGCGTGGAACGAGCGTCCGGCCGGCGCGTCGGCCTCTCCCGTGATGACGGGCAGGAGACTCACCCCCTGTTCCGCCTCCCCGACGGAGAGTCCGGCCGCATCGCGCATCGTGGGAAGAACATCGAGGATCGAGACCGACTCCATCACGCGTCGAATGCCGCCGGACGCCTGATCGGCCGCGGCACCGCTCACGGCCGCGCCGCTACTCCCGACCGCGGGCGTGGTGGCGCATCCGACCGCGGACGAGTAGACGACCAGCGGCACGTCGACAACCTCCGCGTAGAGCGTCCGTCCGTGGTCCCAGCCGCCGTGGTCCTGGAACTCCTCACCGTGGTCTGACGTGACGATGATCAGCGTATTCTCATCCCAGCGAAGAAGCTCAAAGAGCTCCTCGATCTTCCGGTCGACGTGGCTGATCTCGCTGTCGTACGCGGAGATCGAGTCGAGCAGCTCGCCGTCACGCGGCGTGTACCACGGCGCGCGCTTGAGATACGGCCGGTGCGGGTCCATGTAATGGAGATACAGGAGGTACGGCCCCTCCTCCTCGATCCCATTGCGCCACCCGCGCACTGTCGCGTTGACCGCGGCGGCACCGACATCGCTCGTCATCCGGAAGTGGTCGAACCCCTGTTCGAAGCCAAGCTCGGAACAGATATTGAGATTGTCGGCGACGCCCCATGTACTGTAGCCACCCGCCTTGAGTATCTCGGCGGCGGTGGCGACCTCGGACGGGATGCGGTTCAGCGTGATGGTCGGGTCTGCCTGCTGCTGCGTACGGACGGCCGTGAGCCCGGAGTGCACGCCGTGCTGGACGGGATGAAGTGATGTGAGAAGCGACGCCGTCGCCGGAGCGGTCCAGGACGAGGTCGACTGGACGTGTTCGAAGACGACACCCTTTGTCGCAAGTTCCGCAAGGAACGGTGCTGTGTCGCGCTGGTACCCATGGAACGGCAGATGGTCAGGCCGGAGCGTGTCGATGACGATGAGGACGATGTTCGGTGGACCGGACGGCGCGGGAGCGCACGAACAGACAACGAGCAGCAGGATCGCCGCCGCAAACCCGGACGTCCTGACGAGTCTTAGTCGCATCCCCCCTCCTGCCTCAACGAATCTACAGTCACGCTGGACACGTCACCGGTGTGGAGAGACATCGTAGAGGAATCCCGCGGGGCCAGTCAAGGTGCGGCCGCTCGGATGGATAGCCCGTACCGGACGCCATCTCCGCGCCAGTCAATGAAGAGAGCTAGCGACCGTGCTTGCTATATACCCCCCAGGGGTATATATTGGGTGACAGACGGAAAGAGGAGCCACGTACCGAAGGAGGGAGAACTTGTGAAAGGCCACACGACGCGGCACGACGCGAACCTGAAGCGGCTCGCGCGGGTCGAGGGTCAGATCCGCGGCATTCAACGGATGGTCGAGGACGGCGAGTACTGCATCGACATCGTCACGCAGGTGCAGGCGGCACAGTCCGCGCTGGGCGCAGTAGGACTGAAGATTCTCAAGAGTCACATCGAACACTGCGTAACCGATGCGATGCGATCGGGTTCCGAGGACGAGGCTCAGGCCAAGACCGACGAGCTGATGACGCTCATGGAACGATACTTCAAACGGTAGGCCCATGCGGACTCTGGCAACGACAGGAAGGAACGTCTCCTCCGCCGGCACAGCGGTGGCGGTTGTCCTCGCGCTCCCGAGTATCTCGGTACTGGCGGTCTTCGCGTTGTTGATGGCTCTCGCACCCACACCGGCCGCGGCCGGCATGACGACGCAGACGGCGGGCGAACTCAGCCTCGTCGTTGGCTACTCCGATGGCAACGACTGGGTCGGAGCACTCCCGGGCTCGCAGCGCAGTGCCGCCGGCTTCGAGCACTTCGCGAAGTTCTCGACCGACCGCGGCGACATAGTCACGACCAATCTGCAGCTCCGTGCAAGCTACGACTCGTGCGCTCCGAGCGACGAGGCGTGGGCGCTTGAGGTCCACAACGCATGGCTCGAGTACAGGCTTGGACTCGGGAAGAAGCTCCGCATCGGACACTTCTCCCCCGCCCACGGTCTCGAGCCGGTTCGCGACACGCACGGCACACTGGCACAGACCCTGGTCGGGATGGACCTCGGGTTCAAGAAGGATTGGGGAATCGGCTACTCGGGTATCGCAGGGCCGCTCGATCTCGAGGTTGCGCTCCAGTTGGGCTCGGGCATGGCTCCCGCGCCGGACGACGGCTCGTATCTCGCGTCGGCCCAGGTATGGACGCCACCAGGGCGCGATTCGCGGTTCGGGGTATCGATCGTCCGTGGAGATCTGCGGAAGGCGACACAGGCGAGAACGCTCCCTCTCCCCGACTATGCCGAAGAGAGCGTTGAGATCAGCCGCGCTGCTCTCTCCGTAGAGCACTCGGCGGGTGCGTTCATGGTTCTCGCCGAAGCGAGCGCCGGCGTGGACGACTCATCCACGGTTGGTGGTGCGCTGTTCCAAGTCGACTACTCACCGCCTTCGAACCAGCGGTGGCTGTTCGCGTGGCAGGTGCGTGTCTGGGACAGCGATCTGGCGCGGGGGGGCTTCAGCACCGTGACAGGGATCGCAGCCGCCGGGTACAAGGTGACCGATAGACTGACCGTCCGCGCTGCTCTGACGGAGCTGGCCCGAGACTGCGACCACGCTGAGGCGCAGGCGACGATCCAGCTCTACTACTACGGAGGATGAGATGACACGACTCACACCCTGCACCGTGCTCGCACTCACGATCGCCTTCCTCGCGGTGGCCGTGACGGCCGCCGGGGCTGCCGTCGGGTGCACGCTCAACGATCCGGACCGTGATGTGCTCCGACTCTTCCCCGACGCCACGTCATACCGAACCGAGTTCGTGAGCATCGCCGAACGCGGCGGCGATTCGCTCGCGACGCGGATCGAGACGGCGCTCGGTGGCGAGCTGGATCCTGTCTTCGAAGCGCTCGACGTCCCGTACGCATATTACACGGTGCTCAAGGGAACCAGGACGATCGGGCGGATCCACGGGGTCAATCAGAAGGGAATGTACGGCGGGATGCAGTTGATACTCGCCACGGATCCATCGGGCACGATCGTCGACTTCTACTACCAGAGGATCTCTTCTCCCGAGTCCGCGAGCTTCCGCGACGAGGCGTTCACGGACAGCTTCAAGGGGCTGACGCTCCCCGATCTGATGGCAGTGCTCAAGTCGGAGACCGCGTCCGTCCCCGCCGAGGCGGGTGACGCCCTGCCGGCATGCTGTACCGTCAAGGACCCGAGCAGAGAGAGCGCCGAGGACTTCGATGCGACCGTTCGAGGCATCACCAAGAACCTGCTTCTGCTCCACGCGTTCTTCCCCGTAGAGGAACACGTCGGGCAGACCCACTAAGGGGGACACAATGAGAGCATTCAAGACCGTCATCCTTGCGGCCGCCGCGTTCGCCTTCCTGGCCACGATCGCCGGGTGTGGCGGTGGCGGTGGAGGTGGAGGTGAGCAGTTCGGCGAAGCGATCACGCTGACCGAGACCACCTCACTGTCAGCCATCCTGTCCGATCCGGCGGCTCACGATGGGAGCATGGTGCGTGTCGAGGGAGAGATCCAGACAGAGTGCCCGTCCGGTTGCTGGTTCAATCTTGCTGAAGACGCGGCAGTGGTCCGTGTTGACCTCGCGCCACACGGGATCGCGATACCCCAGCGTGTCGGGAGCGATGTGGTCATCGAGGGCACGGTCACGGTCACCGACGGTCGGGTCATGATCCTCGGGCAGGGGGTCGAACTCCGATGAACGTTTTCCGACTCGCTCTGCGAATCCTATGGCGCCGCAAGATCCGCTCGCCGCTGACCATTGGCGGCGTCGGCATCGCCGTAGCGGTCCTCGTCAGCCTCCTGGCGTTCGATGCG